>NZ_JBVBEF010000168.1:0-9537 GCF_055456055.1 Bradyrhizobium sp. LeoB3
GGGGAGAGGTAAGGCACCTCCGACGTGGCGCCAACTCGACCTGATCTCATCATGCTCTACAGCTTCGCCTTCGCCGTATCGGGCACGACGCCGAACAATTGCGCCTGCTCGGCGCGCGCGGCCTCGACGATACGGTCGGTGGCGCCCTCGATCGACTCGCGCAGCCGCGTCATGAACTCGTCGCGCCGCAAACCCGCCGGCAGCGGATCAAGGAATTCGACCACCAGCGTCCCAGGATAGCGCATGAAGGTGCGGCGCGGCCAGAACAGGCCGGAGTTGAGCGCGACCGGCAGGCACGGCACGCCGCTCTCGGCATAGATCTGCGCGACGCCAGTCTTGTAGCTCGGCGGCGCGCCGACCGGCCGCCGCGTGCCTTCCGGAAAGATCACGAGCTGGCGGCCGCGCTTCACTTCAGCCGCCGCGCGGCGCAGCGTCTTCACCAGCGAGCGCGGTCCGCCGCCGCGATCGATCGCGATCATGCCCGCCTTGATCAGGAATTGGCCGAACACCGGGATCCAGGTCAGCTCGCGCTTGAGCATGTAGAGCGGGTGGTCGAAGAAGCGCAAAAGCTGGAACGTCTCCCACATCGACTGGTGCTTGGCGGCCACGATCAAGGGCCCTTTCGGAATCTTCTCCACGCCTCGGAATTCGACCCGGATGTTGCAGACGACGCGCATCAGGAACAGCGTCGCGCTCGCCCACCATGCGGCCAGCGTCATCATCGCCCGGCGCGGCAACACGACGGTCGGGATCGCGACGATGCTTAAGCTCACCAGCACGAGATAGAACAGCACGTTGAAGATGAGCGAGCGCACGAAGATCGAAGACATCGAATTCCCGAACACGAGTTGGTCTGGTCAGTTCACCTGCGCGGTCGCGGGCCGGCGCGGCGCCTGCGCGCCGCCGGGTTGATCCAGGAATTCCGGCGTCAGGTCGAGACCGATTCTGGCCAGCCGCACCCGCACCTCCGCCGCGACATATTTGACGTATTCCGATAGCAGGAGGCGCAGCGTTCCGCCACTCATCCACCAGGGTTCGTCGCGCCATTTATCGCCGATCACCACGAACGGGATCAGCTCGACATCCGGCATCGCGTGCGACAGTTCGACGATCGCACGCGGCATGTGGTAGTTCGAGGTGACCACGATCAGCGACTTGAAACCGCGCTCACGCGCCCAGCGCCGCGTCTCTGCGGCATTGCTCCTGGTATTGACCGCGGAGCGGTCGAGATCGACGCAGCACCTGAGCAGTGCCTGATTGCTCTCGGGCAGCGAGCGGGAAATATCGCTCGCCGCATTGGTCGGGTGAACGCCTGAGATCAGCAGCCGCTTGCCGTAGCCGGCCGCCAGCAATTCCACGGCGTCGGAGATCCGCGAGGAACCGCCGGTCAGCACCACGATGCCGTCGGCGTTATGCTCGGGCTGGGTTTCGACGCCGCGCAATTGCGACAGGAACGCGACGAAACCGAACCCGGCGGCGACGAACAGCACCGCCACCGGTGCGACGATCAGCGCGCGCAGCCATCCGCGCGGCCGCGCTGGCCGGCGCTCTTGCGATCCGTCGTCGAGTTCAGAGCTCATCGGATTATGGCTGTCCTTCCCCGGACGCAATTTTAGTGCGTTTTCGGGCGAAGTGGAGTCCGGCCGTTCCATCAGTCGACATCATCGAGCGTGGCGAACAGCGTCCGCCGTGAGGCCCAGGCCGTGATCGCGGCGATCAATACCGCCTGCAGCGCCAGCACCAGATAGCCGGACGGCCGCAGCGAGAAGGTGCCGAGCAGGGCTGCGAACTGGTCACCGACCGGAGTACCCGAGAACCAGCTCGCGATCGATTCAGAGAAGCCGAAAAACAGCATCGCGACGCCGCCGCCGATCAGCCCGCCCTCGAGGCCCAGCATCAGGAAGTGCCGCAGGAAGCGGTTGGCGATGTAGCTGTCGGAGGCGCCGACGAAATGCAGCACCTCGACGATCGGCCGGTTGGCGGCCATCGCGCCGCGCGTGGCGAAGGAGACCGAGATGATGGTCGCGATGATCACGAGGGCGAGAATGCCGATGCCGGCAAACACGGTGGCGCCGCTCATCGAGCGCATGCGCTCGATCCAGGCGCGGTGATCGTCGACGCTGGCGCCGGGGGCGGCCTGCGTGACCCGCGCTCGGAGCGCTGTGAGGTCGGGCGTGCCGCCGGGCTGCACCCGCGCCACGATGACGCGCGGCACCGGTAATTGCTCGATCGACAATCCGCTGCCGAGCCAGGGCTCGAGCAGTTTTGCGGATTCCTCCTTGCTGAACGGGCGGACTTCGACGATCCCACCCTGCGTCCGCATCGCCTCCGCCGCCGCTGATGTGTCGCGCTCGAGATCGCGGCCGGGAGCCGGGCGGATCTGGATCGTGATCTCGCTTGCGACCTCCGACTGCCACTCGGCTGCGGATGCGCTGACCAGGAGCACCGTGCCCGTGGTCATCGAGGCGAGGAAGGTCATGATCGCCACGACGGCGACCAGCGCGCGGCCGGAGATCGAGGCGCGCGGCACGATCGGCGACATGTTGCGCGCGTTCGCCGACACCTGCGGGCGTTCATGCCCGAGGTCGACGAGCGGCACATGCTCTCGGCCGATCTTATTCATAGATGTGCAGCCGTCCCTGGTGCAGCACCAATCGCCGCGCCTCGTACTGGTCCATCAGCGTGATGTCGTGGGTGGCGATGATCACGGCGGTGCCGGACTTGTTCAACTCGATGAACAGGCGAAGCAGCCGCCGCCCGAGCGTCGGATCGACGCTGCCGGTCGGCTCATCCGCCAGCAGCAGTTGCGGTCGCGAGATCACCGCGCGCGCGATCGCGGCACGCTGCTTCTCGCCGCCCGAAAGGATCGGCGGCAGCGCATCCATCCGCTCGCCGAGGCCGACCCATTTCAAGAGATCGATCACCTCGCGCCGGTAGCTGGATTCGTCGCGGCCCATCACGCGGAACGGCAGCGCGACGTTCTCGTAGGTCGTCATGTGGTCGAGCAGGCGAAAGTCCTGCAGCACGATGCCGATGCGCTTGCGCAGGTTTGCGATCTGGTCCTTGCTCAGCAGCGAAACATCCTTGCCGAACAGATTCACCAATCCGCGCGTCGGCCGCAGCGACAGGAACAACAGCCTGAGCAGCGACGTCTTGCCGGCGCCTGACGGGCCGGTGAGGAACTGGAAGGAATGGGCGGGGACGGCGAAGCTGAGGTCGCGCAGAATCTCCGGGCCCAGTCCGTAACGCAATCCGACATTTTCGAACCGAACCAAGCTCTAGCTCCGCTCGACATTGGGTTGGACGTTGGGTTCAACTGGGGCGGCGGCCGGGAACCTCGAACCTTGGCTCAATCCTCGCGCCCGCTTCCGGCTGGGCCGGCGGGCCGAACAAAGCGTTTGTGCTTCGGTTATGGTTTCCGATTCGTTAACGGTCGCCTTGTAGCATCCCGGCGCATCCATGGTGGGGATTGGGCTCCATGCATATCGTTTGCCCGCATTGTACAACATCCTATGCGATCAAGCTGGAGACGTTAGGTCCGGCCGGGCGTACGGTGCGTTGTTCCCGCTGCAGGGAGGTCTGGCTGGCGCGGCCGGAGGATGCCGTCGACATCACGGCGCCGATGCCGGCGATGGCGGCGGCGGACAGGTCCGCCGCGTCCGATGCCGCCGCGGAATGGGAGGCGATGGCGCGGCAGGAGGAGGACGAGCGCACGCCTGTCGTCGACAGCCCCTCGATCTCGGCCGACTGGCCGGCGGACGATGCAGTCCGGCAGGACTGGCCGTCGGTCGCCCGGGAAGACGCCGAGGCTCACGTAGATGCCGAAGCCAAACCCCGCCGCCGGCTGCCAGGACTGTTCAAGCTGCCCACCCTGCCCCGCATCCGCATGCCCGCAACGAGCCTGCCCACCGCCTGCGCGGCGATGGCGGCGCTGATTGTGGCGCTGGTGGTGTGGCGCGGCGACGTCGTGCGCCTGTTGCCGCAGACCGCGCTGTTCTACCGGCTGGCCGGGCTCGAGGTGAATCTGCGCGGGGTGGCGTTCAAGGACGTCAAAGTCAGTCACGAGACAGTGGACGGCAAGCCGGTGCTGGTGATCGAAGGCATGATCGTCGGCGAGATCCGAAAGCCGGTGGAACTGCCGCGGTTGCGCTTTGCGGTCCGCGACGCGCAGGGCGCGGAGATTTATGCGTGGAACACGGTGCTGGAGCAGCCGGTGCTGAAGCCGGGCGAACGCGCCTTTTTCAAGTCCCGCCTTGCCTCGCCGCCCCCCGAAGGGCGCGACATCGATATCCGCTTCTTCAACAAGCGGGATCTGGCGGCCGGCGGCAAGGCTTAGAATACGAGACGTGTCTTGCGAAGGAGGTTAGCTCGATGCCGCGGGTGTTGATCGCCGACGACGAAGATTCGATGCGCTCGCTGGTCGCGCGCGCCATCGCCATGGACGGCCATGAGACCGTCACCGCGCAGGACGGCGCCGCCGCGCTCGAAATACTGGCGCGGGAGCAGGGCGCCTTCGATCTGCTGCTCACGGACATCCAGATGCCTGTCATGGACGGCATTGCACTGGCGCTCGCCAGCGCGCGCGACTTTCCGGAGTTGAAGATCCTGTTGATGACCGGCTTTGCCGATCAGCGCGAGCGCGCCTCCGGCCTCAATGCGATCGTGCACGACGTGGTGACCAAGCCGTTCTCGGTCGCCGATATCCGCACGGCGGTGGCGGATGCGCTCTCCGCGCGGAAGGTGGCGTAGGGTTGCGGGCGCGCTCTCTCCGTCGTCCCGGGCTTGACCCGGGACCCATAACCACAGGGAGGTGTTGTGGCGCGAGCAAGCAGTTGCGGCGAAGCCTACAACAACGGCCTGTGGTTATGGGTCCCGTCTTTCGACGGGACGACAGCTGTGTGTAGGAGCCGCTGTGTGTGGGAGCCGCACGTCGCGTCATTACGCGCGCAGCCTCAATAATCCTTCAGCAGCCGCTCCAGATAGTCGAGCTCGATCTGGGGCCGCGACGGGTCGGCGAGGCGGCGGCGGAGTTCTTCCAGGATTCGCCGCACGCGCTGCACGTCGATCTCGCCGGGGATCTTGACGGTGTAATCGTCGCCGAACTCGCGGCCGTGCAAGGGGCGCCCGAGCGGATCGGTCTGGTTGCCGCCGCTCTGCTGCCGACCGACGCGGTTGCCGGGGCCGTCGCCGGCCTGCTCGCCCTCACCCTGCTGCATCGCCTCGGCGAGGCTCTGCGCACCCTTGCGCAGCGCATCCAGCGCGCGGCCCTGCGAGTCCACCGCGCCATCGGCATTGCCTTCGCCAAGCCGGCCGCTGGCATCGCCCATCGCGGAATCGGCCTGATCGAGCCCGTCCTCGCCGTCGCCCTGATCGCCCTCCTGGCCGCCCTGACCTTGCTGGCCCTGCTGTCCTTGTTGGCCGCGCTGGCCCTTCTCGCCGCGCTGGCCGGGACCCATGCCGCGCTTGGCGAGCTCTTCCTGCAACTTCTGCAGCCGGTCGCGCAGCGCCTGCTGATCCTGCTGCAGGTCGCCCATGGACTGATCGCCCTGCTTGCCGCGCATGCGGTCGCGCCGCGAATCCTGGCCCTGCTTGAAGGTCTTGTCGCGCAACTGCTGCTGCTTGCGGATCATGTCGCCGAGCTCGTTCAGAGCCTGCTCCATGTCGTTGTCGCCGCTCTGGCCGGGCTGCGCCATCTGCAGGTTCTCCAGCATCTGCTGGAGCTGATCGAGCAACTGCCTTGCCGCGTCCTTGTCGCCGGAACGCGACAGCCGCTCCATGCGGTCGAGCATGTTCTTCAGGTCCTGCTGGCTCAGGACCTTGGCGTTGGGATCGAGCGGGCGCGCCAATTGCTGCGGGTTGTTGCGGAACTGCTCGGCGAGCTGGCGCATGAAATTGTCCAGCGCCGCGCGCAGATTGTCGGTGAGCTTCTTGATCTCCTCGTCGCTCGCGCCACGCTCCAGCGCCTGTTTCAAGGCGTCCTGCGCCGCGCGCAGCGCCTTGTCGACGTCGGTGATGTTGCCGTCCTCGATGGTGACGGCAAGCGCCCACAAGCTGGCGACGACCTCGCGCAGCGCGTTGTCGGTATGGGCGGCCTCGAGCTGCCGCGCCACGCTGTGCAGGCCGAGATAGGTGCCGGCCTCGGGCGTGAACATTTCCGGCGCGATCAACAGCGCGTCCAGCGCGGCGTAGACATCGGCGTTCTTGTTGGCGTCGAGCGCGAGAATGCGGCGCTGCTCGATCAACGCCCGCGCCAGCGGTTTCGTGAACAACCGCTCCGGCAGGCGCATGTTGAACGGTTCGCTCTTGGCCTCATTGCCGGCCTCGTCCTTTGCCGTCAGCGTCAGCGTCACATCCGCGCCGGCATAGGGGTCTTCGCTCAAATCCTTGACGGTCTGGCCGACGCCATTGCGGGTGCGCGCGTTCGGCAGCACGAGCGGGAATTGCGGCGGCTCGAACAGCGGCCGCACCTCTGCCGTCCTGGTTCCGGCATTCCCGGGGTCCTTGCCAGGTTCCTTGGGCGCATCGCTTGGACGCGCGACGAACTGCGCGCGCGCTTCGGTGATGCCGTAATCGTCCTCGAGCCGGTAGGACAATTGCAACGAGCCGCGCGCCTGGCGCTCGGGATCCTTGGCCAGGGCGATCGACGGCGGACGGTCAGGCGTTGCGGTAAAACGCCACAGCGGCTGGCCGGCTGGCGCGCGGACATGCGCGGTGCCGTCGCCAGCAATCTTGAAATGCCGCTCGTTGGTGCCCTTCGGCGCCTCGTCGCTCGGGGCAACCTCGGTCACGCCGCCGCCGACCACGACGTCGATATTGCCGCCGCTGGAACGCACGAGCAGCGTGCTGCCGGCGGGAACCGCCAATGGCCCGCTCTCGGCGGCAGCCGCTTCCCGGTTCGCCGACGACAGGATGATCGGCGGCTTGCCGGTATAGTTCGGCGGCGTCACCCAGGCATCGACCCGGATATTGGTCGGCGCCAGCACGCCATTCCAATCGAAGGCGGAGGCGAAACGGAGAGAACGCTCGTCGCCTGCAGCGATATAGGTGCCGACCAGCATCACGATCACCAGCGCCCGCAGGGCCCAGGGATCATGGATCGGAAGCCGCGGCGACGGCAGGCCGGCACGAATGCGCTTGAGCGAGGCCAGCGTGCGCTCGCGCTGTGCCTGCCACAGCGCCTGCGAGACCGGGTCCTGGCTCGTGAGCGTATCGCTCAGCGCGGTCGCCGGGCGATGGCGGATGCCGGTGCCGCGATCGAGCCGGCTCAAGCCCTCCTCGCGCGTCGGCCAGCGGAAGCGAACCAGCGGAAACAGCGCGCCCAGCGCCAGCAGAGCGAACAGGCCCACACCGGCGAGGCGCACCGCAAGCGGCAGCGCCAGCCAGAGTCCCGCCCAGGAGACGACCAGGAACAATCCGATGACGGTCAGAAACCGGGCCAGATACGGCCATACGCGCTCCCACGCGATCGCGTATTGTGCCCGCTGCAGGGCTTCGTTCAATTTTAGCCGCGCGACGGCGTCATGCTCGCGCGCGGGTTCAGTGGGGTCGCCGCTCAATAAAATCTCCGGGTTGCCCGACACGTCACCTTACCACAAGGGCGGCAATGAGGCACCCGTTCCGTTCCGGCAACCCACACGTGGAATTACGCATAACACGAAGGCGTGACTGCGCGTGAGCGACCCCGTAACGTCGCCGCCACAACCCCAGATCATGATCCGAAATCGGGCCATGATCTCATTTTTGTTCGGGCATGGAAAACCGGTTTCCATCT
Organism: Bradyrhizobium sp. LeoB3; assembly: GCF_055456055.1. Classification (NCBI taxonomy): domain Bacteria; kingdom Pseudomonadati; phylum Pseudomonadota; class Alphaproteobacteria; order Hyphomicrobiales; family Nitrobacteraceae; genus Bradyrhizobium; species Bradyrhizobium sp. LeoB3. The sequence goes on from NZ_JBVBEF010000168.1 coordinate 7,772, forward strand.
TTCCGGATCATGTTCTCTGAACTGCATGAGGAAACGTTATGGACCAAAAGACGCACGACAAAGGCCTGGAAATCCGCAAGGCCGTGCTCGGCGAGGCCTATGTCTCCAACGCGCTCAAGAACGTCGACAGCTTCAACAAGCCGTTCCAGGACCTGCTCAACGAATATTGCTGGGGCTCGGTATGGGGCCGCGAGGAATTGCCGCGCAAGACCCGCAGCATGCTCAACATCGCCATGATCTCGATCCTGAACCGGCCGCATGAATTGCGCGCGCACCTGAAGGGCGCGCTGACCAACGGCGTCACCCGCGAAGAGATCCGCGAGATCCTGATGCAGGTCGCGATCTATGGCGGCATGCCCGCCGCCGTCGACAGCTTTCGTATCGCGCGCGAAGTATTCGCCGAGATCGATAAGGCGTAACGCCTTCTCCGCCGTCGTCCCGGCCAAGCGAAGCGCGAGCCGGGACCCATAACCACAGGCGGATGTGGTTGCGAAAACTGGGGCCACCGGCCGACGCCACAACTTCTCCCTGGGGTTATGGGTCCCGGGTCAAGCCCGGGACGACAGTGAGTGTGTGGCGTGCTGTTTCGCCGCAACGATCTCACAAATAACGATGCAAACAACGATAAAGGAAACACCATGGAAATTGGATTCATCGGCCTCGGAAACATGGGTTTTCCGATGGCGCGCCGGCTGGTCGAGGCCGGGCATCAACTTACCGTGTTCGATACGCGCAAGGAGGCCGTCGAGCGGCTGACCGCGCGCGGCGCGCTAGCCGCGTCCTCGCCGAAGGCGATCGCCGACCGGGTCGAGACCGTGATGGCGAGCCTGCCCTCGCTGCAGGCCTCGCTCGAGGTCGCAACCGGCGCCGGCGGCGTGATCGAGGGTGAGCGCGTCAAGCGCTTCGTCGATCTCTCGACCGTCGGCTCGCAGATGGCGGTACGCATCCATGACCTGTTGGCGAAGCGCAACATCGTGCAGATCGATAGCCCCGTCAGCGGCGGCGTCGGCGGCGCCGAGAAAGGAACGCTGGCGGTGATGGTCTCCGGTCCGCGCGCGGACTACGAGGTGCTGAAACCGGCGCTCGACGTGATCGGCAAGGTGTTCTTCATCGGCGAGAAGCCGGGCTCGGGGCAGACGATGAAGCTCGCCAACAATTTCCTGTCGGCGACTGCGATGGTTGCGACCTCGGAAGCGGTGGTGATGGGCGTGAAGTCCGGGCTCGATCCGGCCGTGATGATCGATGTCATCAATGCGGGCTCTGGCATGAATACCGCGAGCCGCGACAAGTTTCCGCGCTCGGTGCTGCCGCGCACGTTCGATTTCGGCTTCGCCACCGGCTTGATGGTGAAGGATGTGCGGCTGTGCCTGGACGAGATGAAGTCGCTCGGCCTGTCGATGGAAGTCGCCGAGGCCGTCGGCCGCCTCTGGGAAACCGTGATCCGCGAGACGGGACCGGACTCCGATTTCACCTCCGCGATCAAGCCGGTCGAGAAAGCGGCGGGCGTCGTGGTCGGCGGGACAAAGGGCAGTCACGCAGCGAAGTGAGCCGTGCAGTGAGATGTGGTCCCGGGGCTAGCTGTCGTCGCGGGCTTGCCCCGGGACCCATAACCACAGGGCGTTTGTCGTGGCGCGAGCAAGCGGTTGCAGCGGAGCACACCACAAACACCTGTGGTTATGGGTCCCCGCTTTCGCGCTAGGGCATGCACGGATCTCTGAGGCTCCATCCGACTGCGACGGCATGGAAGTATTCAAGGCCGGTTTTGA
>NZ_JBVBEF010000169.1:0-9482 GCF_055456055.1 Bradyrhizobium sp. LeoB3
TGATCGAGCGCGACCGTCTCCAGCGCGGGCCGCAACAGATCGAGATCCGATACCGGCAGTGTTGCCAGAAGGCAGTTCGGCATTCCGCCCGGACGCGTCACTGCAGATGACCCGCGGTGAGGCACTTCATTCCGGGCGGTGCGAAGCGGCGGCCTTAACATATGTTTAGATCTGCTGTCGCTACTCGCGCTGAGATCAAACTCACTTGCAAATTCGAATATTCCAACTGGATGTCGGCTCAAGCGTGAGTCCTCATCGACACGAACGGATCAATTTTAGGGGCTTGCGCCGCGACATGAGCACGGCGAGTAAGGGAAGAGAGTCAGTGCAAACGGCAGTCTCGATGCAGTTGCAGCGCGAAAGTAGGCAAGCTGCAAAAGGTGCTCTTCTCCACCCGCGCTGCGTAGCACCGATCTTCGGTTCCACCCATGTCGAATATGAGGGCCAGCTGGCCTTTGGCGCATCCCGCGTGTCATACAATTGTTATAATTGGACCGGTGCGTCGATCGATAGGGACGGGCGAACAGTGCTGACGGGTGGTGGACTAGCCGCTCCCCGCATTGGCACGATGGCGTTCTGATCGCCAAGAGGTAACAGATTTAGCGCTTCCGGTTATGGCACCTATGAGACATGCCGACCGTAGTGAGCGATGTCCGCTTTCAGGGGTAACTCGGAAGACATTTGCTCACACGGAGTTCTTCTCAGTTTGAGCCCAACCGAACGTTGCGCACGCCAAGGCAGGAACTGTGGTATCCTCCGTTTACGCGATGGGACGGTTCGGTGAAGCGGCGGACCCTCAAAAGACCTCTGCTGCTCGTGCTGAGCGTCAGTCTCCCGGGGTCTCGAGGAGGACCAACGTCGTGAAGCGGGACTTCGACCTCATCGTCTATGGCGCGACGGGTTACACCGGCCGTCTCATCGCCGAATATCTGGCGACGTCCTATCGCGGCGAGGATGCTCCGTCGTGGGCGATTGCGGGACGCTCGACCGACAAGCTCCAGAAGGTGCGTGACGACATCGGCGCACCAGACGATTTGCCGTTGGTTAAGGTGGATGCCGCCGAGCCGGCCAGCCTGCGTTCGATGTGCGAGCGTGCGGTCGTGATCATCACGACGGTCGGGCCTTATCAGCTCCACGGTCCCGAGCTTGTGGCGGCCTGCGCGGCTACGGGCACGGCCTATGTTGATCTGTGCGGCGAGCCGGCTTGGATGCGGCGCATGATCGACGCCCATCACGCAGAGGCGAAACGGACCGGCGCGCGTATCGTCTTCTCTTGCGGCTTCGATTCCATCCCGTTCGACCTTGGCGTTCTCACGTTGCAGGAGAAGGCGCGCGAGAAGTTCGGACGCCCGGCGCGGCGGGTCAAAGCCCGCCTGCGCAAGGTGAAAGGCGGCATGTCTGGCGGCACCGCGGCGAGCGCTCAGGCGACGTTGGCTGCCGCCGCGCGCGACCCGGCCCTAATCCGGCTGCTGACCGATCCCTTCGCCTTGACGCCGGGGTTCACCGGGCCGTCTCAGCCGTCGGGCCTCATTCCCGAATACGACCCGAGCATGAACGTGTGGCTCGTACCGTTCCCCATGGCGCCGATCAACACCAAGAACGTGCACCGCACGAATTTCCTGTTGGGTCATCCCTACGGCACGGACTTCGTTTACGACGAGATGATGATCGCGCCGGGAATTGGGGAAATCGCTGGCGTGACAACGGAGACGTTCGCCACGATGGTTTCCTTGTTCAGGACCGGCGGTCTCAAACCCGGCGGAGGCCCCACTCGGGATGAGCGCGAGAAGGGCTTCTACGACATCCTCTTCCTGGGCGAGCGGCCGGATGGCGGGCGGGTCGAGGCGGTGGTTACGGGCGACCGCGATCCTGGCTACGGCTCAACCAGCAAGATGATCGCGGAGAGCGCTCTCTGCCTCGTGCGCGAAGTGCAGGGCGAGGGCGGTACCTGGACGCCGGGCGCGCTGATGGGGCCGGCGTTGCGCAAGCGTCTGAAGGAGCGCGCCGGCCTCACCTTCAGCACGCGTTGAGGTAATGCTCAGGACTGCAGCGGCGTGCTGAATATCGCGGCTATCTCATCACAGACAGAAAAACAGGGAGGATGCCATGAGCGGCGCAAGGCTAAAGCATTACGGCTGGGGCCGCGAAGACGAAGGCATGACTGCTGAGGAGCAGGCTTTCGTGCTCGGCCGCTACCACGCGAAATTCGCGCGCGATGCATTTGAGACAAAAGTCGTGCCGCGTCTTGAGGACCTGGACCTGCGGGCGCCGCGCGTTGCGCTGCCGACCTCACTCGCCGCTTTCTGTACGAGCGAACGCTACGACCGGGTCGCGCATACCTACGGCAAATCCTATCCAGACTACGTGCGAGCCATGCTCGGCGATTACGAGAGCGCGCCCGACGTGGTCGCATATCCACGCAATGAAGCAGAGATTTCCGCCGTGATGGACTGGGCAGGTGGCGTCAACGCCTCGCTGACGCCGTTCGGGGGCGGGTCGAGCGTCTGTGGCGGCGTCGAGCCGCGAGTCGATGGGCTTCGCTATAAGGCGGCCGTCACACTTGATCTACGCAATCTCGGTAAGGTTGTCGAGGTAGATCAGATATCGTGCGCCGCACTGATCGAAGGCGGCGCCTATGGTCCATCGTTGGAGAACCAGCTTAAGCCGCACGGCGTCACGTTGCGGCATTTTCCGCAGAGTTTCGAATATTCAACCCTTGGGGGCTGGATCGCGACGCGATCGGGCGGTCATTTCGCCAGTCTCTACACGCATATAGACGATTTCGTCGAAAGCCTGCGCGTCGTGACGCCGCGCGGCATACTGGAAACGCGTCGATTGCCAGGATCGGGTGCTGGGCCGAGTCCCGACCGCATGTTCATAGGCTCGGAAGGCACGCTCGGCGTGATTTCGCGGGCCTGGATGCGATTGCAGCCACGTCCGAAATTCCGTACCGGCGCATCGGTTCGTTTCCAGTCGTTCTTCGGGGCGGCACGCGCATTGCACGCCATCGCACAAGCCGGCCTCTATCCGTCGAACTGCCGCATCCTTGACGCGCAAGAGGCGTTCAACACCGGTGCGGCCGACGGCAGTGTCGCGATCATGGTGCTCGGCTTTGAATCCGGCGACCATTCGCCGGACGCCTGGATGGCACGTGCGCTCGAATGCTGCGCCGACCACGGCGGGACGCAAGAGGCCGCAAAAGCCGGCGATGCAAATCTCGAAGGCGCAGCAGGGATCTGGCGGAACGCATTTATTCGCATGCCACATGCGCGCGAGTTTTTGACGCCGGCTGGTCTCATCAACGACACGTTTGAGACCGCTATCACCTGGGATCGGTTCGAAAGTAACCACGACAAAGTGAAGGCGGCAACGGAACGATCGATCTTCGAGGCGACTGGCCTAAAAGGCGAGGTCACATGCCGCGTCACCCATGTCTATCCGGACGGGCCCGCGCCCTATTTTTCTTTCCACGCACTCGGCCGACACGGTGCTCTTCTAGAGCAGTGGCAGGCGATCAAGAATGCGGCCAGCGACGCGCTGATTGAGGCGGGTGGTACGATCACGCATCATCACGCTGTCGGGCGTGATCATCGGCCGTGGTACGATCGTCAGCGCCCGGGGCTTTTCGCGGCCGCGCTTCGGGCCGCAAAAAGAGAACTCGATCCGCAAGGCATGCTTAACCCGGGAGTGCTTATCGATCCGTAACGCGGATCAACGCGCCAATGGGACTAAGCGAATAATCATTTTGTTTGCTGCAGTGCACGAGTCCGCTCTTGGCACGTTTGAGACATGCCGACGGACTCTGAGAATGTTGGCTAAGCGGGAAGACCGGAAGTGGCCGGCGGACGGTCAGATCGACGCGAAGGACCGTGAACAGACATGAGGGATTTTCGCCCGTCACGCTAATCACTCCGGCTTTCTGTCCGGAGGTTCTACAAATTCATAAATGGGAACGTGGGTGCGTTCCGACCATGATTCCAGCGCAGCTCCGCAGACCGTGCAGATCGCGTCACCCGTATGCGGCACCAAGAACTTCTCTTCCGTGCGTCGGTACTCGGCGCCGCGATTCCATCGGACGATTGTCGCCATCGCCGGAATATGCGCTTGAGACCGTGGATTTGCCACGCGACCGCCAACAAAAACATGGCCCCAGCACCTTGGCGGCATCCTTATTTTGACGCCGATCCAAGTGCCGAAGCGCAGCACATTCGTGAAGGGTCAGGGCTCCTTCCGTAGTTCTCCGGCCGTGAACGAAAATCCAGTGCTATAAGCAGGGTGAAATCGAGCTTTTGAACAAGGCCTTCAACCACGCTCGAAACTTGCTGGGCGTGGTTGATCGTAACGACCCGTTTTGCAATATGGTCGCTCGCAAGGCTATCGAGGTCGGCGCGACAGGCATCAGCGAGCCGCGAGAGATCGCGGAAATGGCTGTGGTCCGGATTGGCCTACGGTAAGGCCGCCTCAGTTGGCGGCCTCTTCATTCCGAATTATCACCTGTGGCAGATACTATTGCAAAAATCGACAGTTTCGCAGATACGGCGCGTTACTCTGGCGCGTGCCTTGATAGCATTCGCGCGTGCTGAACGGGCGACGCTGCCACCGCGACTTGGGGCCGCGTTCTCTGCGCGTTGAACCTGAAATGTTCAGGCGCACTTTTGCTCTAATTGCCGCGCCAAATGCCTCTGCGTTCTGTCTGGGTAACGTTTGTTGTGGAGTGAAGGACAACGTTTATTGTGGGCCATCGCAAGGCCGTACGAAAAGATTGCTAACCCAGATCACCCTGGGGCCCAGCTCGGCAGCCGCGTATCGGCGGGGAGGGCGCGTGCATCTACCGAAAGCGAAATCGCGAGACGAAACCGGCCGAAGAGCCCGATTCTATGTGGCTCTTGGCTTGGTAACGGCAGCGACGCTGATGCTGCAGATTATCGAGACCAGAATCATTTCTGTTGTCTCATGGTACCACCTGGCCTTCTTTGTCATCAGCATTGCCATGTTCGGCCTGACCGCCGGCGCGGTTTTTGTCTATTTGCGCAGGGAGAGGTTCAGACCGGCGCAACTGTCCTACGACCTGGCTGTGGCGGCGCTGGCCTTCGCATTAACGACCGATCTTGCCATGCTCGTGCAATTGACGTTGGTAACAGGTGCTTCGCCATCCCTCACCTCCCTGGTCGCTTGGACAGAATTCGCGCTCTGTCTTGCCCTTCCATTCTTCTTTTCGGGCGTTGTCGTGAGCCTGGCCCTAACGCGCAGTCCCTATGCAATCGGAAATGTCTACGGAGCGGATCTGATCGGTGCGGCCGCTGGGTCCATCGGTGTCCTCATGCTCCTAAATTTGATGAGCGGGCCATCAGCGGTGTTGTGGATCGGCGCGCTCATCGGGCTCGCCGCACTCGGCTTCGCCGGCTCCGGACTCGGCACCCTGCCCGAACCCACGTCGCTCGGGTCAAAGCTCTTTCGCTACCGCCGAAGCATTTTCATAGGCTGCCTACTCTTTGCGATTGCGAACACGCTCACGACCTATGGCGTTCGACCGCTGATCATCAAGGATCACGTGGAAACGCCGGCCGACCTTGCGTTCGATCGCTGGAATTCGTTTTCCCGCATCACCGTCAGTCGGAGCGAAACCGTCCCGCCGGCGATGTTCGGCGCCTCGGCTCGCTTGCCGCAATCGACCATCGAGCAGCGCGCGCTGAATATCGACGGCGGCGCCGGCACCGCCCTATACCGCTTCGATGGGGTCCTCGCGAACCTGGAGTTCCTGCGCTATGACGTGACCAACCTTGCCTATGCCATTCCGGGCCTGAAAACGGGTGCCGTGATCGGCGTGGGCGGCGGTCGGGACGTCCTGTCGCAACGCCTCTTCGGCCTGAGGGACGTGACGGGCGTCGAGATCAATCCGATCATTATCGACGTCCTGGAGCGCCACTTTTCCGGCTATTCGGCCGTTGCCGCATTGGATGGGGTGAAGTTCGAGGTCGACGAGGCGCGCAGCTGGTTTGCCCGCACACCGCGCTCCTTCGATGTCATCCAGATGAGCCTGATCGATACCTGGGCGGCGACAGGTGCCGGCGCCTTCACGCTCACAGAAAATGGTCTCTACACAGTCGAGGCCTGGCAACGCTTTCTCGATCGGCTTACCCCAAGTGGCCTGTTCACGGTGAGCCGCTGGTACGCGCCCGGCGAAGTGAACGAGACCGGGCGATTGGTCAGCCTTGCCGTCGCAACCCTTCTTGCAAGCGGCGCCGCCAAGCCCCGCCGCCACCTCTTTCTCGCCGCAGCCGGGAAGGTTGCGACACTGATCGTGACGAAGTCGCCGCTCTCGCCGGCGGCGCTCAGGGCGCTCGAGGTTGCCGCCAATGCCAATGAATTCACGGTGCTGTTAAGCCCGGACACGTCCGCGCCATCCGCCGTGCTTGGGCGGATCGTCAGTGCTACGGACCGTCGCATGCTCGACCGGGCGACCACCGGCTTCTATCTCGACCTCACGCCGCCGACCGATGCGCGCCCTTTCTTCTTCAACCAGTTGTGGTTCGCTACGCTGTTTGACGCGGACGTGTTCTCGCACTTCACCCACATCGGCGTGTTCGCGGGCAACCTGATCGCGACGCTGACCCTTGCCATGCTCGTTCTGATCTCGGTCGCGCTGGTCGCCGCTACGATCATTGTTCCGCTGCGGCCGACGGTCAGAGAAGCCGGCTGGCAGCTGGCCGTGGGCGGCTCCATTTATTTCGTTCTGATCGGAAGCGGGTTCATGATGGTCGAGATCGCTTTGCTGCAGCGAATGAGCGTCTTCCTCGGTCATCCCGTCTACGCGTTGAGTGTCGTTCTGTTCAGCCTGATCCTGTGGACAGGCTTCGGCAGCCTGGCATCCGAGCGCATCCGCCTTGTCGGAACAGGCAAGCTCTTGGCCTGGAGCGTGGCGAGTGCCGCTTACTTGTTCGCGTTGCCGTTCTGGCTGCCTCCGCTCTTGGTTGATCTTGATGGCGCGGGCCTGCTCATTCGCGCCGGCCTGTGTGTTCTTGTCCTGGCGCCGGCAGGGTTCCTGATGGGCTTTGGATTTCCCACCGGCATGCGACTGGTCTCAACAATCAGCACGGGCCCCACGCCATGGTTCTGGGGCATCAACGGTGCTGCGGGCGTGCTCGCCGCAAGTGTCGCCGTTGCCACCAGCATTGCCTTCAGTATCGATACGACGCTCAGGATCGGGGCCGCCTGCTATCTCCTGGTCGCCGCTCCTGCAGTGATGTTGATGTCCGCTGGCGCCCGATCCAGCCACGCCACTCTCCGATCCCTGCACCCGAGCGAGCGTACGAATGTATAGGATATCGGGTGGACCGCGCCGACGAGGTCATCGAGTGCGAGAGCTTCCGGTGTTGGCCCAAATGCGAAGTTCGGCTTAACTTCGAAATGGTCCGATTTATCGGGGGAGAGCGGAAGTGATCGACCGATCAGCCAAATGGCGCTGTTGACCCACAACGGACCTCGTGCGGTGAACAGCGTTCGGCTCTCAACACTAAGAGAGCTTCCCCCAGCGCGTTCTGTGGCCCACCACATCAGCCCGTGCCACCGAGGGTGATCACGCCCAAACAAACCCATCCAAGTATGCCGATGGTGACGACCCCCGCACCGAGCACCATCACGGGTATGGTCATGGCGAGGTAGTAAGGTCCGTCGACGAGCTCAAAGGGTAGCAGAAAGAACATGATCGAAGCCGCCGCATAGACCAGCAGGGTGGCGACGTTCAGCCCGAGGAAGGCGCGGTTCTCCACGAGGCGAGGCGGCGTCATCGGGTGTTTGCTTCTGAGCTCCCAGAACGCGTAGACGGCGAGCCCGACAATGCCAAGCCCGGCGACGATCGTGAGCACCGTGCCCGATCGGCTGGAGCGTCCGCGGCGGCCTGAGCTTCACCGGGGCCGATCTGGCTGAGCGCCCAGGCGACCGCCCCGATCGCTGAAGCGAGGATCGCGGCGCCAATCACGAATTTGCGCTGGATGCGGCCATCTTTCGGCGCGAAGACCAGCAGAACCCCCGCTGCAATGAGCGCGAGCGGCGGGTTGATCCAGAACACGGAGGGCCAACCAAAGGTCTCGGTCAGCCAGCCGCCCAGGACAGGACCTCCGGCGGTGGTGAGAGCCGATGCCGCGGCCCATATGCCGATCGCCGGGTTCCGCTCCGCGCGGATAGGTGGCCCCGATCAGGGCGAGGCTGGCGGGGGTTACGATCGCTGCGGCCGCTTCCTGCGCGACGCGGGCAGCGATCAGCCAGACGGGCGAAGGCGCCAGCGCGCAAGCCGCGGCCGCAAGGCTCTACAAACGGCTGCATCTCGTGGCGATGAACTCGCCGTCTCTGGTTTGTAGGAGTGGTCATTTGCAGTCTCGCTTCAGGTTGTAGGCGCTTCTGACAGCGATCTCACACTGTGACGGTCGAATCCCGGCGAGGGAAATTACCTCTCGCCTTGGAATCGATAGGCGATCGTCCTTGCCGCTCACCGCGCGGCGTAATGCCGTCGCGGCCTGCGCAACTTGCCATGATTTACGAATGGCGATGAGGACCGTCGCGGCACAATTCCCGGCCGCTATGAAAACTATACGCGCCGGCTATTGGAAAAATTCGTCCGGCACTGCGATCAATAACTGCGACGTTCGCAAATTTGACCGAATAGCGCCCAGCAGAAAACGGAGCCCCCTGATGTCCGAGAGCTTTCCACTCCCAACTGAGCCCGAAGGCGTTATCCCGTCTCTGGTCAAGCGATTTAACTCCGGAAAGATCGAGGCAATGATGGCCTTGTACGCCCCGGAGGCGGTATTCGTCGCGAACGACGGGCGAACCATCACTGATCGCGCCGAGTTCACGGCCATACTCGAGCGCGATATCAAGCTCGGCCTGCCGCTGAAGGCAAATGTGCGCCATGTGTTCGTCGGCGGCGACACCGCCCAGATCGTGCTGGACTGGTCAATTGACGGAACAGGTCCTGACGGCAAGATCGTGCACATGCACGGCACAGCGAGCGACATCATGCGGCGCGGCGCGGATGGGTTCTGGCGGTACATTATCGACAATAATCAAGGCACCGCGGTGCGACATCCCGCCTGACGGATGTGCGCCACGGCAGCTCTCAGCGATGGAGCCGCTCTTCAGGTTGGCGTCGACGATCACCGCGGTACCGGCCTAGCGCAGCTGCTTGATACTGGTCAAGCGACTGCCCTGCACCGAGCGGCTCGGGAAGCGAGGTCACATCGCCACTCGCAAAAACAATCTTGCACCTTCGCTTTCGGAAGCTACCCCTACCGCTGGCATGAGATGTCGAACGGGCTTTTATCGCTGGAACATATCCAGCAAAGAGACAAGCAACCGAGGAGACGATTCAGATGAAGGCGATCGTCGTAACGGACCAGGCTGCGGGAACGGCGGGGATGAAGCTGGTGGAGCAGCCCGAGCCGCAGGCAGCGATAAACGACGTCGTCGTTCAGGTTCATGCGTCG
>NZ_JBVBEF010000170.1:0-9464 GCF_055456055.1 Bradyrhizobium sp. LeoB3
CCTACATGAAGCTCCCGATTGCCACCGAGATGAGAGGTCGATTCCACCGAATTAGAAGTTCGGCGGCCGCGAAATGCACCAGTGCGCCCCAAGTTGCGTGATTTTCACACAGCCTGGGCCAATTGCGGTAGTTTCGTTTTATCAACACGAAGTGAAGAACGCCTCAAGGGGTCTCCACAAGAATATACCCGCGGTTCTCAACCGTATCGAAAGTGCGCATACCCTTAACCAGGGTTGCAGTTGGCATCCACACCCAGCCAGCGCTCGCAGGGTTGACGTCAAGGACAAGAAACGAGTCGGATTCAGCGTCATATGCCCCAAGCGGCGAGATATGTCCGGGGCCCTGTTGGCCCGCAGCCTTGCGTTGGTAGGCGACGATCACATAGTCACCCCGACGCTTGAGGTTTTCAACCAAATCAGTCCGAATATCCTGCTCAGGCTTGCAGTCATCAACGATGACAAGCCGGGTCGTAAGACCATTCGCCCTCAGCATCTCATCGAGCTGACGGATCTGATAGCCGAAGTCCTGGATCTGTTTTCCATTGATCGTCATCGGTTCGCCGAGAACTTGCGCGCGCGTCTTCTGGCCTTTGGTGATCACGTTGTCCTGCGTGAAGCGAGGGATTGTGGGATCGAAGGCGCTCGGAATGTACTTAAGGTCTTCTGAATGTAATCGGCTCCGGTCCCTCGGCAGATCAGGGCTGCGACCTCGAACCGCGTTGAGCACAATTGCGGCAGATGCGGGTCCACAGAACGCGCTGTTCGACTCGGCTTCGAACTGATTGGCAAGGGCCGGAAAGTCTACCTTGGCAGTTGAGCGGGTCAGCCGCGCAAGCCCCTCATCCGACGAGAATGGCACAAGCTCCTGAGAAATGGTCGCTGGTGCGTTATCCAGCGCAAATGCGGCCGGAAGTTGCACCGTCGCCAGCAAGAGCGCGAGTGCAATCCGCGCGAGACGTGACATACCTAGCTCCTGTTTCTTGGAGCCCGACGGAAATTAATCTAACGAGGCCAAAAGGCCTGTTACAGCAGGAATGTTGCCGCGTTTTCGCTACTCAGGAGGCTGACGTCGCCTATGGGGCAAAAGCGCCGTTCGGAAGGTCGTCGGGCTGCTTCCGACAATCTGAGAGCCAGACCGGACCTCGCGGTAGGGCCGCAAAGCGACAGTCCAGGCGTGGGGAGCAACACTTGCTTTTGCCCTCGCGTGTCCACATCGGCTAGACTGGTCTGGCTGGCAGTATGGGGTGACCCATGGACATCCCACCGATCACAAGGCGGTTGGCTGCGATACTGGCAGCAGATGTTGCTGGCTACAGCTGCCTCATGGCCGCGGACGAGGACGCGACCCTGCGGACCTTGGACGCGTACCGTCGAACGATATCTGATCTCATCTCTGAGCATGCGGGACGCATTTTTGGATCCGCCGGAGACAGCGTGATTGCGGAATTCAGCAGCGCAGTGCAGGCCGTGCGCGCCGCAGTTGCGATCCAGCGCGCGCTCCATCGCCGAAATGCCGATCTTCCCAGCGAGCGGAGGATGGAATTTCGAATTGGCGTCAATCTCGGCGACGTGATGGTGGGCAGTGACAACCTGCTCGGCGACGGAGTGAACGTTGCCGCGCGGCTGGAAGGCGTCGCTGACCCCGGTGGTATCTGTATCTCCGGCGCGGTGCGCGATCAGATCGAGGGCAAGCTGAACTTTTCCCTTACGTCGATCGGGCAACGATCGTTAAAGAACATCAGTCGTCCAGTTTCGGTCTATTCTGTAGACTGGCGGCTCCAGCATCCAGCGGCCACGGGCGTTTTGGGCGGCGAGCTTGTGCTGCCGGATAAGCCATCGATCGCCGTACTACCATTCTCGAACATGAGCGGAGATCCCGAGCAGGAGTATTTCGCGGATGGCATTACGGAAGACATCACTACCGCCTTGTCTCATCACCGATGGTTCTTTGTCATCGCGCGAAATTCGACCTTCTACAAGGGCCGCGCCGTCGACGTGAAGCAGGTCGCTCGCGAACTCGGCGTGCGATACACCCTCGAGCGTAAGACGCGCCGGACAACGCGTGCGGATCACAAGCCAGCTGATCGAAGCAGAAACCAGAAATCACCTGTGGGCCGAGCGGTTCGATCGCGACATGGCCGACATCTTCGCCATCCAGGACGAGATCACCCAGAGCGTGGTCGCCGCGATCGAGCCGGAGATGTTGCTGATGGAAGGCAGACGAGCCTCTCGCAAGAGCGTCGGCAACTTGGATGCGTTCGATTGCTGCATGCGTGCGATGTGGCATTTTTCACAAATCACTCCCGAGAACCAGGACGAGGCCATTACTCTGTTGCGGCGGGCGATCAGCCTCGATCCGACTTTCGCCCAGGCACACATGGCGCTTGCACGCTCGCTGAACGCCTGGGTTTGGCACGGCTGGACCAGCGATCGCGCGAGCGACGCGTCCGAAGCTCATGCGGCTGCGGCGCGCTCGGTTACGATCGATGACCGCGATCCCTACTGCCACTACGCGCTGTGCTGGACGAGTTTGGTTTAAGCGAATGCACGCGCAGGCGCTTGGGGAGGCCCAGCGTTCGATCGACCTCAACCCGAATTTCGCGCTCGGGTTCTTCGCCCTTGGCCTGGTTCGTGTCTATATCGGACACTTCAGAGAAGCTCTGGACGCTCTGCTGCACTGCCTCCGTCTGAACCCGAACGATCCTCAAGCCGGTGCCTTTCTGGGCACCATCGCTATGGCTCATTATCACCAGGAGAACTACGAGGAGGCGGTCCATTATTGTCAACTTGGGATGGGCGCGCCCCGTTTCTACCCGGGGCTCAGGGTCTTTCTCGCAAGCCTTGGCCAGCTCGGACGGGTGGAGGAAGCGCGGCCGTTGGTGCATGATTTCGTCTCCCGGCCGGCGGACCCGCAGCAGCACTTCGACGTTACGACACCTTACCTTGACATGAAGTACCGGGAACATCTCGCGGACGGCTTGCATCGTGCGGGCGTAACTAACCTGCGGTGATAGTCGTTCGGTAGAATGGCTGGTCGAGCAAACCGTCGGGAGGCCCGAAGTCGCCTAAGGGTCAAGCTGAGCAGAACCTGGTGCGTGTCCATGTTTTCCGCTTTGCCCCTCGAATGCGGACATCCATCATAGCGGTCGGCATATCTCAGAAGGGCCACTACCGGAAGTGTCTTGGCTTTCATTCGACCACTTTGTTGGCGCGACCAAGGAGAGACAAGTTGGCGAGTCCGTTTCGCGGCCGCTGTCGCCACCGCACGACTTCGACGCCCAAAAACGGGGAGGCTTAGAATGATCGAGAAGGTGATCGGTTAGCTTCCGGCTTTCATGCCCGCGCAGCATGCCAGAATGCTCTCGTGAGTCTGCCTCACCAACTCTCGCGCTTCCCAAATCGCCTCGTCGGCCCTTTGCAAGACATTCTCTGACGAGCGGGATGACGAAGGCAGCGGCAATTTCTCTCTGTGCAAGATGGAAGCGGTCGCGTCGGCAACGTGATGAACCAGCGCGACTGTTGATCCCTTGTCATCGAGTACTGACCAATTCTTCGGGTACCAATAACGTACCTGCCATGGTCGTGCATCGGGTCGGATGTCATAGCGCTGCGGAGGCATAACGTGTCCCCGCCCTGTGTGCAGCACGGTCTCGAACGACGCGCTCAGATTGCGAACGCCATCCGCCCCTGCACAAAGTGGGTTGTCCGGAAATGCCTCGAACATGTCCAGACCTGCCAGCGTCTCCCGCGAGCGCGAGACCTCGCGGAGGTAGCTCTCGTTGGCGTCGATTATCCTTAAGTCCGGCGCAAGGACGAGTATCGGAAGAGGCGAATGCTCGAACAGCCGCCGCCACACGTTCTGTGCTTCGGCCATCAAAGCAGCGGGCGACCGGAAGTTCGGTTGGTGAGTGGCGATCGTCATGTCTCGCCCGTTATTCAGCGCGTCTTGCCGCTTAGCAGGGTGCGGGCAACCTTGTTTGCGTGGAAAATAGTCGTTCGCAAGGCTTTTTGGAACATGGAACCAGTTGCGACGCTTCGCCCGGCCTGGCGCGGGCGACCTGTCTTCTATGGGAATGGTCGCTTCGGGAACTTCTGTCGTTCGATTTCACTTTCCTAACAGATTGGGAGAATGGCATGTCCTTGGACCGCAACGCTGAGGTTCAGCATCTTGCAGAGGCTGAGCGTCACGTCGCCGTCGCAGAACGGGCCATTGGACATCAGCTGATCGAGCTGTTCTGGTCCTCGAGTTTCAAGTCATGGTGCTTGATGAACCAGGCCGAGAATTGGATGACGAGCCCGCGTTCGTAGTCGCCGTTGAGTTTCATTCAGTCCTCCTTGGCCCAGCCCTGACTGGGCCTATAGCGCGCAGCGTTCGCCGCAAAAAGAAAAGCCTGCCCCCAGAGCGTCTGGAGGCAGGCCAAGTTTCCGAAGGCTGATGTCGTCGTCGTGCCCTCGGAAGCGACACTTGCTGGGTATGCCAAGCCTTCCGATCGGTAAACTCCAGTATCGTACGGGAGCCGGAGCGCTCCCCTCGCCCGTGCCTAAGCATGCCTAGCGAGAGGAGCTAATGCCAGCCGGCTGGAACGTCGGCAACGATCAGCCTTGCGTCCCGTTCCAGCGGTCAACCGGGAATCGAGTTCCTAGCCTCAGGCCGTCTGATCAGGTGGTCGCCGCCCGAGACGTCCTTCCAGTTCAGCTCTCAAGATCACCACCTGCTGAAGGCGGGCTAATAGATCCTCGGCAGTGCGACTCAATTGCACCCCCTGCTGAAGACGGGCTGATAGATTCTCGGTTGTACGAAGCAGCAGAATTATACGATCGCCTTCTCTCATAGCGTCACCAGCCAATGTCTAGTGGCAGCAGCAGAAAGTAAGCAGAACAGCCGCAGATTGTTCCGGCGGAGCCGGCGCCGGCAGGCCGGGAAGTGCGGGGAGCGCTCGCTACTCATGAAAATGCCCAACCCTCCGTGCGGCGAAGGGTGGGCGGAGCCGTCCGGACAGCCGCAAGCGACAAAGCCGACCAGGCGAACGGCCGCAACTTATCTGAGGCGCCGGCACGCGCAACCACGGTAGACTACGGCTTGCGGGGGCTCAGATCTTTGGGCTCAGCGCGAAGCGCTCAATACCCTCGTCCGCCTCGGCGGGAACGTCTGCGCATTTGCAGCGTTGCCGGCGACTTGTCCTGTCCATGCAATGGGGATCGCATGCCAAATTCCAAGAAAAGCAAGCCGGCCAACCGGCGTGAGTACACTCGCAACGACATCAATGCGCTCAAGGCGCATTCGAAGGCGCGGACGCCGATCGCTAAGATCTCCAAGCAGATGAAGCGCTCCGTGCCGGCGCTGCGGACGAAGGCGCACCAGCTTGGCATCGGGCTCGGCCACACACGCTGATCACGAGATGTTCCGTGTCCGGAAAAGACTTTCTAACTTAGGGCAAGTTTTTTCCGGTAACGAACAAAGCGGCGACCGCCGCCGATGCGTAAGACGAAGTTTACGTCCGACGAAGCCGTGGATGTTTGGTTGCGCTATTGAAGTGGTCAGCTTCAGCACGACATCGCCGCCGATTACCGCATCAACGCGGGACGGGTCAGCGAGATCTTGACCGGAAAGGCCCAGATCGGAAGCAAGCAAGTCGCAGCTTCTAAGCGTTCTGCGTAAACTCACTGCTGACGGCGGGCGGCTTCGGCCGTCCGTTTTCTATAAAGAAGCAGCCCGGTCATTGGGCTGACCGAGCAGCTCCTCCAAAGGGACCCTCTTGGAACTGTGGCCCCCGGCCCCGGGCTAAAAATTCGAAATGAAAAGCCGTCTCCCGGATTTTCCTACTTTTTCCGATGACTAAGCTTCGCGCTCTAACACACGTTAGTCGCTAGACGGATTTTGAGCGCGAAGCGCTCGCCGGCCATGTAGGAACGGCACCCCACCTCGGTCGTTGCCTCTTGTGCGGTCTAGAAGAGCCGCCCAAGGAGCAGACCCCAGCGCCGCAATGCCGTTGCCTGCGACGTTGGGGCTGCTCCTTTGACGACTAGATCGGCCGACCCAGCTCGTCCCACTCTTCCATCTAAGCGCTCGCCGGCCGTGCGGAATCACTTAATGGCACGCCAATAGTCATCCTCGCGCTCGTCGTCCTTCGGCTTGTCCTCCTCCGAGAGGCCAGCGGAGGTGGCGATGACAAAGCTGATCAGGACGCCGATGTCCAAGGAGGTGCGGGTGCTCTCGCCATGAAGCAGATCCGGCTGGACGTACTTGATGCACTTGCCTTCGAGCCAGGAGACGCATGCTGAGCGGCGGCCTCTACACCTGGATCGGCGGCTTTGGCGCGCAGCTCCAGGGTTTCCAGTGGCGGCATCCGAGACCGGGTGAGCACACAGGGGCGCCCGGCGCGGGATGACGATGAGAACGGTTTTCAGTGAGGCTGATTGAACCGGTAGTAATTCCAGTTTCGCGGTTCCTGCGACCTATCGTATGGCGAAGCCGTACCTTCGTCAGACTTCTTCGCGCTCGACCAAAAAACTCACCATCCACATAGGCAGAGCCATCACGGTCTTTCTATCTCTTGTCCTCCCCACCACCCTCTACCTGCGTTCGTCGCTATGACCATACGAATGCAGGACTCAAGGGTGCCATTAGCGAGTTGCATTCGGTGACCCGCCGCGTACCCTATGCAGGGTTCCGCGTATGACGGGGAGCACAAAAGCACAAACATTGACGCTCCACCTGCGATGCCAGCGAAAGACTTTGACATGTTGGATTCTCCCTGTGTTCACAGGACCCATCCATCTTATCTTTAGCTCCCTCCTGGATCGAACGCTGATTCCTCCACCCCTTTGATTGTGTTTCCCGCGCCGCCGCGCCCGGTTCAACGACTGAGCGCGAAGCGCTCGCTACCCACGCGGCAATCGGCGGCGCCAGCGCGTCTCTCCCAGGGCACGCCCTCGCCAGTATCGGATTTCCAGAGCGGTAATCCCGAGCGGGAATAGCCGGGCCAAACAACCGAATCTTCCCGAGCGCGACATCGGCCGACGGATCGGCCATTGGCGCTGACAATTCTCCGGCCCGCGGAATTGTCATCAAATTTTCATTTGCACCGACTGTCGGTTGTGGCTTCTGTCGGAATGCGTCTGCCGCAAGCGGATACCTCCCACAGGGTCCGCGAGTGTCCCCGGCAGCAAGTAGGCGGCTCCGGTGTCCCAACGCCCCCCCGGCCCCAGCGCCGGAGCCGCTCCCCAACGCCTGCCACATCCGTCAGATCTTGGCTCAGCGCGGAGCGCTCGCTACACTCGGTGGCCGATACACGGAGTCGAACATGGTGATTTCGCTAGAAGAGCGCAGAGCTGCGCGTGAGACCGTGAAGGTCTTTCACATGATCGATGCCCTCGGCGCCGAGCTGCAGAGGCAGGGCGTGGCCGAGGTGTTGACGGTGAGTGGCTTCGACCTGGCGGCGCTGGCGCGTGTGGCGCTGCGGACGAACGCCGACAAGAGGTGATTTCCTCGGCGGCCAGCTCCAGGGCGAAGCCCTCGCTACCCGCGGCCGACTACAGTCGATCCGCTTGATCGTCTCGGCCTTCAGGAAGGCGCACATCTTCGAGAAGATGTTGTCCGCCACGCCCTTCATCTCCTCGTTGGCATTCGCGATGCCGCGCGCCGTTCCGACAGACCAGAACTCGGGATAGACCTCCTTGAGCGCGGCCTGAGCTTCGATGATTTTGGCCGGCACGAACTGCTCGTAGGGGTCCATCGGCACGCCGCCGGCCATGATAGGAACCAGGATCCATACGACCCGTTGGGCGGCCATGCACAACGTCTGGCTCGCTCTCATCGTCTCGGCGCTGATCGTTCTGGTCGCCGCCCTATCCACGGCGGTGATGTTGATGCCGATGTAGCGCGAAGCGCTCGCTACCCATGGCCGGGGCGGCTTATACTCTCGGTTTCACCGAGACCATGACCATGACCGATGCAACGGCGGAAATGGTACGACTGATGAAGGTTGCTGAGGCCATCGCCCGCGAGATGGATCGACAGGGCGTTGCCGAAGCGATCGCTGATCTCGACTTCGATATCATGGAGCTGGCGAGGGTGGTGGTCCGGGCCGCGGATGGAGACGTGATCCCGTTTCGGCGGCCACTGGATTGATTATTTGCGCGTAGCGCTCGCCGCAGTTACAGCATGGAACTCACCGGCCTTCATCCCTTCAACCTCAGACTGGGATGCATTGCGTACCGCGTGGCCCATCTTCTCTGGGACCGACCCAAGCACCAGAGCGGTGGCCTCCCCGCCATCGGCCGCGCCACAGACGACGAAATAGCGGGCCAGGTCGTCATTCTCGTCGTCATAGACCTTGACGATGTAGCCAGGAGAATGAGTGAGGGGTAGATCGACCATAATAACCTCCGATGCAAATGGGTCGTCCCGATATCAGGGCGGAGGGCTCGCTACAATGCCTTTTGGGGTTAGCGGAGCAAATGCTGGAAACTTTCCGCCGTACTCTCCAAGAGATGCAGGAGCACAGGAAGCACATCATCAAGACCATTGAGGGTGTCGACGCTGGAGAGCTATAGGTTCTGCCGATAATCCCAGGAACAAGCGCCGGGAGCCTATCCGGAGCTAAAGCGGCGTTTCAGGCGTTCCCGAGCCAGGCTAATGAGGTTCGACCGCTCGGTTCGCGAGGGGCTGGTCGCAACGTCCCGCATTCCTCACTTGTCGTTTTCCTTGGGGAATGCCTCTTGGGTCTTGCGGCCTGCGAAGGTGTCAGGCGGGGGTTCGTCTTCAGCACTTCTCGCGCCGCCTGGACACTATCGCGCGCTACCTTCAGGTGCGCGTCATCACGTTCCTTCAAACCGTTTGGCAGGCGGAAAAAGCGGAAAGACGGGTGCATAGTTGCACTCCCTGGTCATGCAGGCGGGAGCGCACCACGGACGCCAACGGAGAGGAGCCTCGGCCGGTGATGCGGAACAACGATCTCCGAGCGTCTTCGGTTCAATGCCCGCCAAGCCCGGAATGCCTCAGCGACAAGATTAGCGGAAAGGCCGCCGCCGGGTCGAGAACGGCGACGGCTTTTTCCTTACGCACTCAGACGACCGCAACTACCGCCGCGTGGCGTGAAGGCGACGGTCAGCGGGCGCACCGGTGCCATCAATTTGATGGCGTTCCCGTTTGCGCAATTCAACTAGACGTTCGAGGTAGGGCGGCGGAGGCGAGGCTGCGAGAGATAAGTCCTGCTGCAATCTGTCACCCACCTCGTCACAGATCGACCGGGCAGTCTTATGGTCGATGTGGTCCAATATCCGACTGGTCGGTTCCATATCGCGACCTTTCGATTGGGCCCCACGATTGACTTAAGTTAAGGAGCGGGAAAATGTTTCCCGTATCTTCGAAGGATGCCGACGGTTCCGACGTTTATGACCTCGTGCGTAACAATCAGATGGTGTTCGGTGTCCACCGCGACCTGGACATTGTAGCCGACGAC
>NZ_JBVBEF010000171.1:0-9411 GCF_055456055.1 Bradyrhizobium sp. LeoB3
ATACATTGATGCAAGACCGCATCTGCCAGGTTGACGAAACCGCTTGCAACGCGCGGCCGGACCATACATTCGGGTCACGACCGTCGCCCTCTGCAATAGACGGCTGCCCGTCAACTTCCGCTATGCTTTGTTAGCGACCGAGATCGCGCGGCGGTGCAACATGTCGCGAAGGGCCAACTCCAGACATTTCGAGCATGCCGCCAAGGCTCGTACGAGGCATTCGGAAATGTACATGTAGTTTGCAACAATGCCGGTGCCGCCGGCGGCAGTGGCATCGACAACACTTCACTCGACAATTGGTGAGTGGTTGCTCGACGTCAATCTTATGGGAGTCCTTTACGGCATCCGTACCTTGCTGCCGCACATCCGCGCCCAGCGCGAAGGCGGCCACATCGTCAACGCTGCGATGCAGCACACCGCGCCAATCGCGGCAATTAGCCGTGAGCATCGTGGATCCGGGGCTGATCTTTGCCCAGCGGCCTCCCAAAGGATTATGATCCGTCCGCTCGCCGGGCATGCGCAAAAAACGCCGAAGCGTCGTGCCTGGAAAAAGAACAAACAGGGAGGATATCGCAATGTCGCGACTGAGCGGAATGCTTGCAGGTTCGCTGCTGGCGCTGTTGGCGCTTCCCGTAGGGGCTGCCGCGGAAAGCGGAAAATCGTGGACGATCTATGGCGGCGACGCTGCGAATACGCGCTTTAGCGCGCTCACCCAAATCAACAGGGACAATGTCGCCAAGCTGAGGGTGGCATGGGTGGCTCAGCTTGGTTCGTTGGAGGCCCAGGAATCGACCCCTCTGCTCGTGGGCGATACGCTATTCGTCACGACTTCCGCGGGGCCCCGCTATGTCTATGCGCTCAATGCGAAGGATGGTACGCCGAAATGGAAGTATGCGCCCGAGATTCCCGCAGACGTGCAGCCGACGACTTGCTGCGGGCTCGACAACCGGGGCGTCGCCTATGCGCGCGGCAAGCTGTTTCTTGGCCGGCTCGACGCCTACCTCGTCGCGCTCGATGCGAACACGGGCAAGGAGCTTTGGAAGACCCAGGTCGTCGACTACCACGAGGGCGCCGCGATCACCTCGCCGCCGATCCTTGTCAAGAACCTCGTGATCACCGGTTATGCCGGCGGCGAATACGGCGTTCGCGGTGCGATCACGGCCTACGACCAGGATACCGGCAAACAGGTGTGGCGCACTTATACGGTGCCTGTCGCCGGTGAGCCTGCCGCGGAAACCTGGAAGAACGACTCGTGGAAATATGGCGGCGGTGCCGCATGGCTCGTCGGCTCCTACGACCCGGAGCTCAACCTCGTCTATTACGGGGCCAGCAACCCTTCGCCGTGGGGAGCCTCGGCGCGCGGCCCGGATACGAGCGACTACGGCAAGTTCACCAACCTCTACACCGCCAGCACGCTGGCGCTCGACGCGGATACCGGCAAGATCGTCTGGCACTATCAGACGACACCGTACGACACCTGGGACTATGACGGCGTGAACGAACTCGTGCTCGCCGACCTCGACCTCAACGGGCAGAAGACGCCCGTCGGGCTCAAGGCCGACCGCAACGGCTTCTTCTACGTGCTCAATCGCAAGACCGGGGCGCTGATATCGGCCCAGCCCTTCGTCCTGGTCAACTGGGCAAAAGAGATCGACCTCAAGACCGGGCGGCCGGTCGAAGTCCCGGAAAAGCGGCCGCGGCTCGACGTTTGGGCAAAGGACATCTGCCCCAACCTGTTCGGGGGCAAAAACTGGGAGCCGATGGCCTATAACCCGCAGACCGGTCTGGTCTACATCCCGACCTTCAACCTCTGCATGGATCTCGTCGGCAAGAAGGAGGAAAGGAAGAAGGGCGCGTTTTTTCTTGCCGAGGAGTTCGATCTCGACAAGCCCGGTCCAGGCGGCTTCATGAGCGAAATGGTGGCATGGGATCCGATCAGTCAGAAGCGGGTCTGGGGCAGCAAAGAGGAGCTGCCTTTCTTGGGCGGCGCCCTGACGACAGCCGGCGGGCTCGTCTTCCACGGCAACATCCAGGGCTGGTTCAAGGCGCTCGATGCCAAAACCGGCGAGGAACTGTGGAAGTTCAACGCCGGGTCTGGGATCAGCCAGGGTGCGATCACCTACGAGCTTGATGGCAAGCAATACGTCGCCGTCGTCTCCGGCCGGCTCAAGACCCCACCAAGCTTCCTCGGGCATACCGGTGAACGGGTATTCGCCTCGAGCCCCGAGGGCGGCGCGCTGTTCGTCTTCGCGTTGACAGACTGAACCGGTCGACTGTGCCGTCGTGAGCATGGGGAAACTTAGCGGCGTGCAAGGACTCCCTGCGAGGATCGCTGTCGCGATCTTCGCGGGAGCGACCATTCTCGCCGTCTTCTTTGGTCTGCCCAGTGCGACGCGATATGCGCGCGCCGACGATCCTGCGGTCGCGGCCAAAAACCCTTACGGCGGCGACGCCAGCCGGGCCGCCGCGGGGCGCGGTCTATTCAACCAATATTGCGCGCATTGTCACGGGCCGAATGCGGTCAGCCCTGATCCGCCCCGAGACCTCCGCCGGCTCAAGCGTCGCTACGGCGAGAACATGGCCAACGTGTTCCACTCCACGGTCACGCATGGCCGACCTGACAAAGGTATGCCCAACTGGACGGGGCGGCTCGATGACGAGACGATATGGACCATCTGCACCTTTCTCCAGACCGTGCAGGCAGAGCCATGAAGTGAGGTGGCGGTGTAATTTTTGCCACGTCATTCCGGGACGGCACGTAGCGCCGGATCCGGAATCCAAACACAAATTCGGCGCCTGATTCGGGATCCCGAGTTCGCTCACTTTGCTCGCGCCCCGGAATGACATGGGATAGGAGGCGAGCCAATGCCCCGGCACGTGAACTATGTCCCGCACGGCGTGATCCCGGCGGTGCTGCTGCCATTTGATAACGATCTCGCCATCGACGAGGCGAGCTTCCGCAAGCACGTGCGAGACGTGGCCTCCGTCGAAGGCCTCTCGGCCATCACCGTCAACGCGCACTCAACTGAGGTCGGCTCGTGCAGTTTCGACGAGCAGCGCCGCGTGCTCGACATCGCACAGGACGAGATCGGGGCCAAGCTGCCGCTGATCAACGGCATCTGGGCCGACGGCAGCCTCGAGGCGGCGCGCCTTGCGCGCATGGCGACGGAAGGCGGCGCCTCCGCGCTCTTGGTGTTCCCGCCGGCGCCGTTCACCCTCGGCCAGTCGCCGCAAATGGCGCTCGCGCATTTCAAGCGCATCGCCGACGCGGCTGACCTGCCGCTGATCGTGTTCCAGTATCCGCTCGCGACCGGCCAAGGCTATCCGAAGGATACGCTGCTGAAGCTGTGCGAGGAGGTGCCAACCGTCCGCGCCATCAAGGACTGGATCGGCAACGTGCCGCATCACGAGTGGCATCTGCGCACACTGCAGAATCTGCCGCGGCCGGTGAATGTGCTCAGTACGCATAGCGCCTGGTTGCTTTCTTCGCTGGTGCTTGGCTGCAATGGGTTGCTGTCAGGTTCCGGCAGCGTGATCGCCGATTTGCAGGCGCGCCTGTTCCGCGCGGTGCAGGGCAACGACCTCGCCGAGGCCAAGCGGCTCAACGACCGCATCGAGCCGCTGATGCGCGTGTCCTACGCCGATCCCTTCGTCGATATGCACAACCGTATGAAAGAGGCGCTGGTGCTGCTCGGCAAATTGCCGCGTGCAGTCGTGCGCCCGCCGTTGGTGAAGATCGAGCGCTCTGAGATCATGCGCATTCGTCAGGCGCTGATCGAGGCCGTCTTACTCGACAAGAACGCGCGCGATGCGGCCTAACCTCTTTCCGTTATTCTGAGCAGCGAGCGAAGCGGGTCTTGAAGGAGCCCGTACCGTCGCCCTTTTAGGGCCGCGCGCACGCGCGGCCAGCGTACGTCCTCGGATACCGCCGCCAAAAGTCGCTCGTCGGCGGCAGGAAGGATGGCGAGATCATCTGCACCAAGCAGGGTGTGAGCCCCGCGGCCGGCCGGCGATAGCCGCCCGCCGGTATCGCGAGCCGCGCTGCAGGCCCGCTGCCGGGGTACCGTCGCAACGCAGCGCCGGGCAAATCGCGCATAGCAAGTGTCGCATCCGCCGCCGGTCGCGCGAGCAATGCCTGCTCATTTCGCGAGCAACACATGCGACAAATTGAGTACGTCCATGGGTTGAAGCTTGCCCTGGATCGCGATTGCTAAAGAGAGCAGATTACTCGGCAAGAGCCTGCCAAGGGCCGGAAAGGGAGGATAGTCGATGCGGGCTCACGCCGCCTGGGTGCATGGAGTCCAAATGTCCGCAGCCGTGCCTTGCATTGCGCGGCACGTGCGGACGACGACATCGACCGACCGAACTCCACCTGATCAGAACGCACAGGAGGAACGGACCATGACTGAGAAGTGGAAAGACGAGGAGGGGGCGCAGAACTTCTGGTATCGCGGCAAGGTCACGCGTCGTCGCGTCATCGGTTGGGGCGGTGGGGCGATCGGCGCCGTGATGCTGGTGCCGGCGCCCTGGCGCGCCGCCTTCGGCGCCGCCAAGCCGTACAAAATCGGCTCAGAGCAGCCCTTATCCGGCGCCGGTGCCGCCGGTGGCAAAACCGCGCTGGTCGGTTTGCAGATGGCGGTCGACCGTATCAACCAGATGGCCGGCATCATGGACCGGCCGATCGAGTTGGTGATTGCGGACGACGAGTCCAAGCCCGATGTTGCCCGCCGCAAGACGCAGAAGATGGTGGAGGAGGACAAGATCGACGTCCATGTCGGCGGCTTCCTTTCCAATATTTGTCTCGCCTGCATGCCGGTCTGGGAGGAAGCCAAGATCGTCAACATGATCAGTGTGTGCCTCGACACCACGCTCACCACCTCCAAGTGCAACCGCTACAGCTTCCGTGTCCACGACTACGCGCCGGCGCAGGCGGTCGCCTTCGGCCCGATGCTCGCCAAGATGGGCAAGAAGTGGCACATCGCCTATGCTGACTATTCGTGGGGCCAGTCGACGCGTGACGCTTACGCGGCGGAGATCAGGAAGAACGGCGGCGAGGTCGTCGGCACGACCGGCATCCCGCTCGGTACCGCCGACATGACGCCCTTCCTGTCGAAGATTTCCGGCGACTTCGACGGATTATTCGGCATCTTCTTCGGAAAGGACGGCGTGACCATCGGCAACCAGGCCTATGATCTCGGCCTCGCCAAGAAGTACAAATGGGCCGGTGACGGCGCCATCTGCGAATCCGCCAATCTGCCGGCGCTCGGGAACAAGATCGACGGCTTTGTCGCCATCAACCGCTACGTCCCGATCTTCCAGGGCGCGCTCGATACGCCCCATCACCACCGCTTCTTCGACGAGGCCAAGAAGCGGCTGGCCAAGATCGATCGATCCGGTCCGCTGCCCGACCGTTACGTGCAGTCGAACTACGAGGCCATGAACGCGCTCAAGCACGGCATGGAGATGTCGAAATTCGAGACGCGCGAGGACACGATGAAGCTGATCGAGGCGTTGGAAGGGCTCGAGATGAAGCTCAGCGACGACTTCCCGCAGGGGGATAAGACGCTGCGCAAGGCCGATCACCAGGCGTTCCTCAACCAGTTCCTCTACACCGTCAAAGGCGGTCAGTTCGAGCTGTTCGAAATGGTGCCGAAGGACAAGACCATCGTTCCTCCGGCCTGCAAATTCCCCGCTGCGTAAGTGAGCGGAGAAGCTGTCAACGACGTGCGCTCCCCGGCGAATGGCCGGACAGCGGCGTCGGTTCCTGTACTCAAGACCGAACTGTTGACTGTCCGGTTCGGCGGCCTGGCGGCACTGTCCAAGGTCAATTTCGAGGTCAAGCGCGACGAGGTGTGCGCCATCATCGGCCCGAATGGAGCCGGCAAGAGCACTTTCTTCAATTGCTTGACCGGCGTGCTCAAACCCACCTCCGGCCGCATCCTATTCGACGGCGAGGACATCACCGGGCTGCCGTCCAACACCATCTCGCAGAAGGGCATCGCGCGCTCCTATCAGATCACCAACATCATGCCCAACGCCTCGGCGCTGGAAAACGTCCGCATTGCCGCGCAGTCGCGCCGGCATGCCTGGAACATGATCTCGCATCACTCCGCCTTCCCCAACATCAACGAGAGGGCCGAGGCGGCGCTTCGATCGGTGGGCCTGCTTGACAAGGCGGACCAGCTTGCCGCCAATCTGTCGCACGGCGAACAGCGTAATCTGGAGATCGGCATTGCGCTTGCGACTGAGCCAACCTTGTTGTGTCTTGACGAGCCGACCGCCGGCATGAGCACGGCGGAGACGCATGACACCCTGCAACTCGTGCGCCGCATCGCCAAGAATTTGACGATCCTGATCGTCGAGCACGACATGCAGGTGGTGATGGAGCTGTGCCATCGCATCACCGTGCTGCATTACGGCGAAATCCTCGCCGACGGCACGCCGGAGGAGATACAGCGCAATTCCAAGGTGCAGGAGGTCTATCTCAAGACATGAACCAGACCGCGCCCCGCACCGAGCCGATCGTCCTGGTCGAGGACGTGCATACCTATTACGGCAAGAGCCACATCCTACATGGCGTCACGCTGCACGTGCAGCCGGGCGAAGTGGTGGGCCTGCTCGGCCGCAACGGCGTCGGCAAGTCGACCACGCTCAAGACCATCATGGGACTGGTGCGGCCCAGCCACGGCTCTGTTCTGCTCGACGGCAACGCCATCTCCGGCCTGCCCCCGCACAAGCTTGCCCGCCTCGGCATCGGCTATGTGCCGGAGGATCGGCGCATTTTCCGCCTGCTCACGGTGATGGAGAACCTGCGCACCGGGCTCGACCGCAACGGCGTCACCGAAGAGCGCAAAGCGGGGCTGCTCGACAAGGCGTTCACCTACTTCCCCGTGCTCGCCGAGCGGCGCAACCAGGCCGGCGGCACGCTTTCGGGCGGCGAGCAGCAAATGCTAGCGATCGCGCGCGCCATGATGCTGGAGCCCAAGATCATCCTGCTCGATGAGCCGACCGAAGGGTTGATGCCGCGGATGGTGTCGCAAATCCGCCAGATCATCGACGTGCTGCATCGCGAGGGTGTCGCCATCCTGCTGGTCGAGCAGAACGTGCCGCTGACGCTCGAGGCGAGCGAGCGCGTCTACATCATGGAGAAGGGCCTCGTGCGCCACCATTGCGCGGCGTCCGAGATCAAGGTCGACGATCCGGTCATCAGACAGCATCTGGGGGTCTAGGGATGGACGCAGTCGCGCACTTCTTTCAGAGCATTCCGGTGGACTTGCTGATCATTCAGACCGTGAATGGCGTGGTCACCGGCATGATCCTGGCGCTGGTCGCCTCGGGTCTGACGCTCATCTTCGGCATCATGGATGTGGTCAACTTCGCGCATGGCGAATTGTTCATGCTCGGCGCCTATGTCGGCGTGCTGGTCCTGACCGCGACGGGGAGCTTCTGGATAGCGCTCGTGCTGTCCGCCTTGATCGTCGCCCTCCTCGGCGCGGCCATACAGGTCGCCACCCTGCGTCCGCTGCTCGGCCGCGATTCGCTCAACACGATTCTTGCCACATTCGGCATATCGTTGATCCTGCAGAACTACGCGCTGTGGCAATTCGGCCCGGTGGCGCGCAAGATCGGCGAACCGATCACCAGCCACTTCAACCTGTTCTATCTCACTTATCCCTGGTACCGCATTCTGATCGCCTTGTTGTCGGCGGCGATCATCGGCGGCTTCTGGCTGTTCCTCAAATACGGCAAATACGGCGTCTGGATCCGCGCCACCACCCAGGACCGCGTGATGGCGCAGGCCATGGGCATCCCGGTTCCGATGGTGTACACCGCGGTGTTTGCGATCGGCGCAGCGATGGCGGCGGCGAGCGGCGTGCTGTTTGCCCCGCTGGTCGGCGTCAACCACACCATGGGGCTCGACTGGGTGCTCAAGGCCTTCATCGTCGTGGTGATCGGCGGCATGGGCAATCTCGGTGGCTCGATCGGGGCGGCGATCTTCATCAGCCTGCTCGAAGCCTATGCGGCGATCTGGGTCGATCCCTCGCAAGCGGTGATCGTCTCCTTCGTGGTGCTGATCCTCACGCTCCTGTTCCGGCCGACCGGCCTCTTCGTTCCGACGCCCAAATGACAACCGGCCCGCTCAGCAAATCGATGCCGCTCACAACGAAATTGAGCCACACCGCCGTCTTCTGGATCGGCTTCTGCGTGGTCATGGCGGTGCTGATTGTCGCGCCGCTGGTGCTGCCCGAATACTGGCGGCGCTTCCTCACCGAAATCCTGATCTGGGGCCTGCTTGCGATGTCGTCCGACATCCTCATCGGCTATACCGGCATGGTCTCCTTCGGGCATTCGGCGTTCTTCGGACTCGGCATGTATGGCGCGGCGGCGGCGCTCTTGATCGTCAGCCCGCCCAATCTGTGGCTTGCCATTCTGTTCGGGCTCGGCGGGGCCGCGGGCGCGGCGCTGTTCGTTGCCTATTTCTCCACGCGACTGCGCGACATCTACTTCGCCATCACCACGTTGATCTTCTCGCAGATCTTCTATGTGATAATCTTCACCTGGACCGAGGTGACCGGCGGCGAGAACGGACTGATCTTCTCGCGCCCGCATTTCACAATCCCGTTCCTCTATGACACACGTTTCTCGACCGCAACGCTGCACTGGTTCGTGCTGGCGGTGGTCGCCGGCTCTTATGTGCTTCTGCGCCGCATCATGCAGTCGCCCTTCGGCATGGTGCTGCAGTCAATCCGCGAGAACGAGGCGCGCACGCGGGCGATCGGCTATCCGGTCGAGCGCTACAAGATCGTGGCGGTGATGCTGTCCGGTCTGTTCGCTGGGCTTGCCGGCGTGCTCTACGCCGTGCAGAACCAGTTCGCGGCGGCGGAATTCGTGTTCTTCACCACCTCGGGCGACACCGTCATCTTCAACGTCATGGGCGGCATCGGCACGCTGGTCGGCCCCATCGTCGGCGCCGGCTTCTTCCAACTCATTCGCGAGCTGCTGTCGCGCATTTTCGGCGATCAGTTCCCGTATCTCATCCCGCTCGGCGTGATCTTCATCGTCATGATCATCTTCCTGCCGCAGGGCCTACTCGGCTTTGCCCGGCGCTGGCTCAATCGCTAGCGTCACCCTGCCCGAGCCCGCTAGAGTGGTCGAGCAATGCTCGTTACGAATCGACCGACGCCCGAGGGCAATCACCTCGTCGGTAAAATGACCGTGTCCGCTGCCAGCCGGGTGGGCTCGAGAGATTAGCACTTTGTTGCCGACCCGCGAGTGGCAATGGAGCAGCCTCTTGCCTTGCGCACTGCGGGATGTTTTCAACGCGCTGATGACGGCTAGACTGTATGTCCCCTCCACAAAATGAGGCGACTCACCCTCAATGTTGCGACGAGGGTTGCCTGGATGGACCGG
>NZ_JBVBEF010000172.1:0-9367 GCF_055456055.1 Bradyrhizobium sp. LeoB3
CGGTCCATCCAGGCAACCCTCGTCGCAACATTGAGGGTGAGTCGCCTCATTTTGTGGAGGGGACATACAGTCTAGCGAACTTCTCGTCATGGCGCGAAACCCAGGATTTGGTAAGATTACGTGCCGCCGTGAGGAAGCGACATGCTACGACGCGGTGCAACGAGACCCCCCGTAAAGGGTCAACGCGCAAAGAAGCCTAGGGCGGCTGGCAAGGCGCCGGCGGCACACTCATCCATTGACAACGCGCAGGAACAACTCGTGGAGCGCCGGAGGCGCCAACGCGACGACGCTCTGGAGCAGCAGGCTGCGACCGCCGAACTGCTCAGGGGCATCAGCCGATCCACCTTTGACCTGCAAGCCATGCTCGATACGCTGGTCGAATCGGCGGCGCGCCTGTGCAAAGCTAACCGAGGGCTCTTATTTCGGCGTGAAGGTTCGACTTATAAAGCAACGGCGTCTTACGGTTTTTCACGGGAATTCCGGCAGTTTCACGAAAGTCATCCCATTATACCCGGACGCGGGACAGCTGTTGGACGAACAGCGCTCGAAGGCAAGACGGTAAATATTCCCGACGTTCTCACTGATCCGGAATATACGTTCCTTGATGCGCAAAAACTTGGGCACTTCCGAGCCAATCTCGCAGTGCCCTTATTGCGAGACGGATATTCAATCGAGCATTGTCGCTGACGCGCTCCCAACCAATACCATTTAACGCCAAGCAAATTGAACTGGTCGAAACATTTGCTGCCCAAGCGGTCATCGCCAATGAGAACACGCGGCTGCTCAGCGAATTGCGCGAGCGCCAGGGCGAGTTGCGCGTCACCTTCGATAATATGGGCGATGGCGTTGTGATGTTCGGCGCTGACACGCGCCTTGTTGCGTGGAACCGCAATTTCCAGACGATCCTCGATTTGCCCGACGCCTTCCTCGCCCAGCGGCCGAGCTACGCCGACTATTTCCGCTATCTCGTGGATCGCGGCGAGTACTCTGCCGATCTCGCTAACGAAGATCTCCGGCAGGAGCTGCGCATTGAGCGTACGCGACCCGATGGCCGG
Organism: Bradyrhizobium sp. LeoB3; assembly: GCF_055456055.1. Classification (NCBI taxonomy): domain Bacteria; kingdom Pseudomonadati; phylum Pseudomonadota; class Alphaproteobacteria; order Hyphomicrobiales; family Nitrobacteraceae; genus Bradyrhizobium; species Bradyrhizobium sp. LeoB3. Next base: position 1,056 of record NZ_JBVBEF010000172.1, read on the forward strand.
GTCATCGAGGTGCGCCGTAATCCGGTGCCGGGCGGTGGCTTCGTACTGATCTACGCCGATATCACGGAGCGAAAGCGTGCCGAGGAAGCCATTCGCGCAGCGCGAGACGGTGCTGAGTCGGCCTTGCGCGATTTGCAGGCGGCGCAGGCGACCTGGTCCATGCACAGAAGACGGCGGCGCTCGGCCAATTGACCGCGGGCATTGCGCACGAGATCAAGAACCCGCTCAACTTCGTGAACAATTTTGCCGCAGTCTCATCCGAGTTGACCGACGAGTTGAGCGACGTACTCAAGCTAGTCACACTGCCTGGCAAGGTCCGCGAGGAAGTCGAAGAGCTGGCTGGCACCTTGAAGGACAACCTCGGACGGGTCGTGCAGCACGGCAAGCGCGCCGACTCCATCGTCAAGAACATGCTGCTGCATTCTCGCGAAGGTTCCGGCGAACATCGTTCTGCTGACATCAATGCGCTCGTCGACGAGAGTCTCAATCTCGCATACCACGGTGTCCGCGCCGAGAAGCAAGGCTTCAGCATTACTCTGCAGCGCGACCTCGACCCCGCCACGGGAATGGCGGACGTCTATCCTCAGGAGATCACACGCGTCCTGCTCAACCTGATCTCCAATGGATTTTATGCGACCTCCAAACGTGCCACTGGCATTGCTGACGGCTTCGAGCCGACGCTCCGCGTCACGACAAAGAATCTAGTTGACAAGGTTGAAATCCGTGTTCGGGATAATGGTATTGGTATCCCGCCCGAGTTAAAAGAAAAGATATTCAATCCGTTTTTTACGACTAAACCCGCGGGGAAGGGCACCGGCTTAGGTCTCTCCATGAGCCACGACATCGTTGTGAAACAGCACGGCGGCACGATTGACGTCCATTCCGAGCCAGGGGTGTTCACCGAGTTCACGATCACGTTGCCACGGACCAACATCGCGCAATAGGCCGCGGGAGGCTTCGTTGAGCACTTACATTCTGGTCGTCGATGACGAACCCGATGTCGAAAGCATGTTCCGCCAGCATTTCAGGCGCGACCTGCGCGCGGCTACGGCGACGAGGCGACAGGGAAAAAGCAACCGAACGCGGAGCGGCAGGCTTTCTGACCAAGCCGATCGACTTCGTCCTTCTGCGCCAAGAAATCGACCAGCGCATGGAGAGGACGGCTTGGTCTGCTAATGGCCGCTCTGAGCCGAACAAGGCTGCGGCCATTGTGAATGACCGGTGTCCGCGGTGGACCGGACGCGGCGCCGTGCTCACTTCGACCGCCGCTTATGGCCCAACTGCGACATCCGCACGAATCTATGATTCCGCGACCTCAGCTCGAACCGCGAGCGGAAACTCACGGCAGCTTCGCCCTTTTGGACTTAACTTCTGTAATTCAGCTAAGCCATCGGCAATCCGATCCAAGCAAGTGATATCTTCGCTGTGTGCTCGAGCGAGATTGCTCAAATGACGAAACCGGTTACATCTGGCCTCAGCTATGCCGCTCTGCGGAAAGAGTGCCTCAATGCAGTCAGACATTGGCCGGGGTGCGAAACCATCGGAGGTATTCAGATCATCCGGCAGGACAGCGGAAGGTTCTCAGTGCGAGTGACCTTGTACGGAAAGGCAAAACGGCGGCTTGCGGATCGCGCCATGAGTGCAGTTCAACGAGAAATGCGTCGGCGTTTCCATTTGATTGAATAATGATTTCAGCTTTGGCCCATGTGCGACATCGGGCCGGCCGGTCCGGCTCATGGCAATGACTATTTCCCCCTCCACCAGGTGTTATAGTGCTGCCGTTAAGCCGTGCGTGGCTGGGGACACATGAAGCGGATTAACTTGCTCGGCCGTGCGGCAGCGCGGCCACCGAGCGCCTGCCGCTGCTATGAGGTGCCTACTGCTAGCGAGGTGCGAAGATGTTGACCTCCGGAGCAAAGACACATCGGATGTGCGCCAGATCATCCCTCGCGGCACTATTGCTCCTATTGTATATATTTGCGGTAGTTGCTGCGCGGGCCGTTGAGGAAGACGCCGGCGTCGGTCCGCCGCCCGCGCTGGCGCCGGGCCAGGCACCGCCTCTGCCCAAACCGGGCCCTTTAGCCGAGCCCGTTTACCAACTCAGGTCGGCTTCCCCACGGCTTTGACCAACTATGTTATCTCGCCGTCCACGCTCAGGCCCGCCAGAGTCGCATTGGGTCAGACGCTGTTCTTCGAGCCTCGGCTCTCAGGCGACGGTACGGTAGCCTGCGCCACCTGCCACGATCCGGCGCAAGCCTTCACCGACGGCAGGCCCGTGTCAGTCGGCATCCATGGTCACGTCGGCCAACGCAACGCGCCAACCATCTTGAATGCGCTCTATAACAAGACGCAGTTTTGGGACGGCCGGGTCAATACGCTAGAGCAGCAGGCTGCGCTGCCGATCACAAATCCGTTTGAGATGGGCTCGGCCAGTATCGGCGATGCGGTGTCCAGGATCGCCGGTGACAAGGCCTATCAGACTCAATTCATGCAAGCCTTCGGCCGGGACGTGAACGAGCAGGATATGCTGAGCGCCATTGCAGCCTATGAAAACGGACGTTGACTTCCTTCGATTCTCCCTTCGACCATTTCGTCGCCGGAGACGCCAACGCCATCAGCGACTCGGCCAAGCGCGGTTGGGGGTTGCTCAACGCCAAGGCCCGTTGCCACCTCTGCCACGCTTTGACGGACAACCAGCCGGATACAACTCTCTTCATGGACAACGATTTTCACAATATCGGCATCGGCATCCTCCGCCACCGCGTGGGCCCCTTGGCGCAGCAGGCTGAGCGCGAGCTGGCGCAAGGACATCTAGGGGTTATTGATACAGCGGCGATCACGAGCGAGATGTCGGTCCTCGGACGCTTCCTCATTACGAAGGCGCAGAGTGATATCGCGTCGTTCAAGACGCCGGGCCTGCGAAATGTCCTCGTGACCGGGCCTTACTTCCACGACGGGTCGATGCAAACACTTTGGGATGTCATGGATCACTACAACAAGGGCGATGGAATCACCAACCCACGGCTCGACAAAGACATGCAGCCGTTGGCGCTGACCGAGCCGGAGATCGATGACGTGGTGGCGTTTCTAGCCTCACTGACAAGCCCGCAATACAAGCTGATCGGTGACCAGGAATATGCACGGCAAGTCGCTCTATCCAGAGTGAGCCGTTCTCAACGGGATACGGCGCGGGCTTTCGGCCCGAAGCCCACGCAGCCTAAGCCGCCCCCGTTCTAATTGTATTCGCCTCGATTGTCGTAGCTGCGATCTGAGCTGAGCCACGGCGCAAGAGTCCAGTTTTGACCCGTCAGCGAAGTGGCGATACCCCTCATTGAGGTCCGCTTACTGGTGCGGAGCGGGCCAGATTTGCTTACTCTGAGTTCTTCGCATTTTGACCCTAGCGGACGAGGGATAAGTGATCTTTCGTTGGCGCACTCAACGGTGCGAGAAGGCTAAAGCGGGCACGAGCGCCGCTAATAGAACTAGTCCGATCCCCATATCTATCGAAACGTCCGCGACATTGAAAACCCAAACGAATCGAAGCTTCGATGCATCGAAGAGATCGACGACAGCTCCTAGTCGAACACGATCGATTGCATTTCCAAGCGCTCCCGCGCTGATGAACGCGAACCCAAGTGCATTCACGATCGATGTTGACTGATGCAACATAAGTTTCAGCAAGATTGCAGCCACAGCCAGACCTAAAGAAATGAGCGCCCAACGAGACAACTCGCCGTAATCGGGGATCAATCCAAATGCGTAGCTCCGATTGTACACGAGCGTGAGGTCAACGGGGCCAGCCATTTTGATCGTACTGCCAACGGTGCCCAGAGATAGAAGTGCCCACTGCTTAGTAAACTGATCGAGAACAAGCATTGCAGATGCAATGGCTAAAGCAATCGTGCCCGTGCTCAGGCGGCTGTTTGACACCAAATTCCTCGTTTCGCGATCCCGGCCACGGGGTCTGGCCCATCCCCGATAGTCTTGTATCAGATCATGCTGAACAGGCGACCCGTGAATATCCGCTGATGGGCCGTGCCTGACCTTAGCCCGAAGCGTCGCAACGTCCGCTTCTCGTAGGGGACCTGAACAGGGTGATGCGAGCGGGCCAAGGCGGCCTTTGACCCATCTGCGACATGGGAAACTGGATTTACTGTGATGCAAAACCACGCTTCTCTTCAGAGGATACGCCTTTCATCTGGCACGGCCAATGAGATAGACGCATATTGCCGTGGCATTCGCACGCCGCGGCCGCGAGCAGCAACCGATCGATCTCGATTTGGCCTCGTCGATCAGATTTGATCGCTCCTGATGCGCGCAGATCGCGCATCAGGAGCGTCACCGTCGTTCGTCGCACACCGAGCATTTGCGACAAGGTCTCATGGGTGAGCGGAAGAACGTCGTGGTCGATGCAGTCGCAAAAATGGAGTAGCCATCGGACCATGCGGTCTTTGACCGGATGCAGTGCATTGCAGGCCGCGCCCAGCTGAAACTGCATCAGCATCGCCCTGCCGTGCATTTGGACCGCGTGCCGGATCGTAGGGCTCCGGTTGAAAGCGGCGCGAAATCGCGACGCGGGGATCGCGAGATGGCGCCGCTGTGAGGGAAGAAGACATAGTCGATCTCGTCCCCCGCTCGCGCAAGGATCGCGTCCTGATCGAGCGCGACCGTCTCCAGCGCGGGCCGCAACAGATCGAGATCCGATAGCGGCAGTGTGGCCAGGAAACAGTTGGGCATTCCGCCCGGACGCGTCACTGCAGATGACCCGCGGTGAGGCACTTCATCCCGGGCGGCGCGAAGCGGCGGCCTTAACACATGTTTAGATCTGCTGTCGCTACTCGCGTTGAGATCCAACTCACTTGCAAATTCGGATATTCCAACCGGATGTCGGCTCAAGCGTGAGTCCTCATCGACACGAACGGATCAATTTTAGGGGCTTGCGCCCGCGACATGAGCGCGGAGAGTAAGGGAAGAGAGTCAGTGCAAACGGCAGTCTCGATGCAGTTGCAGCGCGAAAATACGCAAGCTGCAAAAGGTGCTCTTCTCCACCGGCGTTGCGTAGCACCGATCTTCGGTTCCACCCATGTCGAATATGAAGGTCAGCTGGCCTTTGGCGCATTCCGGGTGTCATACAATTGTTAAAATTTGGACCGGTGCGTCGACCGATGCCCCTGGTTGGAATCTTGGAATTAGGTCAGCTTTCGTATCACTGCGAACCTGACGGCCGGCGCGACTTTAGACGACGGGTAGCGATTGACCCAAAGCCAACCTGAAGGCCTAAGCAAAGAATGGATGCGGAGCGTCTCCCGTTCCTTTCGCCTTCATAACCGCGACGCACTCCTCGATCTGCTGGTCGGACATGTTTAGTCCGAATTCGCCGCGCAGCACGTCGCTGAACTCCCTCTCGGTCACCAACCAGCGCTTCTCCGCGTGTCCGTCTGCGTCGCGCACAGTGACACGCGCGTTGTACATCGTGATCCGGCTCCTGTTCGGTCCCGGCTTCGCCACGATGATATTGCCTTGATATGGCGTCTCCGGGTGCGTCGCCGTGTACCAGTTGGTAATCTCGTATTCGCCATCGTAGCGTGGGTGAGGAATGACGCGGTAGATGTGTTGCCAGCCATCTTTGAGCCGCGCCTGAAGCGTCAACTCGCCTTCAACGTCGATAAATCGCATGACCTCGTGGGCGTTTCTTGCTCGATCTGCGGGGCAAGAAGGAGCGCGCTGGTCGGAGCAAGGTTCCCGAAGCCGACATCCGCAAGATAACTCCCCTCCGGCAGCTCGACTTTCAATAGCATGTGGATCGCCGGACGCGGCGCATCAAGCTCCAGTTCCTCGTACGACGCGCCCTTGCAGGCTCGTGATGTTGTAACCCAAGGACCGCAATCCGGGCCGAAATAGCATGTTCTGCTCGAAGCAATATCCGCCGCGCCTGTTCGCAATCATCTTGCGCTGAAGCGTAGGCACATCCAGCTTGGGCGGGTGCCCAAGCATGATATCCAGCGTTTCGTACGCGATTGAATGAGAGTGCGCGAAAATCAGTCGACTGTTGCTGGCGCCCGGTAGCGGCGACGCTGTCGAGGTGCTGACCACGACCATCGCGGTCGCGCCGCGGGTGCTGCACTAGCGCGTCTGACACGAACGACAACGCCCGGCGGAAATTCAACACCGCTCATCATCAAGCGTCGACACGGCGAAAGAGGCGGTTGATTGAACCTCTTTCAAGCAACAAATCGGCGTGCCCTTCGTCTCAAGGCTCCGTACTCAGCCATCGCCGAGCAACCGCGAGCGCCGGCAAGAAAGAAGCCCCGGACGAATGCCGGGGCTGAGTTGGCTGGAGTTCGGGAAAATCAGTAACGGGCAACCGGTGGTGCGTAAGCGCTCCAGTCGAAGCGATAGTTGACGCGCAAGGTGACCATATCCACGTCCTGACTGATCCGATTGAGCGCGCCGGCAACGATGGGATTGACCACCGAGAACGAATTGTTCGCATGGCCCATGAACAGGTGGTCGTACTCGACACCGAACGACCAGTTCGGTGCGAAGCCGTACTCGTATCCGACACCCACGCTACCGCCCCAGCGGGTCGAATTAGAAGCGGCGAAGTCAATGCCGGTAAGCGTGTCGAGAATGCTGTAACGGTTGCTCGTCAGCGCCCCGCCACCCTTGAAGTACAGCAGCGACGTGTTCCAGGCATAGCCGATCTGGCCGGTGAAAAGGCCGATGGCATCGGTTCTCGCGCGGGTCGAGACCAGCGGGTCGATGAAGGTGGCGCGCGTACTGTTGATACTAGTCCAATCTCCTTGGGCCTCCAGGCCGAACACCCAGCCACCCCCCCACTGCCATCGATACCCGATCTGCCCACCAACCACGGCACCGGACTGGCCATGACACCCGTCACGGAACGGGTTACCGAAAGCATCGACAAAATCCGCGCAATTGCGGCTCTCGCCCCAGCCGGCATTGGCGCCGACGTAGAAGCCGTTCCAGTTGTAGACCGGCGGAAGCGGAGGCGGTGGCGGCGCCTTGACGGCCATGTCAGCGGCCAGTGCCGGCACGGATGCCCCGAGTGCAATCAAACAAACAGTGCCCAGCAAAAATTTCTTCATATAGGTCCCCATTTTACGGCGTTGCTTGGATCGGACGGCCGTTGAAACTAATTGCGGCAGTTGGGTCCTAACTCCCCATGCCACCTGACGAGCATAGGTGATTTGACACTCGAAGGCCGTGCCCCAAGCGCAACACTTGGATTTTGTTTCGGGAAAAATGGCAGCTACTGTTGCAATGGTTATGCAATCTGTGCCAGACGCGCCTCATTAAGGGCGGCGGCATTTCAAGACGCATCCCCTGGTCAACCGACGGAATCTTGCTTAGGCGGTGCCCATGCGTGCCTGCGAAAACTTCGGCCGCACCTCCGCGCCACGCTTGCCGCAGGCGGTTTAAAGTCGGGCTCGACGTCCGACAGCCGGATGTGGTCGGGCCAGCGGCCGGCGCTGATCTCAATGTGGTGGCCACGTGTGATCGCGGCAGTAGACCAGCGACCGGGAAATTCATCCGCACTTTTGACGAAACGCCGGCAGGCGTAGCACGGGCTTATCCTTCAGCGCCCTTGCGGCTGGAGGCGTTGCGGCTGGAAGCGCCGGGACCTCCGGCTGATTTTGCTGCGGTGCATGAGTCTGTTCCTGGCCCCAAGCAGCGCTTGGAGGATGTCCGCTATTCCGCCGCTGCCAGGGCACGAGCGGACATCCGGCGAACGGCGAAAAGTGACGCGATTGACCCTGGCTGTGTGAAAAGCCACGAGGCGGCTACGATTCCTCCGTTTCCTGATTGGGGGATACGGATGGGACGATTCGTTGAAGGCGCGGACAGATCCCAGCTGACGCTGTTGCCGGAATGGCTGGAGGATTGGGTAAGCGAGGACAACGCGGTCCATGTGATCGATGCGTTCGTCGAGGCGCTCGACCTGCATGGAATGGGGTTTGAGCGCGTGATCGCGAAGGAGACGGGCCGGCCCTCCTATCATCCGGCAGTCCTCCTGAAATCGGGTGCAATCCAGCCGGCGCCTGGAACGTGAGGCGTGCCGCAATGTCGAGGTGATGTGGCTGATCGGCCGCCTGGCTCCCGATCACAAGACGATCGCCGATTTCCGGAAGGACAATGGCGCGGCGATCCGGAAGGTTTGTGCGAAGTTCGTTGCCCTATGCCGGCAAATGGGCAGACCCCAAGCGTCGCAACCGACGGCAGCAAGTTCAAGGCGGTGAACAACCGCGACCGCAACTTCACGCATGCCAAGATGGCGAGGCGGATGGCGC
>NZ_JBVBEF010000173.1:0-8714 GCF_055456055.1 Bradyrhizobium sp. LeoB3
CATTCGCCACAAGCGCTCTCCTCTACAGAGAATCGAGCCATCATATAATGTGACGAACTTGCGTTCCAGATGACTAGTTCCGCGAATTCAAAAATATGCTCCCGACGCCAAGGCCATTCTGGAGGTCGGTACGGGCCGATCGATCGTGGCCCCGATTGTGGCCGCGAATAAATTGCCCCTCTCGCACGTCACGTTGCTAGATCAGTCGCCGCGAATGCTCGAACACTCGCGGGATTGGGGGCGGCGCGGCGCAAGATTGCTCGTCGCGGACGCCACCAGCACGGGACTGCCGCGTACAAGTTTTGAACTGATCGTGTCGTCGCTTGGGGATCCCTACAACGATGCGAACTTTTGGCAGGAGGTGAGCCGCTTGCTTAAATCAGGAGGAGTTTGCCTCTTCACGGCACCCGCTTGGGAATGGTCCGAGCATCGGAGGGTAGCTGAGTTTGTATTTGCGAATGGCGCCAAGGCTTTTGTTCGTTCCGATATTCCGTCTGTGGCGACCCAAAGCCAGATGATTGGCGGTGTCGGGCTCTATTTGGACGAAATGCAAGAGCTTGACGCAGCGCATGTGTCGGGACCGCTCTCGTCAAAGCTATTGATTGAGGGGAAAACCAGCCCCTTGCCGCTGGTTCGCGGCTTCGCCGTCAAAAAGAGGTAGGGCCGGACTCAGGCCGAGTAGGGCCGGTGTCGGCCTGACCGCCGCCTGACAAGGCGCGGTTACTCCACGAAAGAGAAGGCTAGAATAACGGCTGGGGCTGTCGCCTCTTTGGTCATTGCGGGATAGTTGTGGTGCAGGGTTGCCTTTGCGGCCTGGCGGTCCCAGCGGTAGATGTAGGTCGTGGCTGGGACGGCTCCATGGCTTCCGAGCTCGACGGGCTCAAGCGCTATCTCAATCTCGCCGGTGGCCTCGCAGGCTTCGCAGGGATACCAGTGTTCGATCAGCGAGCCATCAAAGTGGTTAATGTCGACAGGGTAGGCGTGGCCTTTGTCACCGCCGCAGGATGGGCAGGGGATGATGCGGGTGTCGGTCTCCTATCCCCCCATCAACATGCCGCTGACGCCGGCATACCGCCAGATGTCCATGCGATGTGGGCGATCCAGTCGAAGAAGGCGATGGCGCCGACAATGGCGCAGATGTCGAGGACCGGTTCGGGAGTGGTTCGGTAGTGGTGGGTAACCGCTCCCGCAGGCTCCGCATGTGAATCGATCGGCCTGGGCGTCGGGCAGCGGAAGGAGCGGAGGCACTTGTCGCAGGTCTTGCGCTCGTCCTGGGCGTCGATCGGGCGGGTGTAGTGGAGCGGGGTGACGTTCATGATGGCGGCCACGATTGCAGCACGCGGCCGATAAGGAGGATGATTCCCATGAGCGCGAGCAGCACATACCAGAACAGGAACGGTCCGATCTCTTTCACTTCGGCACCGCCGGCGTCAGGATCAGGGTGAAACGGGTAGGGTAGCCGGGCCAGCCGCCGACGTGGATGTCGTCGAAGCCGGCGACGACCTTCTGGAGATCGTGGCAAAGCTCGTCTCCGCCGCCATCAATCCCAACGAAATTGAATGGGTGGTCGCCGATCTGCAGCGCCAGCCCGGGGTGCGCCATGCCACCTGGGAAGTGAACACCACGGACTGATTGCGGCTTTCTGGGCCGATTTGTGCGTGTTCCAGCGCTCCCATACGCGGAACCATGCCTCGCCGGGATCGTTGATGTCGCGAACAATGTCGCAGGCCGAACGATATGTCAGCCGATGACAACAAGCGCAGCTTCGGGAAGGATATACTGATCGCGTCCGCGCTGGTCGGGACAGGGCTCGCGATATCGGCGCTTTCGCTGGCCGAGCTGAGCGCGGGCAATCCTCAGCATCCGCAAGAAATGGCGCAGGCCACGCCGCCGCTGCAATCCACACCCGGGGCAGAAACAAAACCGTCGGCGCCCTCAGAGCCGACAACGACCGGAACTGGCAAGCGGCCGTCGGACGTTCCGCCCGAACCGGCCCGCCCCAATTCCGAGGCGCAGAAAGCCGGCGCCCAGCCGGTGCTGCCGCCCGCACCCGCCGAGAAGACCGCGCCGCCGATCAGGGAGAAATAGTCGCGACTGTCGTCATTCCCACATGCGCAATTGCGCATGTGAGGGCCTGTCGCCTTGGATCGGCTATCGCCGACGGTTCAATGCGGCATGGCCGGGGCAGGGGAGGCAAACTAGTTCTCCACTCAGCCACGAGAAATGAAGAGAGGTCGATGATCATTGCGGCGGGGTTCCGCTGGTTCACTGTCCCATTTTCTGTTTCACTCATTTTTGGGACGACTCACTAGTCTCCTAAAAGCGCAAATTCCACCTGGTGCTCGCCGATCTGCAGGCTTTTGGGATCGTTCGGCTGTGGGTCCTAAGGTACGCGACGCTACCGGCCACCTGTGCAGGTGATCAACTGACCAACTCACGCGAGATCGTGCCCGACGTTGGATACATCCGGACGACGACAATTAGCTATAGGCATATAGCCAGCCATCATAGGTGTCCCGCTGTCCCATCGACTGTCCCACTATTTTATGAAGTGACTCACATTGTGTCCGCCAGCGGATTCATTGCCTTGCGATCGGAGTTGCCGCAAGGACAAGCTCATAAGATGGAAAACGGACCCGCAAAAGGCGAGCGCCAATAAGGCAGGCGATCGCGTGGGCGGGCTGCGCCCGGACCGCGTCGCCGGATCTTGATGCCTGCTTGCGGCTCGCCGCTCAGGAGGACCACAAAGTCCGTGCCCTTGCCGGTCGCCGAGCTCAGCGGCTCGTCCGTGAAGGAAGACCGCGGCGACATCCCGGCGATGCGATCCAAAGCGTCCTGTGGGATGACCGAGCGCAGCTCCCGTGTCCGTCAGCATTGGCTCAATGTCGTGACCTATGCTGCCGCGCGGTCCCGGTCATGTGGTTCAACCGCGGCGCCGTGCGGACGACCGCCGTCCCAAGAGACGACGCTTCACGGCATGTTGCTGTCGCCGGTCGACCGCTCCAGCGCAGTGTCGGCGGCGGCCAATTGCGCCTCGGCCCTGAACCTCAGATTTTCCGCTACACGCACCGGCACGATCGCCTGCGCGGCCTCCCGGAAAAACGTCCCGGCGGCGTCTCGCCTGATCCGCCTTCTTGGCAGCCACATCCGTCGGGGCTACGATCACTCGCATGCCCAACTGGGGCCGCTTCGAACAGGCTAGCTGCGAAGTCAAAGGGCATCCGAACGCAGCCATGCGACACCGAATATCCGGGCAGGGGGGCGGCCGTGGAGCGCGACGCCTGACCAGGTAATGCGTTGGACGTGGGGCATGTAGGCAACGTCATACAGGTTCGAGTAGTCGTCTATGAGCAACACGCGGCGAGCCTTGAGCCTTGGGTCGGGTCGGAAACGCTCCGATCGTAGCTTGAACCCGTGGGTTTGGACGGCCTTGACTGAAAAACCCAATTTGTTCAACGGGTGTTTGGAGGAGCGGTGATCCGTCGAGGGGTGGACGAGTTAGCATGTCGTCAAGGGGATTGCGGGCGGCAGGCAACTTTTCGCGACTTATGTTTGCAAGAAATTTCACCGTCATATGCATAATCAGCGGTGTGACGCTGCAGCAGCCTGGCGAAAGCGTTAGATCAGGCAACTCGGCCGCTACGGCGCTTTGCCTCTTCCGCAAGACGCCGCTCAATGTAGTCGTAAATCGACGACCACACGATTTTGCGGGAAGTGCCTTCGACATAGGACTGAAGCTGGCCGTTGTTGATGAGCTCGTACATCTTGGCCCTGCCAATCTTAAGTGCGGCCATGGTCTCGTTTACTGTCGCCACTAGTGCGCCTCTATTGGCTTGATGATCGTTCGTGTGTTGCATCCGACTCCTCCGCGCCTTTCAGGTGGTTTAACTGTCAGTGTCGCGCCGCTTCAGGTCCAAGCCGAGGTTCCGGGCGAGCCGCAGCGATATCGTCTGGCCGCGCTTGTTCGTCAGGGGCTCGAACCCCTGCGAGATGTACTCCATGCGGCGCTGGTATTCCTCACGGCTGGCCTTCTCGCGCTCTGCCAACTCGCGTTTGGCTTGGCGCTGCTCGCTTTCCAGCAAGTTCGGCGTGTGAATTTGCCCGTGAAATGTCTGTAGCGAGGCGGCGACGCGCTCGCCCTCGGCGGCCCTTGCTGTGGTATTTGCTAGCTCGACGGGGGCGGTGAGCAACAGGTTGAGGCGTCCCCGCTCGGCTCGCGCTACATTTGCCTTTTGGTCAGCAAGTCGGTGGATGCGTGGCGCTGCGGGCTGGTAGTCGGGGTTGAGATCGACCACTGCGCCGCGGCGAATGTCATCACAGGCCTGCTCAACGGCCCACGGGGGTAGATCCGAAAGCAACCGGACGTAACCGGCAATGGTAGCTTGATCTGTCTTTCCGTAGCCAATGAGAGCTGCCGAGACCGCTCGGCTGATGCGTTTCAAATCCGTCTCACTACTCGGGGGCTGCAACAGGCTGTCGACTGTGGTGAGGCGCGCTCTTAGCACCTCCGTTTCTAGCGCCGTGAGCGGTCGGCGCAGAACAGCACGGTTGCCGTACCTATCCAGCGAGTTATGGACGATGGCGGCGATGTGCGTCGCGGCAGGGTCAGGCATCCAAGATGACACCTGGGCCGGCTGAGTAGTCTGGGCGGGTAGCTTGTTCTTCATTGCTGTGTCCGTTCAGTTCGTCGTCTAGTTGGAGGAAGATTTCGGCTGCGCTCTTGCTGCGCTCGCGCTTCGTCGTCTCAGTCGAGTTGCCGTGCGGCACTCCGCGCGCAAGATCCGCATGCGCGTCCGCAATGGCGTTCTCGAAGTACTTCGGACTGTTTGGCGCCTTGTCGCGCTTAGCCATCACGCGCTCGATCGTCGCCACGATCACGTCCGGCTGCCACCCGGCCTGCCGCCATTTGTTCGCGAAATAGGCCGTTCCCGCCACACGCGGATCGGCAGGATTAAGGCCTTGGGCGTGCGTGATGCGGTCCGCCAACTCGAAGTCCTCAGACGAGAACAGCGATTTGCTCGGAGCAGGCGGCGCATTGCAGGATTTAGCTGCGCTATGCGCAGATAAATCCTCTTGTGATTGTGGCTGTGATTGTGACTGTGCATTGTTATGCATTGCATCCGGCATGCTTGCAGCATGCCTGGCGGATGCTTGGCCCATACCGCGACGATGCTTCGACCAACGGCTATTTGCTGCCGAGCGGCCCTTGTCGCTGTTCGATTTTGCCACCTGATCGGCGCGCGCCAGTTCCTCCTCAATTCGGCGGTGTCGCCAAACGCCATCCGCCACCTCAAAGAAGCCCACCAGGAGTGGCCGGATCTTGCTGGTCCACCTGCTGACCGGCAGGCGTGCAATCGTTGCCAGAACCTTGTCGTCGTCCGGTGGCGCCCCCTTCGTCCAATAGTCGAGAATCAACAGCAGGTACGCGCCGTGCGCCTCGGTTGTCAGGCGTGCAGTGTCCTTGATGTAATCGCCAACGTAAAAGGGAAACCAAAAGTGGTTCATGCTTCCCCTCATGGCTGGATCCAGGGCGATGACCATCCAGAAGGGAAAAGTCTTGGGACGACTGTTGTCATCACCGCGCCCCCCAGCAGAATTGATTTTACTGGGCAGGTTGGTTGACGACGTCATCCATGAGTCGAGATCGCTTTGGCGGTATCGGACCGCACGTCCAATCCTCACGAACACGGGGCCGCCCCCGGAAAGTCGTCGCTTCGCGAGGGTCGATTTGGACGAACGAAGGTATTTGGCGGCTTCGGTCGGCGTTAGGTATTTCTGATCTTTCATGGGAAGTCTCCAAAATTGAAAAACCCGCTCGGCGGTGCCGGCGGGTCTGTCGATGTTTGAGATATGAGATAGGAAGGACGGGGGGCTAAAGTGGCGACGCAAAAAAGCACCCATCGACATATGCCGAGGGTGCTTTCAAAAGCGCATATAACTCCACCGTGATGTTTTTGACGCTATCTCATTCCCCAAATTGTCTCAAGTGTCCTGATAATGCTCCGGAATTGAAGATTGTGGAAAACACGCGATTTCGCACGCACTCCAAATCAAAATTCATAGTCACGTGGAGGTTAGCTTCGCCCCTCTTGATTGGCGCTATCGAGCGGCAAGGTTCTCCTACGAGGCTCAAGTAGGCGATAGCAGCGGTCCGCTTCGGCGCGGATAGCGCAATAAGCCTAACCTGACGAAGTCGGCTTGGTGGGAGCGCCTATGTCGATTGTCGGCGCGGCGACCAGCGGCTGCGTGTCCGGCGTAGGGTTCATCGTGAATGGATTCGGAGCGTCCGTTATCATGCCCTTGGTTCTCGCGGCGAGCTGTTTCGCCCGGATCCGGAACGCGTACGCGAGGCTCTCCAGACGCGCCTTCTTCGTCCCCGTGGCTGCTTTCGCTGCCCGCTGAAGTGTCCCAGCCGTCCTCAAATGGGCTTGCGGCGTGAATTTCATCGTAGGCTCCGTGGCTTGCCGAGGTGTCTCACTGTCCCAGTAAGTGTTTCACAATCTTTCAAAGTGACTCAGTGGTGTTCCGACACGGTTGCCCCGAAAAAAATGCGTCCCCCGTTATGAGCCCAAGGTCTTCCGATAGTGCCAATGCGCGGCTTCACGCGCCGGGATTAGAGAGTCGAATACTGGCTGATCCGACAGCCGCTGAACGTTAGCGGCACGAGCCATTGCGATCTTGCAGGATCAATCGACCACCGCGCAGTTTTTTATACTCCACGGATATCCCATCCTCTGAACCGCATTGATTGCATTGCGGTTTGCAGCCGCAGCCGGAAAAGTCACGGGTAAAACCCACGGTCGGCGCTGGCGAAACGGCCAGCGACGCACGAAGAGCCGGCAATTCCCTTGAAGGTTACTGGATGGGGTGGGGAGCGGCGGCAGCCAACCATAGCCCGGGATTTGGTGATGCACGCTCCATTCGATGCACGCGGATAATGGAGGTGTCGATCATCTGGACGGCTGCATCACGAGCAGCGGCGAGTGCATCTATGATGCGGCTCCAGACGCCGGCCCACCGCCAGCTGACGAAGCGGTTGTAGCAAGTGGTGTAGGGACCGAACACATCTGGCAGATCGCGCCAAGGTGCTCCAGATCGCAGCACCCAGAAAATGCCATTGAGGGCACGACGGCCGTTTTACCCGAGGAACCCCACGCGGCTTATTGGGCAGCATTGGCTTGATGGCGGCCCATTCATAGTCGGCGAGTTCATAGCGCATGATTCGAGACCCCCAGTTTGGGAGCCTGAATCACAGGCATCCGGCCAAACTCAATGCTCTCGATGCGGCCTCGGCGCCGGCGCCGCTATCGGGGAAAAGCGGACATCAACCGGCCGACAATCCCCGCTGAATCGGTCGAAAATGACCCTGAGCGGACTCCAACGTGGTGGAGCATGACACAAAGCCCGGGCAGGAAAACCCACGATGCCGCAACCATCCTGCTCGAACGAAGACTACCGTCTGCCGACTGGGATCGCACGTGGCCTAGATCGAAGCCTAGGCGAGCAGCGAGACGTTTCCGCTCATGATGTCGTAGCGGGCCGCTACGACCATCAGCTTCCCCTCCTTGATCGCTCCGGCGATGACGGGGGATGCCTCGCTGAGCAGGGTCGCCTGTATCCTGGCGTTGGCGTCGATGGCAGCGTCAAGGTTGCCGCCCGCGGCGACCACCGCCGGTTGGATGGGGGCGTAAAGGACGCTGATCTGGCCAGGCACAGCCTTGCCTTCAATGGTTGCCTTGACCGCACCGCAATTGCCGTGCCCCAGCACGACGAGGACTCTGGTGCCCAGAACGGCGACGCCATATTCGAGACTCGCCGTGATCCCGGGCGTAGTTACGTTCCCGGCTACACGGACGACGAAGATTTGGCCGATGCTCTGGTCGAAGACAAACTCCACCGGTACCCGTGAATCCGCGCAGGATAGAACCGCGGCAAAGGGCTCATGCTTCTCGGCTGTTTTGGCCTTGAGAATCGAAAGGTCTTCATTGAGGGAATGGAGTTGTCCGGCGACATAGCGCTGGTTGCCGTCCATTAGCGCCTTGAGTGCAGCCTCGGGCGTCAAAGTGCTCTGCGCCGATGCGGGCAGAGCGCGAATGACCGTCGCGCCTGCCAGCGCTACCGCCGTGCCGGCGATGGCGTTGCACAGGAAGCCGCGACGCGCCAGATCGGCATGCTTCTCATGGCCCCTTGGCTCCATAGAGCCGCAATCACAGCGGCAGGCCATACCAACGGCTTGGGCGGAAATGTCCGTAGGTTTCATCTGCGCCTCCTTATGTCTCACGTTCGCATCGAGTCACGTCAGTGAGGGCTGCTGATGTATCGTCTCGGCCTTGAAAGGTTGTCCTCAAGCTCATGACACGCGAGTTGCTTGCCCACATCGCGATGCAGAACGGCCGGCATAGTTTAGCGCAACGCCCCGTTCGGGCTATACATATTCGGCTGATTTATTCCTCCGACTCCGCGAGGAATATTGAGCGATGTGGCTTGGCGCAGCCGATGACCGAACTATCTGGGTCACTTGTCTTCCCAGGCGCTGGGTCCGGAATTGGCCCCAAACAGAACAACGTTTAAACCGTTATCATGTCGGCTGTCAGTGGGAGACCGGACGCGGGTCCATGCTCACCTCCACCGCCGCTTGTGACCCAATGTATGGTCCGGCCGTGCGTAGCAAGAAGATTTCGACGATCCGGTAGATGCGGTCTTGCATCAATGTA
>NZ_JBVBEF010000174.1:0-8300 GCF_055456055.1 Bradyrhizobium sp. LeoB3
ATACCTATGATCGAGTTGACGTAGAGCGCATGATTTGGCGGCGCATGCTGAACCTGAATCTGGTCAAGCTTCACTTCCAGTTCTTCAGCCAGAAGCATCGAGAGCGACGTGTAAACCCCCTGTCCCATCTCGACCATCGGCATGACCAGGGTCACGGCGCCGGTTGGATTGATCCGTATAAATCCGTTTGGCGCGAAAGTACCCGTGACCTCGTTTTCGACCACCTGCGAAGCCGGCGCCGCGAAGACGGGTTCCGTGCTCACACCGGTCAGCGCAAAACCAAGCAGCAAACCTGTGCCCCGTAAAAACGCCCGCCGCGACATAGCTGTTTCATCGGCGATCTGCTCTCTCAGAATAAGTCCATCCATAATGTCAAACTCCCGCAGCGTGCTTGATCGCAGCGCGGATGCGCTGATAGGTGCCGCATCGGCAGACATTGCCTGACATGGCGGCGTCGATGTCGTCATCCGTCGGCCTCGGCGTGTCCTTCAGCAGCGCCGCCGCCGACATGATCTGGCCGGACTGGCAGTAGCCGCACTGCACCACCTCCAGCTCCAGCCACGCCTTCTGCAAGGCCGCGCCCTGCGGCGCCTGGCCGATCGCCTCGATCGTGGTGACCGCGCTGTCGCCAACGCTGTCGACAGTTGTCTGGCAGGAGCGGACCGCTTGGCCGTCGACATGCACGGTGCAGGCGCCGCACAGCGCCTGGCCGCAGCCGAACTTGGTCCCGGTCATGCCGAGCACATCGCGCAGCACCCACAGCAGCGGGGTGTCGCCGTCGACATCGACCTCGTGGGGCGTGCCGTTGATCTTTAACGTGAAAGCCATGGATGCCTCTCGGTGGCTGGGGGTGATAGGGCGCAGCTGGCCAATCTGGACGGCACCGGCCGGCTGCGCGCATCAATGGGCGCGTGGCGCTCAGGGACGAACGCGGATGATCGACTTCCCCGAGCGTCGCTCGGCCATTTGTCTCTTTGTTCGAAATATTGCGGCGTTGGGGAGCACCGGCGATCCTCATGACACTGTTCCCTGTATTGGTGAACCCGTAGCGTTCGAACTGTCGCGGGTGCCGTTCCCGCTCGTGCCAGTGTGCGGATTGCGTGCACCGAGGACGGTGAACAGGGTGGCGACGATGGCAAGTCCGCCGTATCCGAGGGCGATCTGCGGTAGCGAAAAGATCTTGGAGAGTTCGCCGGAGATGAGGCTTGGGAAGGTGGCGCCGCTGTAGCAGAGGAGGTAGATCGCGCTGAAGATCGGTGCCCGGTCGGCTAGCGTGCTGCCGTGCAGCAGGCCGCGGGTGGCGGCGCTGATGGCGATGCCTTGGCCGGCGCCCGCAACGATGGTCGCGATGATGAACAACACTAGTGTGCCAGCGCAGATCGCTGTAACGATGCCGATCATTCCGACCAGGAAGGTGACCATGCCGACGCGTTGGGCTACCGCGGACGTGAACCGGCCGCCAATGGGAGCGCCGAGAACGCTGGGGGCCATATAGGCGGCGAACACCAATCCGAGGACGAGCGGGCTGCGGGTGTGGAGTTGCTCTTCGACAAGCGCAGGCACGAAGGCCTGGTAGAACGCCCCGGTCGCCCAGGTGGCCAGGAACACCGCCGCGGCGACAGGGAGCAGATGCCTGACCTGGGCTGGTACGCTGACCTTGGGTAACAGCGATCGCCAAGCGCCCGGCGTCGGAGTTGCGGTTTCCGGGCTGATGGCGATGAGTGCAGCAGACAATAATAGCAAGCCGACGCAAACCAGGTAGATAAGGTCGCGTGGCCAGTGGCCGAACTGGACCGGGGCGCCCGAGGCGATGGCACCGACGGTGAGGCCGAGCATTGGTCCCTGGCTGGATGCGACCGAGGCCAACCATTCCGGTTTTGTGGCTGCAGCGTCGACGATGTAGGAAGTCAAGGTGCTGCTGGCCAACCCGGTACCAACGCCCATCAGGACTCGACCGGCCAGCAGGGTGCCGACGTCGTGCACGTTCAGCAGCAGCAGACAGCCCAGCAGGAGCAGGCCAAGGCTAACGATCGCTGTGAGCCGGCGACCCAGATGATTGGACAGTCGTCCCAGCACCAACAGTCCGGTACCAGCACCGATGGAGTAGGTGACGATGGCCTTTGAGATGCCGAAGTTGGTGAACCCGTCCTCAGCCCGGTAGATGTTGTAGACGGGGATCGGCGCTGCAGCCGTCGCAAACGAGGCCGCCAGGGAGACCACCTCAGATAAGAATGCGAGCCGGAGCGTTCCGCCCCGGTGAGCCTGGTCGATCACCGGAGTCACGCTTTGCATCGAATCGTACGTTTCTCTTGTTCCACGCAATTGATTAATATCCGTCTCAGGCTGCGCATGCCTTCGATCGTCGCGATCTCGCTGTAGAGGAATTCGCGCATGAAGTATGACGTCGACAGGCCCACGCGCGTGCAGTCCTCGAGCGTTCGAATCGATTTGGGCGAGCGGAGGTTCATGCGGCTCGCCGCCTCACCCGTCCAATATGGCGGCGTACTCAGGATGCTTGAGCGCGCAGGCGGACATGAACGGGCATTTGGCGATCACGCGCATCCCGCGTGAACGCGCCGCTTCGAACGCGCCCCGCGCGAGCTTGGATCCGTAGCCCTGCCCGGAGAACGCGAAGGGCACCTCGGTGTGCGTGAAGATCATGCGGCCGTCTTCAATGGCGTAATAGGCCGCCGCAATTTCGTCCCCGATCGGCAGTTCGAACCGACGCATCGCCGGGTTGTCGATCACTTCTCCGCCGTCCGCCATCAACAACTCCGGATTCGCGACGCGCGCTGTTCAAACTCGGCACCAATCAAAAACACAATTCGGGATCCTCCGGGATCCGCTCCGCGCACATATGTCAGGCGGTCTGCCGCACCGCCGTCCCTTGATTATTGTCGATGATGTATCGCCAGAATCCATCCGCGCCGCGGCGCGCGATATCGCGCGCCGTGCCTCCGAGGTGCACCTGCTTGCCGTCAGGACCCTTGCCGTCGATGGACCAGTCCAGAACTATCTGGGCTGTATCGCCGGCGACGAACACATGGCGCACCTTGGTCACCAGCGGTAGGCCGAGCTTGATATCGTGCTCGATTATGGCGGCGATCTCCGCGTGATCAGTGACGGTTCGCCCGTCGTTTGCGACGAACACGGCCTCCAGGGCGTAGATCGCCATCTGGTTGCTGACTTCGCCGGAGTTAAATCGCTTAACCAGCGACGGGATAATGTCTTCGGGCTTCGTAGGAAGTGGAAAGCGCTCGGACATCACAGGGCTCCTGTTCGTGTTGGTTGAAACGGTTGCCGTGCTCGTTAATCGATGAAGTCGGTGACGGTCGTCGATATTGATCGCAGTGCAGGACGAACTTATCCAATAGCCGACACGCATAGATTCCATAGCGGCGGAGAATAGCGCGGCGACAGTCGTCACTGACGTCCGCAAATCAACGCGAGTTGAATCCGGCCCACCGCGTCACGGCGAGCGGCAATAACGATCATCTATCGATCCCATGGCGAGAGGTAATTTCCCTTGCCTTGGATTCGACCGTCACCTTGGGACGACGGGCCGGTGTGCATATCGATGACGTTCGAAACTCGATCGAAAGCCGAATAAGGGAAAGTGCACTCCGAGGAGGCATCCGCGCCCGATCAAGTTTGAACGCGCCGATGATTTGGAGGCGAATGCCAGTAGGAGGGAATGAGTTGCAACAATATCTGTCGTTCGGCTCAAGCCATTCGCCGCGGCCCGGCCGCGGCGGCGATCAAGGGTAGGGCCAGTGGAGATCGCTGAAGCCATCTTTCCGATACTACTGGTCATCCTGGCGCTTGGCATCGCGACCGCCGTCCTGTCGCGAATGGTAAAAATAAATCCGATCGTCGGTTACCTCTTCCTCGGCATGGTTGTGTCTGCCGTTCGCCCCCGAGCTTCTTTCGGTTGGCGGAACAGTTCACCTGCTCGCGGAGCTCGGCGTCGTTTTCCTGCTCTTCGATATCGGCCTTCATTTCTCGACTGCGCACGTCCGACGCCAGGCGGGCGACATTTTCGGATTCGGGCCGCTTCAGGTCAGTGCGTCGACGATCCTTATCGGTGGCGGCGCGTGGGCACTCAGCCTGTCGCCGATCGCCACGCTCGTCGTCGGCACTACGCTAGCGCTTTCGTCAACCGCGATCGTAGCGGGAGTCATTGCGGACCGTCGGCAGCAAAACTGTCCGGTCGCACTCACGGCTATAGCGATTCTGATCTTTCAGGATGTCGCCGCAATCTTTCTTCTGATTCTGACGACGACGCTGGAGAATGGCTCCGCAGGCCCGGCAATGCTCGCGGCCTTGTTGAAGTCGGCGGGGGCAATCGCAGTAGCGTTGCTCTCGGCCCAGGAGGTATTCACCGCTACAGCGCTGCTAATCGCGCTCGCCGCCGGCTGGTCGGCAGCACGGTTCGGATTGTCAATGACGCTCGGCGCGTTTCTGGGTGGCATGATGGTGGCAGAGAGTCCCTTCAAGGCGAGTGTGCGCTCGGAAATCGGGCCATTCCGGGGTCTCCTGGTGAGCTTCTTTTTCCTCTCGGTCGGCGCTTCGCTGGACCGTTCCGTGATCGCAAGCTCTTGGCCGGTCATCGTCGGTATGGCGGTCGGGATCATCGCACTTAAATCGACTGGCAATATCCTCGCGAGCTTGGCCTTCCGCTGGGCCTGTGCCCGGCTCAATCCAACTGGGGGTGTTGATGGCAGGCGGCTCGGAATTCGCGTTTGTTGTGTTTGCAATGCCCGACGTTCGCACGACCGTCGGCGACGCTGCGGTCGCGCAGCTCATCGCAGCCGTTGCTCTCACGCTCGCTGTAACCCCGACCCTTGCCTACATCGGCCGGAACATTGCTGGCCGTTTGCGGACGCGCGCGCCACGCAAGATGCAGACCGAGATGGTACCACAGGGGAAGATCAACCCGGTGATCATAGTCGGCATGGGAGATGTTGGGCGGACGATCGCGGATGCCCTTGAGGAGTTTAATATCGGCTATGACGCTGTCGAGCGCGATGGAGCTCGATTACGCAGCGCCGTAGCGGACGGCTACAATGCTTCCTTTGGGGACGCGTCGGACGCGAGGCTTTGGCGCGCCTTCGACCGGGGCGGCCGGCAATTCGGCGTGATGACGGCCTCCTCGATTGCCGCTGCAAGGGACTGGATCCCATCGTCTCTGGCGCTCTACCCGGACCTTCACCGCCTCTGGGTGACAGGCACCGACGACGAGGCTGCGCAGCTCAATGAGCTTGGTATCGAAGCCGTGGTGTCGCCCGACGAATCTCACGGACTCGACGCAGCCCAAGCGTTGCTTACCGCGTTCGGTATCGCATCAGACGCCGTCTCCGCCTGGGCGGACCGGCAGCGCGCGCGGATCGCGAGCCCCTTGGCCGCGTGACACGGGCGCTGCCGTCGCAGGACCTGAGGACCAGAGGCAGATTAGCGGAGAGGTCGATGCCAGCACCTGCTGTGCGTGCCGTTGGTAATTGAATCTATAGTCGTGGCGTATTGGACACCTTCGGATCGAGTATCCATCTTCCATGGCATGAATTCGAAGGAGGAATCCATGGCCCCCTACAAGAAAACAGGACGCTGCGGTCGCGAAGCTGTCGCCGGAGGAATATCGAGTGACGCAGCAGAGCGCGACCGAACGCCCAGGAACCGGTGCGCTTCTGCACAACAAAGAACCAGGCATTTATGTCGATATCGTCTCGGGCGAACCGCTGTTCGCATCGTCGGACAAATATGAGTCGGGCTGTGGATGGCCGAGCTTCACCAAGCCGATTGAACCCGCAAACGTGAATGAGCTGCGCGACACCAGCCACGGCATGATCCGGACGGAAGTGCGTTCGACGCATGGCGATAGCCATCTCGGCCACGTCTTCCCTGACGGACCGAGCGATCGCGGCGGCCTTCGCTACTGCATCAATTCGGCTTCGCTGCGCTTCGTGCCGCGCGACGAGATGGTGGAGCAGGGCTACGGTGACTATCTCAACCAGGTGGAGGACATCTAATGACGACCGAACGTGCTGTGCTCGCCGGTGGCTGCTTCTGGGGCATGCAGGACCTCATCCGCAAGCTGCCCGGTGTGATCTCGACCCGGGCCGGATACACAGGTGGCGACGTGCCGAATGCGACGTATCGCAATCACGGCACCCATGCCGAGGCGATCGAGATCGTCTTCGATCCCTCGCAGACGACCTATCGCCGATTGCTCGAGTTCTTTTTCCAGATCCACGATCCGACCACACTCAACCGGCAAGGGAATGACCGTGGTACGAGCTATCGCTCGGCGATCTATTTCACCAGCGATCATCAGAAGGCCGTCGCGCTCGATACGATCGTGGACGTTGACGCGTCGGGATTATGGCCTGGCAAGGTCGTCACCGAAGTCGAGCCAGCCGGTGATTTCTGGGAGGCCGAGCCCGAGCACCAGGACTATCTCGAACGAATTCCGCACGGATATACCTGCCATTTTGCACGTCCGAACTGGGTGCTGCCGCACAGGACCAGTGCGGTCGCCTAAATTTAGAAAACGTCGCTCGGCGCACGACGCCGCAAGCGCACTCGTGGGGATTTCAAGGGGATGGGAATTGTGGGCCTGCCCGCACCTACGCTCGAGGATGTCCGGTGGATCGATGAAAATGGCGACGAGCGTAGCCCGTTGACCTTGGCCGAGTTGGGCCAGGGTTTTAGGATACTGTACTTCTTTCAGGATTGGTGCGCGGGCTGTCATAGACGTGGCTTTCCCACATTCGTGACACTTGCCGAGGAACTTCGCGAAAAGGGTGTTGGCCAGCCATCCAGACCGTGTTCGAGGGTTCGGAAATCAACACCTTCGATCGTCTGCGGGCAAATCAACGACGATATGGACTACGTGTTCCGTTTGGGCATGCTGTCGCTGACTCGATCTCATAAGACGCTGTGCCCGCGATCATCGAGGCGTATCGGTCCGGCGGAACTCCCTGGTTCGTCGTGATCGCACCCGATGGCCGCGTCGTGTACGACGGGTTTCTGGTTGCAGCGGATGGCCTCATCCAGGCACTTTGGCCGCTCTCCGCCTGACCAAAAGGCGGTCTCTCGATACGCAGTCTGCGGGCTCCCGATCTGCGCTTACGGAAGCGCTCGTCGAAAAGCACAAGCTGGTTTTCCGATTTGCATATGCCCCGATGCGCCAGCGGTCTCCGTAGCCACCGTCATCGCTCGATCCCCTGTGCCGGTTAAGGCTCAAGATTCCATCCATGTAAGTGAGGTGCGAGGAGCGGGAGAAGATGGAGCCGGTGCTCCATAGGTCGCCCCCCTTCAACTCATCAATGAGATGAGTCCTGTGCGGGGAGCCGGCGCTCTGAACCGATTACGTAATCTCTTGGTGGCGCGCCCGACACGATTCGAACGTGTGACCTCCACCTTTGGAGGGCAACGCCAACAACCCCGCTGTCCAGCACCGACGGAAATCGAAAGGTTGGACCAGTAATTGGACGAGCCACGCCAGCGCATCGCTTTGCGACAGGCCGAACTATGGCGCGTTCAACTCAGCGAAGGCTGGGCTTCGAACGCTCGCGCAGGCCATGGCGAAGGAATTCGCCGAGGATGGAATCCATGTCGGTCATCTCGACAGCGCAATTGGCGGGGACAGAATCTTCAATCGCTTCCCCGACGCAGCCAGCCGGGAAGAAACCTGATTAGCATCGAAGCAATCGTGAACGCGTTCACGTTCCTCTATGGCCAGCCACCCCGGGTTCGTCATTTGAGGTTGACGTCCGAACGTCACGCGAAAAGTGGTGAACGTGAGGCCTCAATTCCTTCGTTCGGAATATCGAAATTCGCCGCGAACGTTTCGTTTCGCGATACCAACAAAAATGCCAACAAAACAGACGGCTGGAGTGGACTTTTACTTGTGTTTTCAATGCGCGGCGAAAATTTGCCCTGGGAAATCCGGAATCAAACCAATGCCTTAAGTTATTGTTGTTATTGGTATTTTTCCCGTGGTGCCCCTGGCCGATAATTGCCTAGAGCCATAACCACTTGAATTTGAAGCCACTTTTGTCGGCGATTGTTGCCGATACCAGCACAAATACCAGCAGGATGCGGACGGCATTAGCTCGCAAAAAACAGCAAACGATCTGCGCCGGCACGGTCCGTGCTCAACAATCGCCCGAATCGAACCGGGCTCAAACTCGAAACCTTTGCAGGAGGCAGGCGAGCGTTTATTCAGCGGCTTTCAGTCTTTCGAAGTGGAGTAATCGAAATCGGGAGTTTGACTCCCACTCTCTCCGCCATCATTTTCC
>NZ_JBVBEF010000175.1:0-8256 GCF_055456055.1 Bradyrhizobium sp. LeoB3
CTGCCGCGTTGACCACATGCCCACAGCAACTGCAGCAGACAGCGTCTCTGGCTGCGTGATAGAAAGGGATCAGGAGCAGTCAGTTTCCAACTAACAAACCGGTTCAAGCGGTCCCGCTCCGCGGGTCCATTTCATCCTGCCTGGCGCGCGCCGACAGCTTGGTCGGATCGCGCCGCTTGGCCACATGGGCGGGGTAGGTCGAAGGGGCGATCGACAAGACCCTGCAGATCGGCTCGACCCCAACGTCCCACGGTGATCGTCGATGAAGGCGATCATGGCTTGGACCGGCGGTCGAGCTCCGCCGTCGCAAAATAGGCGCTCGCCTTGCGCAGGATCTCATTGGCGTGCCGAAGCTCACGGTTCTTCCCGTTCCAGGGCCTTCAGCTTCTCAGCCATGTCGGTCGGAACGCCTGCCCGCTGTCGACCTCGGCCTTCTTGACCCGTCATGCAGCGTCTGCGGCGTGCAGCCGATCTTGGCCGCAATCGAGGTCACCGCCGCCCAGCGGGACGGATGCTCGCTCGCGTGATCCAGAACCATCCGAACCGCACGGGCCCGGACCTCGGGTGAAAATCTGTTCGTCGTCTTGCTCGTCATGGCCATCCTCTCAGGAGCTGGAGCCTCCGGCAAACCCGGGGCGGTTCAAGGCCACGCTCGGCCAAGCCTTGAAGGACCTTAGAAACCCGACTGCGGAGCTCGGGCAGTCTGCGCAGAAGCGAGCTACACGTCTGCGTGCGCTGAGTGCGTGGCTTAAAGAAAATGCCAGGGGGACCATAACCTGGCGTGTTAACGGCGCTGGCAAGGAGCAGTTAACGCTGGACAACGATGTGCTAACGTTCCAACGCAAGCCTCCGGTCGCGCGCTGCGGCCGGAGGTTTTTACTAGAACAGGACATGCTTTGAGGCTACTCACGTTTCGAAAGCGCACAAGCCGGTGTGTGCCGCACGTTAGCCAATCAGAAGATCGCCCGCACGGGCGCGCGTCGGCAAGGCTCCGTCACCAGAAACTCCTCGCGCTTGGCGGCGCTGTTTGTTGTTTACGCTCACCGGCCTCTTGGCTAAGCCCAAAAAAAAAGGCCGCCGCAATCAGCCAAAGCGGAACTGTCCACCGCTATTACCTGAGAAACTGCCAACATTGCGGAGCCGAAGATGTCTGCTGCCCGCGTAGTGCGACGCAGCTCTCCTGGTGCGACACCACAGACAAGCGGTCTGCGAGGCCTGAAGGGCTGACAATGCGTGGAAAGATCATGATGGTTTGAGCACTGTCGGCGTAGATGAGCATTCACAGTGTGTTCGTTTCTCAGCCATGGATCCGTGCGCTCGGTATTCCGTATGTGGATGTCCGATTGCCGCCTCAATGTCGTAAATCCGACGGAGCTGCCGGGGCAATTCCGCACGAAATGCTGTAGGTGGGCATGTTCTTCTCGTCCAACGAGGCGCAGTCGAGATTTTGTGGCTGGCACGGCGATTGCTGATAAGCAGAGACCACCGGATGGGTGGGTGAAGATGGTCGCAGCCGGACTTTAGTGTTCCCACGAATGAGAGGTTTCAGCAGACGGCTTGCAAGACGCGCCATTGCGGGCCAAGCCGCTGCCCCATCCCAAGTCACACAAACGTGCTTCAGTAATGAAGCGACGCGCCCGGACCCGAGCAGAATTTACACGAGCGCCAACGTCAAGAACTTACACGAGCTCAAAGAGACTTCTATGGAAATGCTGGACCTCATCGGAATTGGCATCGGCCCATTTAACCTTAGCCTCGCAGCGCTTATTGAACCTACTCCGCTCCGCGCACTTTTCCTGGAGAAGCGAGACGCACTCTTTTGGCATCCAGGCCTTGCGCTGCCGAACAGTCGCCTACAGGTGTCGCCGCTCAAGGATTGCGTGACCCTGGTCGATCCTACTAGCCCATATTCATTCCTCAACTATTTGGCACTGCATGGTCGGCTCTACAGCTTTGTCAACAAGCGCAATGCTTCAACGTCCCGGCGGGAGTTCATTGAGTATTACCGGTGGGTCGCAGGGCGACTCAATACGCTCCGCTTCTCCGAGGAAGTCAAGGATGTTGTTCCTTTTAGGGATGGCTACCGCATCAGCACGAATACAACCACATACTTGGCGCGCGCCGTTGTTGTCGGCGTTGGCGTAGAGCCCAAGATCCCGGCCTGTGCCAGATCTTTGCTATGTGACACCGTCTACCATGCAGCCGACTATCTCGAGCGGCAGCTACCGTATGCAGCCGAGCATGTGCTCGTTGTGGGAGGCGGTCAGAGCGGGGCTGAGATCATCGAGGATATTCTTACTCGTTCTGTATCCACCCAGATCACGTGGGCAACGTCGCGTTCGAACTTGTTTGCCATCGACGACAACAGTTTCGTGAATGAGGCTTACACGCCCGCCTATAGCCGTCGCTTTCACGCTCTACCGCTTCAGCAACGCCGGAACATAGTCGAGGGCGAGATGCTTACGAGCGATGGTATTTCTGTCGATTTGTGCAACCGCCTATATGAAATGCTGTACGAACGCAGCCTGGATGGCACGCTGGCCGACCGATTTCGTGTGTTGTCCAGCGTAGTCGTGAAAGACGTCACGTCCCACAACAAGCGCTGGCGAGTAGATCTAAATGAGATCGCAACGCAGCGAAATAGCTGCATCCTCGTCGATCGTATAGTGCTTGCTACAGGCTTCCAGCCACGTACGCCGCCCTTCTTGCAGGCCCTCCTCGAAGGCGCGTGTATGGAAGACGGCCTGCCCGTACTCGGCCCGGACTACGCAGTCCGCTTCAGTCGGCACATGCCAGGACCAATATATCTACAAAATCAAAGCCGCGTGCAGCACGGATTGCAGAGCGCCAATCTATCTTTGGTCGCGTACCGCAACAGCCTGATTATTAATAGCCTCCTCGGCCGACCGTTCTATTTGAATACATCCGACAGGCAGATGATTGAGGTTTACGCACCTTCGGACACGTCTGAACGAGACGCCGGTGTGGTTGCGATGCCATCAACCCGACTGGGTAGCATATGAACGGCGGTTCGACCTCACCGCTGCGGGGCCGGATTGCGGATGGAACGGCTAAAGCCGCCGACCAGCTTTCAGGCACGCTCGACTACCGCGCCTTTGCACCATTTTTGATTGCCTCCATTATCATTGCAGCAGCTTACGGCACTAGCTTTCTATTGCCGGACTACATGCATGCGCTCGGAACGGATAGTGGAGCCGCGGGTCTTATTATTTCCAGCGGCATGGCTGCCACTCTCGTTTCCTGTTGCTTGGCAGGCTGGCTGGCAAAGCGGATAGGCCTATTGCCCACGTTGACTGTCGCCTCGCTATTTATGGCCTTAGCCATGCTGGCCTTTGCCGGCGCTGCCCTCGATAGGCGAGCGGCGTACGGTGGAGGATTACTGGTGGGCTCTTCTTGGTCAGTGTTCTTCATTCTGGCACCGCTGCAGATCATCCGCCATCTACGTCCCTCGGCACGTATTCAGTATTTGACTGTCTTATCCGGATCACAAATGGCTGGGCTCGGCCTAGCGGCTCCACTTGGTCACTTGCTTGCAAAATACACTGGTTCGCTGGCCACGATTTATGCGGTGCTTGCGATTGCGTGCGTGATCGCAGCCGCCTGCGTAGACCTTACAAGACGCGCGATGTCGAGGCTATCGGCAGTGCCGATGCCGGATGTCGAAATTACACTGGCCGCGACTACGACACTGCTTCAGAAGTGCACAGCACTCCCCATCGCCATGATTGCGATTTCAGCCTGCATGTTCGCGGGGCTGTCCACATATCAGAGCGCGTATTCCGCATCACGTCACTTGAATTCCGATCTGTTCTTTCTCGTTTTTACTGCTACGAGCGTGGTACTACGCTTCTCGGTCGCTCACCTCATGGGCAGCCTGCCGTTACAGCGATTGGCGCTCACGCTCATCCTACTGACCGCTGCGTCTCTGGTGTTGTTCCTTCTCAATGGTGGCAGCACCTCACTCTATATCGCGGCCACCGTCCTCTTTGCCGCCGGCTATGGGTTAAGTTATTCAACCTTGAACACGATAGCCGTCAATCTTGCCGGCGAGCACGGCGTCTCCGTGCCCACTACCTCGCAGATCTTTACGCTCGCATACTTCCTCGGGCTCTTCGGCTTTCCCCTGGTCGGAGGGCAGTTGGTCCGTGGATTCGGCCCTGACGTGATGTTGCTGAGCCTATTGAGCGCGACCGCTCTTAATGCGGTGCTAGCAAGCCGCCTGGGGTAAAGCACAACTGATCCGTCTCATCTTACGAAGGAGCTCACACATGCTGACTGAGGCACAACAATCGAAATGGCATAAGGATGG
Source organism: Bradyrhizobium sp. LeoB3 (assembly GCF_055456055.1). NCBI lineage: Bacteria > Pseudomonadati > Pseudomonadota > Alphaproteobacteria > Hyphomicrobiales > Nitrobacteraceae > Bradyrhizobium > Bradyrhizobium sp. LeoB3. Next base: position 4,331 of record NZ_JBVBEF010000175.1, read on the forward strand.
ATATCTTCGATTGGAACAGTTCTTCGATCCAGCCACGCGCGACAAGATTTCTCGTTTCGTTGAGGAAGTCGCACGTTGGGATGTAAGCTCCGACAAGTGGATGTTGTGGTTCGAGAAGACGAGTGACAGCCGCAAGATTATCTCCAAGGCCGAGAACTTCTTAGACTACCATGCCCCTCTACGGGAGGCGCTCCTGGCCGATGGCCGCATTCGTACAGCGGTCGAGACACTCTTGAATGAGGAAACACGGATGTTGAAGGAACTTCTGATCTTCAAGTATCCGGACAGCGGCGGATACCGCCCACATCAGGACATCTATCATATCCCGCACAAGATACCCGAACGCATGGTGCACGCAATTGCATCCATTGCCGTGGACGACTCGGACCCGGGTAACGGTGGGCTTTTCTTCACGCCAGCTCGCCATAAGGAAGGAGTGTTTCCGATGGATGCCGGCGGCGTGATTCGCCCGGAGATCGCCGAAACCTTCACATGGGAGCCGGTGCACTTGAAGGCTGGCGATGCTTTCATTTTCGACGATTATGCGCCCCATTACTCACTGCCAAACAAGAGCGATCGGTCGCGTCGTGCGATTCACTTGGTGTTCCAGCGCGCATCCACTGGAGGTCCGACACGCACCGAATACAACCGCATGAAGCGCGCCTACAACCCACCAGAGGAAGCGGTGGCGGATCTTGAAAACCTGAAGATTCCCAATGGCATATTCTATCGCGACTGATAGCCACGTTTGAGGAAGACCAACGTGTACACGAAGCAGGCCGATCATTCTCTGATGCGAACCGAATACGGCGTTCTGGTCTGGCGCCTTTTGGAGCATCTCCCGGAGGGTCTCAGCCCAGCATTTGGCGCTTCAGTCGTGGAGCTCGCTCCAGGCGATGCGGTCGACCCGCACGATCATCAGGAGCACGAACTTTGGGTACTGATCTCTGGTCGTGGAGAATTCGAAGTCGACGGTCAGGTCCGTGAGGTTAGCGAAACGACCTTGTGTTACATGTCGCCACATCAGACGCACACTATCCGTAATATCAGCCAAGACAGCGCTCTCAAGTTTATCTCGATTTGGTGGGATTGACGTGCGCACCTATTTTGTCTGTCCCGCGCCGCCTTGCCCTAACGGCAAACTACATCTGGGTCACATCGGCGGCGTGTATTTACTCGCTGATATTTTCGTCCGCTTTCAACGCATGACCGGCCATCGGGCCTACTACATCACTGGCTCAGACGAGCACGGCACATATACGCTCGAAACGGCACGAAAGCTCGGCCAATCCTTTAGCGAGGTCGCAGAACGATACATTCACCAGATCTTACAGTGTTTGCGCGCCGTGCAAATTACTCCCGATGTGTTCGTGCGCACATCTAGCGCGATTCACAAGGAAAATGCGCTAGCTATATTCCGCGAGCTGCAAGGGGCCGGCTACGTCGACGTACGGCAGGGCGTCCAACTGTATTGCGACCATTGCGATGAGCTCGTTACGGACTCGCTCGCAACTGGCCGTTGCCCGGCTTGCTCATCGCCTTGCGACAGCAATCTGTGTGAGAACTGCGGGCTGGCTCTTCAGCACGACACAATCCGTGACGCACGGCACGTCACCTGCGGCCGCGATCTTGTGCTAAGACCCATCACGCAGGCCGTGTTCGACATGCCACGTCTCGCTCGCCCACTGCACGAAGCCATTGGAGAAAGCACATGGCCCGAGCCGATACGCGCCAAGGCGCGCGCTTGGCTACACCGGGAGGTGCGCGGCTTGCCGATGACCCGCCATTTCAGGCACGGTGTGGAGGTAAAACAGCCTGACTCTCTGATCGGCCAAACGCTGCTTACATGGTTTGAGGGCCTCTGGTGCTTCGACACCGGAATTCGCGAGCAATGCGCCCGCGCCGGTCTGGACGCAAACGCGACGTTGCACGACCAGAACACCGAGCTTCTTTTCTTCATGGGGCAAGATAACCGCTTCTATTACACGCTAGGTGTGGCCGGCGCTCTGCTCGCGCGCGGCTACCCAATTCCCAAAAATCACTCCGTCCAGGATTTCTACAAGCTGGAAGGCGAAAAGTTTTCCACCAGTCGTGATCATGCTCTTTGGGCCGATGAAGTGGCGCGCGAGGTGGGGCCAAACGTACTCCGTTATGCACTGGCGCGAGTGGCCAAGCCGTTTGGAACCGACGCAAACGATTTTGATCTCGACGGGCTCATCTCGGCAGCCTCACGCATTCGGGTCTGGGAAGATGCGTTACGCCGGTATGCAGAAAACGCACGCACAGTAGAGAGCACCGAACTGTCCCCGAATTTCCGCCGCTTCGCTGAAGATTACGCCGATGCGGTCACCACACTGCGTTTCTGGGATGCGCTTGATATCATCGACAAGTACTTCGAGCTAGCTGGCTTTGCACATGCAGACGGTTGGACATGGAATGCTGCGCAGATCTCGCTGTTCCTGAGCCTACTCTATCCCGTAGTACCTGAGCTAGCGATGGGCTACGGCCAGCACTACTTTGGCGGTGCGTGGCGGCCGTCCCTCGAGACATCAGCCGTAGCAGCCCAGCCAAAGACGTCGGTGGACTTTCCCCGTTTCAGCGCGCCAATACCCGCAAACTTTGCCGCGGAGTACAATAAGCGCTTTTGCAAAGAACAGATTTGGCAATCATGAAGATCCGAATGACGAAGCCATGAATTCGCGCATCTCAAAACGCAGCGCTGTCGCTCAGGGCTTTGCGCCATTCAACTCCTCAACTGCGAAACATGGTATCAATTTCGGCCACGCGCTGGCCGACCCGGTGATGTTTGCAGAACTGCCGTGGCCAGGCGCGTTTGACGGAGGTACAGGTGTCGCTCCCGCCGATCTGCCGCAGTATACGGATGCGGCGGGTTTGCCCGAACTTCGTACAAAGCTCGCACTGAGGTACGGCGTGCGGCATAACCAAGTTATGCTTACGGGTGGTGCTTCACAGGCTTTACAATTGCTTGCCGATGGCTGGATTGACCCCGGTGACGTGGTCCTGACGGAGGACCCCTCCTACTTGGGCGCACTGCGTACGTTTTCGATCGCGGGTGCAACCGTGGTCCAGCTAGGTCTGGCCGCAGAGGGAGTGGATCTGAACGAAGTCGAGGCAATGCTGCAGACCAATGCCCGGGTGAAGCTTTTCTACACGATGCCAGCATTTCATAATCCAACCGGGCGCCAGATGTCGTGCGACTATGTGGCCAAGTTGGCGGGCCTGCTAGCCCGCAGTGGCGCTCTCTTGGTGCAGGATCTTGTCTATGCTGAGTTGCCCTATAACGGTCCAGTGCATTGGCTGGCGCCAGGCAACAACGTGATCAATGTCCATAGCATCTCAAAAGTTGCCGGACCGGGGCTACGGGTAGGCTGGGTGCTTGCGGAGTCCGACATCATCAACAGGCTTGCGCACCTCAAACCCGACGGCGGCGTAAGTCCGGTTTTGAGTAATGTCGTTTTGGGGTTGTTGCAATCGAGCGCTCTTGACGCGCACATAACACGCTTACGCGAGCACTACCAAGCGAAGCGAGACAGCGTGCATAGGTTGTTGCAGCGCAGCCGGATTTGCGAGCCGGAATATACGGTGCCAAGCGGGGGCTTCTCGTTCTGGGTACGGCTTACCGCGGGTACGGATCCGGAGATGTTTATTGAAGCTGCGAGCCGCGAGCACGACGTGCACCTTATAAATGGTCGCAACTATGGCCCACGAAGTGGCCGTCACGTGCGCCTGTGTTTCAGCTATCTTCCAATATCTCTCATTGAGCAGGGGCTGGAGCGCTTAGGTAATTTGCATGCTAACCTCTAGCAGTCTGCTGAAAAAGCCCTCGTCAGGGGCTGCGATTGATGATTCTATATCGATCATGGATCGTCGGGGGTTCGCATGCGGGGCGCTTTTTCGGATCAGGG
>NZ_JBVBEF010000176.1:0-8016 GCF_055456055.1 Bradyrhizobium sp. LeoB3
GATTGCTTCCGGCTGGAGCGTTTGCCGGGTGGGACTTGCACCCACTGGAAAGCGCCGCCTTGTCACGGCGCACACCCTGAGCAGACACTGGCTCCTTTTCGCGCGCCCAGCCAGCTGCCGACGACCGTCGCCGGAAACCGAGCTCTCCGCTCACTACATCGTGCTGGAGGACGGCCACGTCGTGCAGTGCGTGCCCGAAGCCAAGCGCGCCTGGCACGCCGGCGTCTCATCCTGGGCGGGCGAGGAAGACATCAATTCCTGCTCCATCGGGATCGGGATCGTCAATCGCGACCATGACTGGGGCTATCCGGATTTTCCCCTGCGCCAGGGATCCCGGTAATTCGGTTCGGGTTCGGTCGGCGTTTGTACATCGAGGCGCGGTGCGGGCTCGAAAATAAATTCATAGAGCATGTCGTTTGGGCGGTCTGCCGTTCGACTGGGTGTCGGCGATCCAGCCGATCAAGAGGAGCTACGGAAATGCAGAGCGGAGGTTGGCAGATGACGATCTCGCATCGATTTATCGAGACAAATGGCATTCGAATGCACCTGGCCGAAGCAGGGGACGGCCCAACTGTGCTTCTCTGCCATGGCTTTCCGGAGTGCTGGTATTCGTGGCGGCACCAATTAGAAGCACTCGCTGCCGCCGGATATCGCGCCATCGCCCAACATGCGTGGTTACGGGCAGACGGACAAACCGGATGCGATCGATCAATATACTCTATTGCATCTGACCGGAGACATGGTCGGGTTGCTCGACGCGATCGGCACGGATCAAGCAGTCATTGTCGGACATGATTGGGGAGCGCCGGTCGCTTGGCGCTGCGCTCTGTTTAGACCGGATCGATTTAGGGCGGTCGGCAGCTTGAGCGTACCGTTTCCGGTGCGTGGTCCCAACCGACCAAGCACTGTCATGCCGAGGGCGGAAAAGCAGCGCTTCTATCAACTCTATTTCCAGACGCCGGGCGTTGCCGAGGCGGAACTCGAAAAGGACGTTCACAACGCAATCAAGACAACATTGTTTGCCCTATCTGGCGATGCGGCGGTTGAAAATCCTGCGTCGCTCACGATGCTTCCTAGTGACGGTGGTTGGCTTGATGGGAAGCCTACGACCCAATCATTGCCGGCGTGGCTCACGGACAATGACATCAAATTTTATGTCGAGGAGTTCAAGCGCACCGGCTTTAGAGGAGGTTTGAATTGGTATCGCAACATTGACCGCAATTGGGAGTTGCTCGCACCATGGTCTGGCGCAAAGGTTCAGGTCCCGGCACTATATATCGTCGGCGATCGAGACGCGGTTTACAGATCTCCGAATTGGGACCATCTCATCCCTAGCCTGAAACAGTCCGTGCCCTTGCTTCGCGAGTCAATAGTCTTGAAATGTTGCGGTCATTGGACTCAGCAAGAGCGCGCCAAAGACGTGAACAATGCCCTCCTGGAATTCCTGAAACAGTTATGAATCGCGAACGGACCACTTTTGGCGGCTCGCTTGCTGGCAACAAGCAACGTGCTCGCTGGATCGAAGACTTGCGTAGACACGGCAGGCAACGCGACTGAAGCCCGGCAACGCAATGTCGCGTTTTGGACCCAAACCGGACTTCCTTCTCAATGCAGCTATAGGGCCGTTATGTCAGGCCAAGTGCTGAGGCGATTTGCTTGTCTTCACGCCCGTAGTTGATGGCCCCTTGAATAGGTGACATCATCATGAGCATGAGTTTAGACCGCAAACCGCAGGTACGCCGGACGACGCCGCCGTCGGAAAGTGTCGTTGCGAGCTGGTACGAGAACGCCAGTTTACTCGATAGCTACAGCATTGACTTGAGTGCATCGGAACAGTTCGTCTATAGCTTCCTGATCACCGAGGCGAACGCTGTCGTCAAACCGATCCATGACAAGGCCATGCCGGTCATCCTGACGACGGATGAGGAGCGCGACGTCTGGCTGCGCGCGCCGTGGGATGAGGCCAAGGCACTCCAGCGACCGCTGCCCGACGACGCCCTGAAGATCGCCATGCGCGGCCCGGACAAGGAAGATAAATTCGCAGCATGAACTACGCAGAGAACCGCCCCTACGCCGATCCTGAAAGCCGGCCGCCGGCTGATGGAGCTCGCACATACCGTCGAGCCCGTGCAAAATGGACGCATCCACATCGAAAAGATCAACTACCCATTCATGGATCACGAGAACGCCAAGCCGTCCGAATATGGCGCCGGGCTCAAGCTCGCGATCGAGCGCGGCTAGCTCAAGGCGTTTGAAAAGGCCCCAGCTTCGTGCCGCTGGGGCCGTTTCGCTTTGAGCGCGGTACGGCCCCCCTTAAACGAACCCGAACCAGGAAAGCTATGCAATTAATCTGACCCAATCAGGCGAGCTACGCCCCTGGGGCAGCTTCTCCGGAGAGGTGCCGGGGCGTTTTCTTTTCCATCAAACTCTACGCTGCCTCGCGTCTCGAACGCTCAACGAGCTTGCTGACGGCTTCGAAGCTCTTTTCATAGTTGCTCGCCGCCTGATCAACATTCTCGGCAAACAGCCGCATCATCGACGCTTGGAACTCAACGAGTGGCTTCACAGCGTTGAAGCCGAGGGAGGCACTGGCAGCCGCGCGACTCTCTTGTTCTTTGACTATGCCGCGCACGTCTAATTTCTGATCGGCCATTTGATTCCCTCCTCTTGTTATTGCCCCAGCCACCTGACTCCAAACGCTACAGCGAGATGCGAGTTTCAAAGGACGGAGATTAATGCGCTGAATAGGTCAGACAGTCAGGCTGACAACTTGTCTTCTTCGCGCCGAGCTTCGTGCGCATTAAGGCGCTCGGCGATCTCAACAGCAACGGTGAGGCTGGGCGATGAGGCCATTGCGGGGGTGCGCCGAATCTCGCAGGATCGAAATCGACCGTGGCACAAGAGATAAGGCGCATGAAGTGCATCGAAGACAAGCCCTACGTGGACCCGGAGAAAGCCGCGCGCCGGCTGCTGGAGCTGGCCAACGCCGTCGCGGCTACAGGACGGCCGCATCCACATCGAGAAGATCAATTACCCATTCATAGGTCGGGAGACGGCCAATCCCGCTGAATATGGCGCCGGCCTCAAACTCGCAATCGAGCGCGGCTGGCTGGGGCTGCACGAGAGCGGCACCTGCGTGAAAATCACGCCGGCAGGCGCCGAGTTGCTTGTTCTCAACTCCATCACCAGGACCCAAAATGATGGGCAGCCTGCACGGAGGAACATCGAGCGTCCTGCTGCGATTGAATCCCCATAACCTGACACAGGAGGTTCAAATGGCAGCGGAGTCTCGCGAGACAGTCAATCTGATCGGGAGCGACAAGGTCGAAGGCACCTCAGTTTACGGCGCCGAGAATAAAAAGATCGGAACTATCGAACGCGTGATGATCGACAAAGTTAGCGGCAACGTCTCTTACGCTGTCCTGAGCTTTGGTGGCTTCCTCGGCATCGGCGATGATCACTATCCGCTGCCGTGGCAATCGTTCAAGTACGACACGAGCCTGGGTGGCTACGTGACTGGGATCACCGAGGATCAGCTCCGCGGGGCACCCAAGTATCGTGATGAGAGTGCGTGGAACTGGAGTGATCCGGCTGCTGGACGCCTGGTGAAAGAATATTATGGCGTTTCTGTCGTTTAACAGGCGCGACCGGCCGACCTATGCAAGTTGGCCGTCACCTTATCCGGCGCCTTTAGGTCCCCGTTACCATCGTCGCGACATCTCACCTCGTCGATAGAATTGACTACCTCGGACGCTCGCGTTCCCTTCATCCTTTTTTCGGACGACATCCTCGTCGTTCGTGCTGGGGCGCGGAGGCGACTTGGGCATGCCCGCCTGACCACCGTGTTTGCCTCCTCGGTCTTGGATCCCCTCCAGGTCATTTTCCTTGGGCAAGAGTCCATCTCCTCTTATGCGCTGCTAACGCGCGAGCCGTCGCTCCACTTTCCGTCGGCTATTGCCGCTATTGCCGACCTTCTTCACTGCTTTCTTGACCGCGGACGCCGATCGGCCCGTCTTTTTCGACTCGTAGCTGACCTCGTACCGCTGGCCGCCGGCTACTCGGGCCCGATCCTGCTTTCGGGGCGCGTGATGACTGCTTCTTCGCTTTCTTTGCCATGGGTTTCTCCATTTACCCTCCCCGCAACGCAGATCGATTCATGAAAGTTCCACCTGTTGGCCAGTGTCGGGAACGATTCGGCTCGGCCGGATTCGAATCTTCGGCATGACAGGGTCTTTCGGGCGAAGCGTTGTTATGTGTGCTGTTGCATTGCGTTCAGTTGGATCTGGTCTGGCTGACATCAACGGAGCGCGGAAGGCACCCAAGCCGGGCTTCATCAACCCGTGCGATCCGACCCTGCGCAACCAGCCACCGGACGGTCGCGGTTGGGTTTATGAAATCAAGGCGGACGGATACCGCGCGCAGCTTCATCTCGACGGCCGCGAGATCACCGTCTATTCCCGGACAGGCTACAATTGGACCGAGCAATTCTCCTCAATCGCGGCGGCGGCTCGAAAACTGAAGGCGAAATGTGAATAGGCACGCCATTTGACCCTCGATCGGCATCCAAGGTTGACCCTATGCAGATCACTCAAGCGTATGAACGGCCGTCGAAAACTCTTTGCACGCTGGGGTCAACCTTGGACGCCGAAAGGGGCCAACGTTCGAAGCCGAAACACACCCTTAGGCGCGGTTTCCTCCTTTGGAGGCTTTCGGACGCCGGCCGCCGAACTCGCGGCGCCGTCCCTCAAGCGGCCGGTATCCGCAACCCTTCACAATTTCGGACTCATGCACTGCGGCAAAGCATCTACTCAATTGCCTCGTCAACGTGGCGGGAGATGCTGCGCATTGGCTATCCAGACTAGCTAGGCGCCGCCGCCGGAGGCTCACCGACCGCTTTGACGGGCCTCCGCCGCGCAAATGTCAGTAGCGTTCGCCGCGGACCGGAATTGGAACTGCTGCGTCACCCTGCCTGCTATGCTCTTTTTTCAGTTGCATCCGGCAGTCATTTGCATCAACCCCCTTCATGATACTGCGAGCAGAAAGCCTTTTTTCTCGCGGCGAGAGTTTGGAAGTTGTTTTTTTGAGAGTGAAACTGTCTCCTAAGTGAATTCAAATCGGTGCGCGTAGAGGAAGCAGATTTAAACCTATGTTGAGATCACCATTCCGCGACGCCCCAAAGGGTGCACGCCGCGGATGCTTCGCTGCCGGTTCCCCGCAGTGAGGCCTTCCGTCGGAAACGGTAACCGCCTTCTTGCGATACTGCCTGCATCGGAGTTCGATCTACTGGGGCCCGAGCTCCAGAGGATCCCGCTCGATCAAGACACGGTCCTTTCGAGAGCGGGTGACGAGATCGAGTACATTTTCTTCCCTCATAGCGGTGCCATCTCGCTGATGATCGACATGGCGGACGGAAGGACGGTTGCCACCGCCGCGGTTGGACGCGAGGGGGCAGTAGGCATGCTTTCGGTGCTCGGGCCGTCACCGTCGGCCGCTACCGCGGTCGTACATGCGGCAGGCACCGCCACGCGGATCCCTGCATCGCGATTTCACGCCGCTTTCAACCGCAGCCCTGTGATCCGGCACGCGGTCCAGAAATACACTAGAGTGATGCTGGTACAGTTCCAGCTCGGCTCGGCCTGCAACGCGCTGCACCCGGTCGAAGCCCGCATGGCTCGCTGGCTGCTCCAGCTTCGCGATCGCATCGACCACGACGTACTGCCGCTCACCCAGCAGGCGCTTTCGCAAATACTCGGTGTACGACGAACGACCGTGACGCTCCTGATGCGCAATCTGCGCGAGCGCGGGGCGATAAGGTCTGATCAACGAGGCCGAATCGAGATCGACCGACCACGGCTCGCGGCAGCGGCGTGCGAATGCCACGACACCATGCGTCTCGAAGTCGAGGACATCTTCTCGGCCCGATCTCGTCCGGCGATTCTGGCTGATGATCATCGCATCTCAGGATTTAATTCGGACGAGGCTATGTGAGGGCGTTTCGGCCCTAGACCGACCATTATCGCCGCTTACAGAGTAAGAGAGAGCGTTGACGGCGAAAGCAACGATCAGCCCAATGTCGGCTGCGGGGTCAAAGCGAGAAGAACTCAAGGTGAGCAAATTTGGTCCGCGTTGCCTCAGGGAGCAGACCTCAATGAGGCGTCTCGCCACGTCGCTGATGGGCCAATTGCGGAAATTTCCGTTTCATCGACGCGAAGTGAAGAACGCCCTCAAGGGGTCTCGATAAGAATATACCCGCGATTCTCAATCGTATCGAATGTGCGCATACCCTTGATGAGGGTTGCAGTTGGCATCCATACCCAGTCGGCGCTGGCCGGATTGACGTCAAGGACCAGGAACGAGTCGGATTCGGCATCATATGCTCCAAGCGGCGAGATATGTCCGGGGCCCTCTTGGCCTACAGCCTTGCGCTGGTAGGCGACGATTACATAGTCACCACGACGCTTGAGGTTTTCAACCAGATCAGTCCGAATATCCTGCTCGGGCTTGCTGTCATCGACGATGACAAGCCGGGTCGAAAGACCATTGGCCCTCAGCATCTCATCGAGCTGACGGGCCTGATAGCCGAAGTCGTGGATCTGCTTTCCATTGATCATCACCGGTTCGCCAAAAACTTGAGCGCGCGTCTTCTGGCCTTTGGTGATCACCATATCCTGTGTGAAGCGAGGGATTGTGGGATCGAAACCGCTCGGAACATATTTGAGATCTTCGGGCTGCAATCGGCTCCGGTCCCTCGGCAGATCAGGGCTCCGACCTTGAACGGCGTTAAGCACAATTGCGGCAGACGCGGGTCCGCAGAACGCTTTGTTGGACTCGGCTTCGAACTGATTGGCAAGAGCCGGAAAGTCCACCTTGGCAGTTGAGCGGGCCAGCCGCGTAAGCCCTTCATCCGAGGAAAAAGGCACAAGCTCCTGAGAAATGGTCGCTGATGTGTTGTCTAGCGCAAAGGCAGCCGGAAGCTGCACCGTCGCCAACGAAAGCGCGAGTGCAATTCGCGCGAGACGTGACATAGTTAGCTCCTATTTCTTGGAAGCTCGACGGAATCTAATCTAACGAGCCCAAAGGCCGGTTATAAAAAGAAATGTTGCCGCGTTTTCGCGCCTCAGGAGACTGAAAGTCGCCTATGGGTCTTGGTTGTGTGCAAACGGACGCGGCCGTGGTCGACAATCGTTGCAGGCCACGCGTTCCAACGTCCGATAGCCGGCCAAGGTGGGTATAGGGACGCGTTATCGCGCTTTTGGACGCACTTTCCGGCCTTTAGGCGGCGCGGATGGCTGCAATCAGGCTCGGTTTGCCGACGATGTTCATCACCCGTGTGAGGTTATAAGCGAGAACATGCAGGGCCATCTCAGCGGAGACATTCCTTAGGCGCTTCATTAGGAAGTGCATTGCACCCATACGGGCTTTGATCGTGCCGAAGGGACGTTCAGGTGTTGGACGACGACGCGAGAAGCGCGCTGCTGGAGCTGGTGGACGTGACCATCGACGAGCCGCGACACCAGCTGGAGCGTGGGGACCACTACGTGCTGGCCGATCGCCATCATCTGCTTTGCGCCAGCGTGATGTCGGACTGGTCCTAATGGTCCAAGCTGCTGACCGATGGCGCGCTGTTCTGTCCTTACCCTGGCGTGTTCGTTCCCTTCTCCGAGAAGGCCACCCGCCACGCGCTGGTGATGGTGCAGCCTGATCCGTACATCGCGGAACATATGCTGGATCGCTTCGAAGACGCCAAGGCGGGCGAGATCAGGAAGCAGCAATGAGCGGTAACGAAAAGGCAGCCGGCTTCCCGAGAAGTGGGAGCGACCGCTTTGAGTCCAAAACGCGAAGGACTCAGCTTGAGCAAATCAGGTCCGGTCGCGGTAGGGACGCTGGTTTCCCAGCGCCCCCCCCGCTCAGATCCGTACGTGCGGAGCTACCGCATACGGAGTTCTGTGCGTCAAGTTCAGCAAAATTGATCATGGGGTCCGGCCAAGCCATCCCCTCGGAGCCGCCGTCGCTCGC
>NZ_JBVBEF010000177.1:0-8007 GCF_055456055.1 Bradyrhizobium sp. LeoB3
TCATCCGCGCCTACAATGAAAAAGCACAGCCCTTCGCCTGGACGAAGAAACGAGTCCGCCAAAAGCGGTTCAAAGGCTGCCGTATCACTCAGCTCTGATTCCGGGTACTAGCTGCCATTCAGAGTCAGCTTGCCGATCGCGGTGGATACCTGCGACTGGCCGAGACAATTACAAGCTTTCTTGCACGGCTACGCGCAACCGCGAAGACGTTAGATGTTTCAGAGCGCCAACGTATCGTCCGACTCCTCGTCAAAGAAATCCTGGTCTCCAATGACACAATCGTGATTCGCCACTCGATTCCTGCGCCAACCGGTTCACCCGCCGGTGGCGGACCGACTTCGCCCCCTGGAGGCGGCCACCCGTCGGTCGGCGACGCAAGTTACCTTTTGCGTACGGGGAGTAGTAAGCCCATCCTGGCGAATCTGTTTCTGCATCATGCGTTCGATATGTGGATGGCGAGAACCTTTCCTCGTCCCGTTTGAGCGCTACGCGGATGACGTCATTTGTCACTGCAAGAGCGCCGACGAGGCGCAGGCGTTATGGAGCGCGCTTGCCGACCACTTTGCGGCCTGCGAGTTGGTGCTGCATCCGGAGAAGACGAAGATGGTCTATTGCAAGGATGCGAACCGGCGTGGCGATTTTCCGAACCAGTCGTTCGACTTTCTCGGGTTCTCATTCCGAGCAAGAAAGACGGTATGGCAAGGAACTATCCACGCGCACGGCTTCATGCCCGCGGTAAGTCCAAAAGCGCTGAAGGCCATCAGCCGGACGATCCGGCGCTGGACTCTTCACCATCACAGCGACAAGTCCCTGCAGGATCTGGCCAAGGCCTACAATCCGTACACTCAAGGCTGGATCAACTACTACGGCCCCTTCCATCGGACGCAGTTGCGTCCGACCCTGAAGAGGATCGATGCCTTTGTCATCCCCTGGGCGCGCCGCAAGTTCAAGCGGCTGCGTCGCAAGACCAAAGGGGCACGAGATTGGTTTGAGCGGCTTTGCCGCGCAAATCCGACTCTCCTCGCTCACTGGCTGTCAATCGGCCCTTTAATTGCGAGGTGTTGTCAAGCTGCCATTCTTTGTCTCCAGTGGCACGACGGCAGCGATCACTTCGTCGGAGCTGGTCGGGGTTGCGGAGACGGAGTGATCGCGGGTGACGAGAGAATCGTCAGCCGGAATTGGCCTGAGGCCCGGCCTCTTTAACGGGTCAACTTATTCGCGTTGATGTCGCAGCTGGGGTCATGGTCCTTCCCGACGTAGCGGGCGCCTCATGTTGATGTCCGGATCCGACGCCTCAACGTTTGCAGCGGAGTGCGGACAAGCCGCCGCCAGCCGATTGAACGAGGTCGTCGCGATCACCGTCCACGTGTCCATAGCCGATATCGAAGACGCGTGACCGATTTGCCGCTCGCAGGGCGGATCGTCCAGCTCCTGGTAATCGCTCGCCGCTTCCGCTGCGACGCCGTCCTGTGCGGGCGCCAAATCTTCACTGAGCGCTTCGCCGAGGGGATTCTGGCGCCGTCGGCCCGACCCACGGCGAGGATGGATTCGATCGTTCATCACCTCGGCCTGGCGCTTGGCGGTCGACCGGCGGCAGGCTTCGCAAAGCGGCTAATGTTGCCGGTGAGTAAGGATACGCTGCTGCGCGTGGTCCGACGCCGTCACCGTCCGCCGGCCGACCCGCTCAAGGTCATCGGCACTGATGATTGGGCCTGGCGGCGCAATCACCGATACGCCAGCATCGTCTGCAACCTGGAAAGGCGCCGGATCGTTACCCTGCTGCCAGATCGTGAGCCCGCGACCGCCCAAGCCTGGCTTGCCGGTCATCCCACGATCGCGATCGTTGCCCGGGTCCGCGGCGGGGGATATGGCGAAGCGGCCGCAAAGGCCCTGCCGCACGCGGTACAGGTCGCCGATCGTTGGCATTTGATGGAGAATGCCAGTCGGGCCTTCCTTGACGCCGTCCGAAAATCGATGCGCCAGATCCGCACCGTCATCGGCGCGACCACGATCGATCCCAAGCTGCTCACCGCGGCCGAGCGCCTGCAGTATGACGGATATCTTCGCCGCGAAGAGACCAATGCAACTATCTTGGCTTTGTCGAAAAGCGGAACACCGATCAAGCAGATCGTACGCAAGACTGGCCATAGCAGGAAGCTGGTTCGACAGGTGATCCGTGGCGAACGCCATGATGTCTTCCGGACCCGGCAGAGTTCGCTCGATCATCACCTGCCATGGCTCGACGATCAGTGGGTTGCCGGCCGCCGAAACGGGGCTGAACTTTGGCGACGTCTAAGGACGCGCGGCTTCCGAGGCTCTCTTCGTGTTGTCGCAGAATGGGCAACCCGCAGACGGCGGGTACTCGCAATCAACCGATTCGGAGCGCTACCATGAAGCAATACGTCGGGTTGGATGTCTCACAACGGGAAACTTCAGTCTGCGTAATCGACGAAAGTGGACGAGTAACGTTCGAAGGCAAGGCCAAGTCCGAACCTGGAGCATTGACCGAGCTACTTTGCAAGCGTGCGCCAAATGCTGAGCGTATCGGTTTTGAAACTGGAGCGATGGCGAGCTGGCTTTGGCACGAGCTCCGACGCGTTAACCTTCCTGTCGTCTGTGTCGATGCTCGCCACGCACATGCCGTACTCTCGACCCGCTTGAATAAGAGCGATCAGAATGACGCCCGAGGACTGGCCGAGCTGGTCAGGGTCGGCTGGTACCGAGAAGTGAAGGTCAAGAGCGAAGAGAGCCAAAGGACCCGGGCCGTTCTCGTGGCGCGATCTCGTCTGGTCGCAATCCGAAGGGATATCGAAAACCAAGTCCGCAGCATCGTCAAAGAGTACGGCCTGCTGTTCCCAAGAGCTATAGGCCTTCAGTTTCGGAAGCAGGTCAACGACTTGTTGGGTGATGATCACCACCTGCGTTCCGTGGTTGATCCTCTCTTGCTGGTCCATGATCAGGTCTGTCGGCAGCAAAGTAAATAGACGACGAGATTCGGCGGCTCGCAAACGCGGATGAAACGACGCGCGCCTGATGACGGTCCCGGGCGTGGGCGTCGTAACCGCCCTGACGTTCAGGCACACGGTCGACGGTCCGTCGCGCTTTCGATCTGCGGCGGCCGTTGGAGCCTATCTCGGGCTTACGCCTCGACGCAACCAGTCCGGCGAGATCGATCAGAACGGCCGAATCTCACGCTGGGGCGATCGACTGCTGCGAACTTATCTCTACGAAGCCGCAACTGTCCTGCTCTACCGTACGAAGAAATGGGAATCGGCTGGCCCCGGCTTGTCCGCACTCCGCTGCAAACGTTGAGGCGTCGGATCCGGACATCAACATGAGGCGCCCGCTACCTCGGAAAGGACCATGACCCCAGCTGCGACATCAACGCGAACAAGTTGACCCGTTAAAGAGGCCGGGCCTCAGCCAATTCCGGCTGACGATTCTCTCGTCACACGCGATCACTCCGTCTCCGCAACCCCGACCAGCTCCGACGAAGTGATCGCTGCCGTCGTGCCACCGGAGACAAAGAATGGCAGCTTAACAACACCTCGCAATTAAAGGGCCGATTGACATCACTGGCAGCTATGTCATGGCAACGGCCGAACATCGGGAGCCGTATGAATCGAGAGGTTCACGTACGGTTCTGGGAGCGCCCGGAGGTGAAAGCCCTCCGGGCGACTCGACATGGGGTTCCGGAAAGCTGATCGCATGGTGCGCGTTCGCGCCAAACGCCGGTGCACCAGCGATCGTCGGCCACCTGGCAATTTGGCGGTGTATGCCGCGACTCAGGAGGCAGGAGCGCCCTCGGCGCCAAAGGGCTCAATCGTTGGCTCCCGTTGAAGAGTACGCGGGGTGTTGTCCAATCACCTCAGAACCCACTGTCGAGAGACGATCATGGTCACTCGATGCTCCGTGTTGTCGTTTTTCGGCCGTGTCCCGTTGAGGACGCGTATGTCCGGGAGCCGACGCTGTGGCGTAACTATTCCGACAATACAGCGCAAAGCACATGGTTTTCGTTCCTCAAAAAAGCCCCGCGCGAGCGGACTTTGGTGGCACGTCGATTGCTGGGACACGGAAAAGGATCCGCATGACCATGCAATCCAGTCGTCGCCGCAGGAGTTCAAATGAAACTTGCTCGATCCAAACAAGCCAGCGCCATAGCTGTACGGTTGAGTGCGGTCGGTATCGCATGCATTCGCATTAGCCAAAACATCTGCCTCTCGTCGACAATCTGTAGTCGTCTCCGTGTACCACCGAGCGCATCGCGACCTGCGAACGGAGCTGCAGCGAGTGGGGCGCGAATGCAGCTCGCTGATTGAAACGCGCCGCTTCAGTAACGAGCAAGACGAGATTGATGTGGTACGGCCGCGGCTGCCAGCGCGGCTTTCCTACACGAAAGCTAATGGAGTCCCCAACAGATGAACGCGCCCAGCTATTCCGAAGCCCTGGAATTTGCGATCGACCGCTCGTACGAGATCAATCTCGACATGTTGAGATCGCGAAATCTGCACCTGGACGCGCACAACGACTATCTCGTCGGCACATATCCTCCTCTCAAGGCAATGGGTGACCTGGATGCCGAAAGATTGTTGACTCAGGTCGCCTCGTCAATTGACCTCTATTTTCATATCCCATTCTGTAATCAGTATTGCACGTTTTGCCACTTCGCCAAGGAAATCAATCCATCTTCCGAGCGAGTGGAACGCTATTTGGCGGCCTTAAATAAAGAAATGACTTGGTCGGGCGCGGCGCTTGCTGGGAGAGCTGTTGAGACTGCGTTTTTTGGAGGGGGCACTCCCTCATTTTTGACGAACCATCAACTCAAAACGCTATTTGCCATGGTTAACGAGCGCTTTGATTTGTCGAAGTCAGAAGTAAGTTTTGAGTTGCATCCCTCGCTTGTGAAGCATGCGGACGCCGCGGATCGCATCTCGACTCTACTTAGAGGCGGAGTAAACCGCTTCGTACTGGGCGTTCAAAGTCTAGATCGGGATATTTTGCGTATATTGAACCGCGGGCACGGTGTGGAGGAGGTGATACAACTCGTGACATTGCTGAACGAGATGGGCGTTGAGAATCTATCGCTTGACCTCATGTATGGGCTGCCGCAGCAAACGCTTCGGAGCTGGTACGACTCAATAATCGGGCTGTTGGACATTGGAATAGAGAAGTTCAACGTATTCCCGTTGATGTTTAAATTGACTGACCCCGTGGCCCGCCATTTGGCTATGGGACGCTATCAATTCGCCGGGGCCAAGGAGCGCATTATAATGCACTTCATGGCGGAGCACATCCTCACGAAGCTCGGTTATCGCTATGGACCAATTTTCTATTGGACTAAGAGGTCGCAGCCGCACTCCGTTCAACAAAGCCGTAAATACGATTCCTGGAACGACAATAATCTCGTCCCGTTTGGGGTGGGTGGATTTGGCTACATGAGCCAGTGCCAGTTCTACAACGAGGCAGATCTAGATCGCTATCTACGTAGGGTCGAAGCCGGCGAGAAACCAGTGTGGAAGGGGGTTGTACTGTCCCAGGACGACCTCATGCGCCGAACATTAATGTTTGCCTTGCGAAGCAGCGGAGTGCTGCTCTCCCGCTTCGAGCGCGAATTTGGAGTATCGCTAGAAGAATACTTTTTCGGCGAGCTTGAAATCTTAAGGGAGGCAGGCCTCGTTCGCATTTCAAACGATGGCGTGCTTTCGTTAACCGACGCCGGAATTATCAACTCGGGCGCTGTATCGTTGCTATTTTTCTCTGAGAATGTACTTGAGCGGGTCGCGTACAACGATAGCAGGATAACAGACAAACAAACGGATCTAATCGAAAAGCACGACTACTCGCCCGCCGCAAGATATGGGTCGAGTGCAGAAATGCAAGCTGTTTTTCGATGAAGTGGGGGAGCGCTCGTCTATGGTCGCTACGTTGTCCTTTTCCACTCCGGAACAGCAGCGCCGTCGGGCGCGGCAGATATTTTCTCATGTGTCCGATAGCTTCGATCGCGGGCAACGGAAACGGCCGCTTGGGCTTGTCAGCAATGTTGTCGCCGATCAACTGCCGCACTTCATTGCCGAGATCAAAGGCAGTGAACGGCCAGATGAAGCGGTCAAGGCTCTTGGAAGTAGCATTAATGCGATGATTGCATCGGCTGACCATGATGGACAGCTGCTGAAGTTGCCGGATCCCGACTTCGCCGTCGCTAAGACAGACGTCCAATATCTCGTCAATTGTGCTTATCAGATGTCGGCGTTTGCCGGCCTTGATCCCGTGCAGGCGGAGTTGACGGTGGGAGAGGCGCTGAGCCGTCTCGCCCGCTTAAGCTGCCAGCGACAGCCTAGCATTGAGGTTCTCTCCTATGAAGATATGATCCTGACGAATCCAGTGCAGAGCGATCCTCGCATATATTGCCTTGGCGCCGCCGGGGTCGAGGAGCGAGACTTTTGCTTGGGTCATCAACTCATCGAGAGCGAGCTAAAATTGGCAATCGCAGCTCTACTTGAATTGCGTGATGCGGCTGACGCGGACGCTCATCAATGTCTTGCGCTATGCTTGGAACGCCTTGAGTCAGCGAACTATGTTCTGGCCCGATTTTTTGAACATATGTCGCCCGACCTATTTAGCCAATTTCGTGTGTTTTACGGAAAAAACCCTTACAAGAATAGGCTTGGCCCAAGCGGTCGGTTTTCTGCCCGGGTCGTGGCGGTCTCGGTGCTACTGGTCGGCGAAGAACTCTTTCAGCAGAAGCCGCAATACTATAGGGATTTGTATCGGCTGTCCGAATACTATCCGCAGGGAGGCATTCACGAGGTATTCCGCTGGTTGTCACCAGATGACAAAGGCGCGGAGCCCACGCCAAGTTGGCTGGAAGGGAAAGCGGACTTTCCTGGGTTTGCAACCATTTCGCCCGTCATCGAACGCTATGGTGGAGAAGTCCGAAGGCTGCGCGCTTCGTGTGTTTGTGCGCTGGAACAGTTTACCCGGATGCACCGTACTACGGCTTTGAAATATACGGTTGAACCGGGTCGTCCAATTGTCGGAGTCGAGGCTTCGGAAAGTGTTGAGGCTGTCCTTTCACAGCGGCTGTTAACGGCGGCGCGATAGCCGGCGGTATTTGGCTAGGTAAAACATGTAGTGATGCTGAGAGGCGCAGGCATCCGACACGGGTCCAAAGGTGGCGTTCGATGTCTCAGGACGAAGTGATGTTTCGTCAATTTGAGTCAGGAGATACTGATGATGTGTGGCATCTGCATAGACGCGCATCGGAGGCGGTTGGTGTGTGTGGCCCGGAAGGAGCGTGGGAGGATGATTTACGAAACATTGGAGAAATATACATCGCGTCAGGCGGAGACTTCGTAGTTGCGCATATTGGTTCCAAGCTCGTTGCCATGGGTGGATTGAAGCTTATTGACGATGACGTCGCAGAGCTGAAGCGTATGCGAGTCGATCCTGCCTTTCGACGGCGAGGGCTTGGGACGAGGATTCTTAGTGAATTGGAAACGCGAGCCGCCGCCCTGGGATTCAAGCGGATAGTACTCGACACGACAAAGATCCAAGTAGGGGCTCAAAGACTTTATGAGGCCGCCGGCTACGTTCGCCGTAAGGAAGGGATGTTGCACGGATATGAAGTGATCTTCTACGATAAGCGGCTTGTCGGCCGGGATGAGCCACGTCACATAATCAACGAGGTTGTGGGCCTGGAGAATCCACGCTAGCCCTGTAGGGACCTGGCGTCGTGAAAGGCTGAAGCAGGTGAAGGCGCTGGAGTTCGGCTCGCGTCGACTGAGGAGAAGCGCGGGCGCCGCGGAAGCGGTTTCGTCGTCCGTGAAGAAGCTCCCAAGTCATTGAGCGGGAGTCGAATTTTGGATCGGAGCGAGGTTCGGGATTGCAAGCTTTTTGGATTTGAAGGCCCGAAAGCTTGCAATTTGATTTTTGGGATTCCGTCGAATCGCGTGTCGTGATTCCGTGGTCGCAACGGAGGGGACGATGCGACCCAAGGAACGACGGGAC
>NZ_JBVBEF010000178.1:0-7778 GCF_055456055.1 Bradyrhizobium sp. LeoB3
CCGGCGCGTTGCATTGGAGGCGGCGCATGAAAATCATCGTTGACGAAGCCGGCGAGATCATCGCCAAGGCGACGGATCAAGCCGGAAAACCGATGCTTTGTCGCGACCATAGCTTCGCCGAGTACGCGCCCGAGCCAAACCCGGATACGAAGAAAAAGGACGTGGTCTGGTTCGCACTGAACGACGATCGGCCGCTTACCGCGTTTGCCGGGATCTGGACCGAGTTCAAGGGCGATCGCGGCACGAAGTCGAAGCCAGTGCCGGGGCTGCATCTGGTCTATGGCTTTCTGACGACGGCACCGAACGCCATCGTCGAGCCGATCCATCCCAAGGCGATGCCGGTGATTCTCACGGCCGACGAAGAGCGCGACGTGTGGATGCGCGCACCGTGGGATGAGGCGAAGGCGTTACAAGCCTTGCTCGCCGAACGGGCGCGATGCCCCATGACTTAGGCGGCGCCCCCAATGCATTCCGAGTTACGCCGCCTGTTAGCCACTAGACCGCATCAAATACGGATCCAAGGCCCCAGCTAATCGGTCCGCCACTTGCATGGCGGCCGGTGTGGACTGCTTTTCGCGATGAAGCGAGCCGACGGAATTGACCGCCAGCCCACTACAAGCGGCAAGAACAGTTATCGCAATCGCAGCGAGATATTCGGTCCTCATGGAGACGGTCCCCTTCATCGCCCATAAACTAACTGGCACTCTCAGAAATGGATCCCGCGCGCAACGATGGCATCGCAAGCCTTGTGGGATGCCTCGACCTCCCACTCCGGGTTCCTCCGAAAGGAACATCGCGTCGCGATCAGAGATCAAAGGAACAACAAGCGCATGTCAGGCTTTAGCAACATGAGGCCGCCGCTCGCTGGCAACCAAGCTGGCGCATGTCGCGGATAGCCAAAGGTCGCTACCAAAGACCCGCTGTTGTCAAAACGAGCGCTCGCGCAGATAGCCAAAAGCGGCGGTCTCCGGTTTCATTCAAAGGTCGCTGGCCGTTGCCTCCATTGAGGCTACGAGGGATTCGGCTTTGGCTGGCTTGCTCTTTGCCGGAACGAGAGCATCGTATGGGCTATCGCGTTGACCTTGACCACACACAGCAGCGCCGTCGTTCGAAAGATCGGGAGAGATTGGGCGCGTCGCTGGAACTAGAGCCGGCACCACCAGAGGGACTTAAAAAGCAAATCGACCGGCTCCGCGAATTGGAGGAGCAGTCAGCATCGATCATTCCAGGTTAGATAGATTGCGCACCACACGCCAGCAGTTAGCGTCACCGCAATGACGACCACCGCGATGGAGCGGCTCAGGCCGTATCGCGAAGTGAACTTCCGTGATGCTTGAAGAAGAGATCGAGCTTCACAGTTTCGCCGGTATCTCGCCAGAACAGTTTTTTACCGAGGCTGGCCGCCACCGCGAGGCGGTGGTGGCCGCCGATTAGAGTATGGTCATCCGTTGCTTTGGCGATGACCTCGCCGGCTTCGTCCACGATGATTTTCATGTGCCGCCTCCAATCCTCCTGCGAGCGTCGAGCAAGCGGCTGCTCATTGTCGATTGTAGCATCGGAGCCTCATACTAGCACTCGCGTGCCAGACGAGTTGAGCCAAATCAAATCAAGGCGGCGGAAGGGCGCAAAAGGCGCCGTCAGGACAGCTGTCCTTACGGGCGGCGACCGGCCACTAAGTCCGGTCTCCGCTCCAGGTTCTAGGGCGGTGATCCTAGCAGAACAGCACCGCCCACGTCCGCCGCCCCTAGATCGCGGTCGGCAGTCAGGGTTTAGTGCTCTGCCGTCCAGCCCGCTCTGGGTACATGAGATCAAACACGACGGCTAGGTTCGAAGCCCCGTAAGCCGGAAGGAGTAGGCGCGCCGCCGCGCCATCTTGCGTATGCCCAAGGCTGTCCTAGCCTGCGGGTTTTTCCTAACAGCTGATGGAGGAGACCATGCGCAGCCTCAGAATGGCATTAATAGGTGGATTCACCGGAGCCGTGATGGCTGGCAACGTCACGACGCTCCATGCGGCTCCTTTGCCGACCAACGTGGCAAGCATGAAATCCATGGTCGCCGACAGTTCGATCCAGGTCCGGTGGGGCGGCTGGCGCGGCGGCGGATGGGGATATAGAGGTGTCGGAGGCTGGGGTCCTCGAGGTTGGGGTTGGGGAGCAGGCGCGTTAGTTGGTGCCCTAATCGGTGGCGCGATCGCGAGCAGCGCCTATGGCTATTATGGCGGCCCGTACTACGGCGGCTACTACCCCGGCCCGTATTACGGCGGCTACTATCCCGCCTACAGCTACTATCCGGCGTACGTCGACTATGGCTGGCAAGCAATCCAGGAGCCTGGGGCCGCCCGCTTCTACAGACCTTACGGATACGGCGGGCGGCCCTGGGGCTATTGGTAAGCGGGCCGGCCGTGCAATTTTTCTCGGCGCGCCGGCCTTCCAACGCTTACCGCGGAGTGATCGCGCCGAGCGGATGGGGCCCGTCGCTTGGGCGTTATTCTTCGCGCATGTGGCGCATCTTCCGCGGTGGGAGAAGCACAATGTCCATCTCTATCCTCAAGCAACTCGGCGCGGCGGCGGTGCTGACTGCGATAAGCTGCGCGCCGGCTCCGGCCCAGCCAGTGATATCCGAGCCCGGCTATTGCGCACAGTTCTATCCAAATGCCAATTGTCAGAACAAAGGGCCCGGGAACCCCTACACCGACCCGAATTACCGGCTGTATGGCGGCCAGAGCTCGGGACCGTGGCCGAGCGGTGAAACTGTCGGCATGGCGCCGAAGCGGCCCCGCGGACGCGATCTGCCCCGACGACATCCCAGCACTAGCCCCGGGCGGTGATTGCTAAAGCGGGTGGCGCGTTACCCGCCGGGCCTATGATCTTCGCTGCGTTCGTTGCGCGTCTCCGGCTCCATCGCATTCAGGCGGCGGAGATCTTCGAGCAGACCGCGCTGGATTGGATCAAGGCTTTGCGGAATCTCGCCAGATCCTGCTTGGGTGCGCTCCTCGTCGGGCTCCAATCTGCGCCGGAAGATGAGTCCGCCGCAGACAAGCGCGAAGCCAATGACGATCAACGCGACACCTAGAGCACGCATTTTGCGACCGCCAAAAGGCGCATTCTATCCCGCGTCGCTGCGGCACCCAATGCGCTATTTCCGCTCGGGAGGCTGCCAGAACGGCCGCGCGAGAACCCATCAGCACCGCGCGATAGCGTGCCACTGCAGCGAGAGGCGACCGGGGCACCAAGTCGAGGCTGATCCCCGGGGCCGCATTTGGGCCTACGGCTTCTTGACCACGGCACCGAGTCCGAGATCGAGCCTAACCATCATGTGTCGCCATGGCTTGCAGGGTTGTTTGTTGTCCCCGAGTATCGGCGAAAAGGAGCAGGCGCCGTATGGTTCGAGCGATCGAGGATCAAGCGCGACAGCGAGGGCTTTCACGGCTCTACCTGAACACCACGGATGCCGGGGGTCTATGCGAGGCTCGGTTGGGCGGACCTTGATCGCACTAACTGGAAGGGCTTCGACACAACTCTGATGGCTCGCGATCTCTAAAGGCGCTGCGAAGGCCGTGGCGGAATGAGGCGCTCAAGAGGAGCAGCGGCTGGATCGACTCGGTGAAGCCGTGATCCAGTTTAGCATAATGTTCGATGATGCCGGCCTGCAAGATGCTTCAAGCTGGTCCGCAATCTGAAGCAGATGTATCCAAACACCGACGCGCTTGGGCGAGCGGCTCAAGCTGTATGTTGAGGAGAACTTTCCCGACTAAACCCGTCCACCGCCAGTCTGATCTTGTGCGCGGTATGGTCAATGGTGATGCAGTTTATCCTCGTCAGCGCGCCGCTGGTCCTGAAGAACAGTTTGTGGCCGAGCTTTAGCTCGGCGTCGACGCGGTGGTGCCCCTTGATAAGCATGCCGTCGAGGTTGGTCTCGCCGATTGCATCGCCGGCTTCGTTCACGATTGTTCGGATCATTTCGCCTCTGTGATGTGCTCCGGCGCCGCCGCGATGGTTCGCAGTCTATCCAACCTTGTGCCGGCCCCGGCGTTCCAACCCAGATGTACCCGAGCAACGATACACTCGGCGAGCGCATCAAGCTTTATCATGGCCGGCGTATGCCAGGCCTCCCGGGCGAGGGGATGTTCGTTGTCTATGGCGCGCAATGCGATGATCATAGCCGGATAGCCTGCACGGCACCGGGCTCGCCTGAAATGGCGCGCTGCGGGCTACCGAAGTGGTCTATCGTGATCCATTCGCGGTCAAGTGTCGGCTCATAGAGGTCGAAGCCGTCAGGGCCGGAAGCGACGACCGGCATCTCCGGATCGAGCTTCTGCAGCTCAGCTATCAGGTCTTTGACTTTCATGGGCTTGCTCGTTGCTAGTCTGCGCCGCGGTGCCGGAGCGGCCATGCTGGCTTCACAGTCCTCTGCGGCCAGGTCGCTACCGAACCGAAGCAACACCATCTTCAGCGCGGCGGCCATGAGGCTTACAATGGAGCCGCGGACAGGAAACGCATCGCTAACTTTGGGCTCTGTTCTTACCGCCTCCATCCAACGCGCCCGGCGTTGCTGACGTTCCTATAGACTGGGCAGCCGCTCTCCGCCCAACGCTCGCCGCCCACGTAGATGTAGGCCTTGAGCGGTGGCCGGTCGGAATGGTTCGGGTGTGCAATGACCTCGATGGTCGGGTAGTTCGGAAGTGACCGGCCGACTTTCTAAACGCCGTTTTAGACCCACAGGCGGCCTCGGCTGCCGACCGATTCCGCTTCACAATGCGCAGTTCCTTTGCCGAAGCGGAAAACTCGGCTCCTCATTGAGGGCAGAGGTTGTTGGCCGTGACCAAAGCAGATATCCGCGCCGGTTTGCCGGCGGATCGGCCTTTCAGGGATGCGCCGCCAGCCAAGCGATGATGCTTGGCCCGTCCTGCAAGAATTCCGAGGTGCTGCAATGCAATGCCGTCTCGCCGGGGTTTTTGATGAGCGAGACATCCTTGGTAGGCAACGCATCAAGGAACGGTTCAATCGAGGCGAGCGGTGCAACCTTGTCTGCCGTGTTGACGGTCGCGAGGGTCGGGACGTCGAGACATGACGGGCCAATCGTGCGACCCAGCACGGTGAGAGTGCCTCGACAGAACTGGTTTTCCCGATACAGCCATTCGGCAATCTGATGGACCAGCCTCCCCGGGAGCGGGGCCTCGTCAAGAGCCCAGCGCGCAACCCGCGCATGGACATCCAGCGCCCGCAAGTCGTCAACGCTCATTGCCGCATCCATCAACCGGGACCATACGAACCTATGAGGGGCGGCGAAAGCGCTTGCATGCGACAGCAGCGAGCCCGGGATGATGTCCGCTTCACTCAGATCAGGCGGAATCATCGAGACGAGCGCATCGCGAAATCGGTTCGTCGCTGGTTGAAAGCAAACGGGCGCGCCGAGAAGCGATAGACCGCGGACAGCTCGCGGTTCGCGTGCGCTAAAGGCCGCCGCCAACGTCCCGCCAAGCGAGTCGCCGATCAGGAAGAGCTTTGTCGCTTACGCGGCCATCGATCTTACGCGGACGTACGAGCCCGGCGCGTTTTCGATAACCGGTAACTTGCCGCCGCCCGGTTCGCGGGCAGGAACGCGGCCTGCATCAAATTGCGTGACCCATTCGTCCCAAAGCGGCCACCACGACCCTTGATGAGGCGTAGCGCCGGCGAACCATTCCTCCGGACTGGGCGGCAAATTGTCGTTCGCCCAGTGGCCATACTTGCTGCCTGGCGCGCTGATCACGCCAGCCATATGGCCCGCAGCGGATAGAACGAATTTGACCGGCCCGGAATACAAGCGTGTCGCCGCATAGGTCGATTCCCACGGCGCAATGTGGTCTTCGCGCGTGGCCAGAATGAAGGCCGGAGTCCTGATTTTCGACAGATCGATCGGCATATCCGCCAACGTGATACCGCCGGGTTTTGCCAAGAGATTTTGCTGATACATCTTGCGTAAATAGAATGAATGCATCGCCGCTGGCATGCGCGTCGAATCCGAATTCCAAAACAAAAGATCAAAGGGTATCTGTTCCTTGCCGAGCAGATAATTGTTGACGACGAAAGACCAGATCAGGTCGTTCGCGCGCAACATATTGAACGCCGTCGCCATATCTTGCGCTTCCAGATAGCCGCGCTCGCGCATCCGCCTTTCGAGAGATGCCAGTTGCTCTTCGTCGATGAAGACGGCCATGTCTCCGACTTCGGTAAAGTCGACGAGCGTCACGAAATAGGTGGCGCTTGCAATCCGGTCGTCGCCCTTCGCGGCCAGAAAAGCCGCCGTCGAGGCAAGCAGGGTTCCGCCGAGGCAATAGCCGATCGTGTTGACGGTACGCTCACCGGTCGCGGACTCGATCGCGTCCAGTGCGGCCAACGGTCCCTCGAGCATGTAATTTTCAAAGCTCTTTTCAGCGAGCTTCTCATCGGGATTCACCCAGGAGATGACGAACACCGTATGCCCCTGATCGACGGCCCATTTGATGAAGGAGTTCTTCGGCTGAAGATCGAGAACATAGAACTTATTGATCCACGGCGGCACGATGAGGAGTGGCCGCCTCCGGACTTCTCTGGTCGACGTCGCATATTGGATCAATTGCATAAGCTCGTTCTGGTAGATGATTTTTCCTGGCGCCGTTGCGATGTTTTCGCCGAGGCGGAAAGCCTTCATGTCGGTCATTGTAATCGCAAGCCGACCATCGCCGCGTTCCAGATCGACGAGAAGGTTCTCCAAACCACGTAGCAGGTTTTGTCCGCCAGACTCCAGCGTCGCGGTGAGGACCTCCGGATTGGTCGCGACGAAATTGGAAGGCGACAAAGCATCAACGAATTGGCGCGTGTAGAAATCGACCTTACGAGCGCTGGCCTCGTCCATGCCTTTAGTTTCGCGGATTGCGGAAAGAAGCGACTTCGCCGCAACGAGATAGCTGTCCTTCACAAAGTCGAAGATAGCGTTCTCGCTCCAGTCCGGATGCTTGAAGCGTTTGTCTTTCGGGGGACCGGCCTCGCGTGCACGCAGCATGAGCATGCGTTCCGCGGTTTTCTGCCAGATACCTAGCGTGTCGTAGAATAGGTTGATCTGGGCGCGGGCGACTACCACCGGGTCGGTCATCATCTTTGTCACGAGCTCGAAAAAGTCGAACCCGAGCGTTGACGTGTCGCCCATGCCGGACTTGACCGCGTCCGGCTGATGCGACACAAAGCGCTGCATCAGGAGCTGGCTTTGTTTCGCGATGTTCTGCAGTTGCGCCGCAAGGGCAATCGGATCCCAGGTGGGCTGCATCTGTTTGTCGGCCATAGCTCCCTCCTGTCATTGTCAGGCTTTACCAGAGCCGTTCGGATAGGCTCCAAAAGACTAACACCCGATTGGGTGCGGTTGGAGAGCGATGAATCACCGTTTCGCCATCAGGCGAACCTTGGGCAATTGGCCAAACGCAAACGCTACCGTTGTCGAGAAGATGACCGGCAAGCGCCGCTCAAACGTGCTGCGATGCAGCTAAGCGTTGTGCATTGCGGGAGTTCCTTCTTGCGACGTCATCCCAAATATTTTCTCCAATGTAGGTAAGGGGGGAGCGGAGCTTCCGTCTCTGCAATGCTCCAAGGTAGGGGCTCGACGCGCAATTTGTCGCCCGTCGGCTTCCTCGCCGCTGCAACTCTCCAGATCTCAGAATCCGCATTGATACGTCTGAGGGGACTAGGGCTGTCTGTACCGAAAACCTAAGCTCGGGCGTAGTGGTGGTGAAGTCCGCCAAGGATGGCGTGTGATTTAATGCTTCC
>NZ_JBVBEF010000179.1:0-7524 GCF_055456055.1 Bradyrhizobium sp. LeoB3
CAGTGCAAGGCGTCGGCATCGGGCCGCGCAGCAGTGTGCGTCATCAATCCATATTTTGCGAGCGCGCAAGTGCCCGCAGATTATCGGCGGCATCGCCGCGACGACTAAAGCTTATTTTGGAGCAGACAAGCTCAATGACAGCGGCGGCCCCACGATGTTTGCCCGGCTCGGCTAGTGGACCCAGAGGGCTACGACGGCACAGGCGAAGCCCACCACTAGGATGCCAGAAGCCGCTATGGTGACTAGGTCAATTGACCAGTGGTGGCCGACGAAATCGACGTGTCTGGAGTGATTTTCGTCCCGATATGTCTGAAGGCGCATGGCAGCACCTCCTTGTGCGCGTTGGCACCTGATTCAATCGGCTGTTGCCAAAATAGTTCCCTGCCTCGCCCCAACGTTGCCGGTGAACCCAAATCCAACACCGTGGTGGATAATCCCACCGGAGACCATCGCCCGCGCGGCGGCGACCGACCGGGTCGCAGTGCAAGAGCCGAGCGGCAAGCGACGGGCAGGCGTCGGGGCAGTGGCTGGCGTCGCATCGGGGCCGAACCCCGTTACCGCTATCCACACCAAAGTACGACATTTCGGCGGCATCTCCGGGACTCTACTTAGGGGCTTGCCACTAAGGCATGGAGCGGAATTTCCGAGTTTGTTTGCTCCATTTACCAATAGGTGGTCCGCCTCAGAGAGGAGATGGCCCACATGCGTACCAAATCGTTACTGGCGGTAGCCGTCCGCTTCCCTCAGGCATGCGGTCCAGCAATCTCTGGAGTTTGATCATGGCAATCTGCTACGATGCTAACGTCAATCCTCCGCGTCCTGGTTCCGGCCATGAATATAAGAATGCGATGCCATGGCTTAACGACGAACCGCAATTTGCCTGCGAGGGCTGCGGTGATCTCGTTACGCTTGAGAAGGCGAAGCTGCGGGACGATATCAGAGGCGCCAATAAGGCTTGGAACGGCTTGCTCAAACGCTTCAGGAAGTAAGCCAAGTCGCACGTACCCCCTGAGTGAAGGAACAGATTTCCGATCTCGAACCGGAGTGCGCGCTCGCGGTTCTGTCGCATCGGACTACGCCGCCGCGATCTTCGCGAAGCAGCACAAGCGGCGCTGACGCCACCCTGACCTCGACCTCGGGCATCGCACCACACCTCGAACCTCGGCCACGTTGCCAGCGCTCGATGACGGACGGCACCGCACATCGGGAGCAGCAAGCAACGGGCAGCGAGACCGTAGGACGGCCGTACAGCGCGCCGGGAGCGCGGGGCACAGGGAACACCGCGCCTCAAGGGCTCCGCCCGTTCGATGTCGGCGCTCCAGACACCGCGCAGCGTGCCGACGCATCAGCGGCCAAACAGATCTTTGCTGAATAGAAGCTCGCCATTCTGGCGGGCTTGTAATTTGCCTTTGCCCTTACCGGCCCCGGGGGCACCGCCCTGCTTGGTTTCCGGATGCGCCGCCGTATCCCTTACAAAGTTCTCATTTGAGGACCTTCTAACCGTTTGCTCTCAGTCTGCGGTCCGGTTTGCAGTTTTTGTTCTAGAGTTGTATTGGCACAGGAATGAAGAACCCATATTGGTCCAGTCAAGGCCAGACACATCCCATTAGCATTGATCAAATCCGAGGTCTCTGCTTCGACGTAGTGAACATCGTTGCAGCGAGCGGAGAGCTGGCTGGAGACAGCGCGGATATCGAGCCAGATGAGGGAGTGCCTTCCGAATCGCGAATCTTTCAGCTTCATCATGAATTAGCTGAACGAGAGTTGTGCGAAAAACTGCTTCGACTCGCTGTTTTGGTGCGGACGTTTGACGACATCGCTTCGACCTCCGCGAAGGCCGATGAGTATAGGGAGCACGCTAACCAGACTAGCGGTCAGAACGAGATTGGGTTCCTGAGGGTTGACGGCAGTGTCGCAGATTTCAATCTGCGTGAAGCGTGCAACAAGATTATTCATGCTCAAGAAATTCGAGCGGTTTATGACGATGCCGTCCGATTTAGTGGCGACGAGTTAGTTAGCAGACGTTGGTATTGCGACGGAGAAGTAGAATTGAAGGGTACCCAGAACAAGAAATTTTGGGAAGCTTCTGTCTACATCTTCGATTTCCTAGAAACGGTGTTAGAGCGTATCGATTTCGAGCTTTAGCTTTCCAAAGGCTCACGGTGCAGGTAGGTAAAGTGGCATTGTTTGCCGTCTTACCCCTTGCCGCTCTTCTTGCCGGGGCGGCGTTCGATAGCATTATCGTGTGTGACAACCCAGGGGGTGATGAAGGCGGCACCGATATCCAAGGAGGTGCTCTCGGCGCGATGATGGCTCAAAACCAGCGACGTGAAGCTCAGCTCGCAAGGAGTACCAAAATGATTCGGTGCGGAGTGGCGATCACCGCTCTCGGCTCTTTGCTATAGGTGATCGGCGGCATAAGTCAGGCAATGTGAAATCGAGCGGAGTAGGTCGTCATTGTCGCCTGCCCAAAACCCGACCGCGCTCGTCGTATAGAGTCCCGCTTTTGAATTCCGTCGCGGTGACCCGGCCGCGACCGTCGTAAAACGTCGTCGTTCCCTGACTGTCCGTCGTTGAACGGCCGACGACTTTGCCGGACGAGTCGTAGAATGCGCGCTGTTGCGCCGAGGCTGCGGTCGCCAGAACGGCGAGCAGTGCGGCTATGGCCATCTTGGCACTCACAACTCATCCTCCATATACGGCTCGCCATCTTCGTCGTACTTGATCTTGTCGATTAGCTTGCCGTCCGAATGTTCGATGAAGCACTCTGCGCAGAGGTTCATGCCGTCAACGTCCGAAATGTCGGCTTCGTGCGGGCATCCCGGGCAATCGCAGAAGACCCAGACTTCGCGTTGGCTCATTCAATCACCTCGTAAGAACCTGCGCTATTGTGCGAGAGTGCGCCGAGGCTGTGCCGGTCATCATCGCGAACGGTCAGCAGGGCGAGCAGGATCTTGGTCGCTTGGTTCGTCATCCCGCGAACGTAGCACGCGGGGACATCACTGGCGCAGGAAGTCGCGGCGAAAGATAGGATAGTCCTGCTTCCCAGGGCCCGCCAGCCAGCCCCGCCCCCATGCGTTATTCCGGAGCCGCCGCTACCCAGACACCGGCAAGGCAAAGGCGCATCAGCGGCTTTCGCGCGCGGTGCGTTGATCGATCAGCACAAAATCCGCTCCCGACACCAACCCGATGCCGCGAGAAGACCGCGAAATCGTCAAGCCGGACCCGATTCGTTTTAACAGATGCTTAACGCAGTGGGCGTAAGGGTCGCGCGTCGTGGTGATGCTAGGGGGTGAATCTGAGCCAGGGAGTGAACCTGATGATCACTCGGACACTTGCTGCGGCGCTCGCGGGAGCGACTCTGTTCGGCCTTACCGCGCAGGCCGCGCCGACGCCCAAGCACAAGGCGAAGCCGGCAATCACCGTCACAGTGACGGTGACGAACTCGCGCAAAGCCGATCTAGTCCAACTGGAGGCGGCCGAGTCCGGCTCTTCAGACTGGAAGAAATTGGTCGGCCCGGTGAAATCCGGCAAGCAAGCGTCGGCTAAGCTGCCGCAGGCCAGCGATTGCCGCTTCGATCTGCGCGGGATGTTCAACGACGGCGAGTCGATGGATGCGTCCGGCATCAACGTCTGCGCCGATAAGACGCTCAACCTGACCGATTGACGCGGGCCCTCTCGCGCTGGCCGGAATGAGAAAAACCCGGCCAGCGATGTGCTGACCGGGTGCAGACCGGCGCTGGCGTCGCTTTTATATCTCACGCCGCGAGCAGGTCCCGGTTGAGTTGTGCAACTTGGGGCGTCTCGGTCAACGTTTCGCGCAATGACCGTTCGATGACCGTCGCCATCTCGCGCCGCAGGTCGAACTTGTCCCAGCGAGCATAGACCGCCGTCACGCCCTTGCGGGTATGCGCGAGGATCGCGCCGATCTGTTCGAGCGAGTAGCCCGACTTGTCGAGGATCGTCGCGGCGGATCGGCGAAGATCGTGCGGCCGCCACGGCTGCATCCCGAGGCCTTCGACGATGCGCTGGGCCGCTTCGTACAACTGCTGCCGCCCGGCTAGCTTGAACAGCCGCACATCCGGATCGCTCTTGAGGTGCGGCCGTAGCAGTTCGAGCGCCAGGCCGGTGAGCGGCGTGATGAACGGGCTACCGGCCTTCATGCGCTCTGCGGGCAGTGACCAGTGGGGACCGTGCTCGCTCGGCCCACTGAGGTCGCGAAGCTCGCTGCCAACTATGCCCGCTACCATCCCCGGCCGTGCCGCCGTCACGAGGATCAGCCGCAGCGCGGTTGCGGCATCGCGCGACACCTTGAACCGTTCCGGCTCCTCCAGAGCCCGCCAGACCTGTTTGATTTCGACGGTACTCAGGAAGCGGTCGCGCGGAACGGAGGCCCCACCGGGCGCGGGAAGGTCCGCAAAAGGGTTGATAGCCGTGAACTTGCGGCCGGGCTGTTTCGCCCACTTGAACATCGCGCCAAGGATAAATCGGGTCTGGTTTGCCGCTGCTTTCTTGCCGCGCTCGTCGGCGATGTCCTGGAGCATTTCGGCGGCATCGTCGTCGGTGATCGAGGACAGCGGGCGGTCGTTCCAGTCGTAGACGCGCCCGATGCGATTGAGCGTATTGAGCGTCTTTTTCCCGGAACGGAGCAGGACCAGCTTGGCGTCGTGATAGAGCGCGACGACCTCGGCATAGGTCTTAGTTTTTTTTTCAGCATCGAGGCGCTCGACCTTGGCCGCCTGGGGCGAACCGCCATTGGCGACGACCTTGCGCGCGTCGTTGGCCTGTTCGCGCGCCCGCGTCAGGGACAGGTCCGGGTAGCGGCCGAGGGTCAGCCACTCGACCTTGCGGGTGGTTTTGTTGCGGTACGCGAAGGCGAAGGTCTTTACCCCCTTCGGCGTGATCCTGATGCAGAGGCCGGGACAGGTGGGATCGCCGACCGGGTAAGGGGCCTCGCGCGGCGCGAACGACCGGATGGCCGCGTCGGTGAGCTTCGTTCTCATGGATGTCGTCTCTCGGGTTGCTGTTAGCTCTGCTAACAAAAGTGCGAAATACTGTGCTTCGCAGTGAGACCAAGAGAGACGGCAGAAACGAGGCACGAAATGGAAGTTAGCCCGTACCGTCAGGCACTTACCTGTTTCATCTTGTTTCAAGCAGTCTCGCGTGATCTCATCGCGAGACTGAAAAATATTTAGCTTCGCTAACCCACCCTACGAACCACGGACTGCGAGGCTCTTCATCAGGGCCGATATCCCAAACGTCCAGGGTTCGCATTCGTCGCTTGAGCGCATGCGGTTGACGAGCTTGCCGAGCTCGGGGGCTGCGATCGTGACGATGTCGTCGCGCTTGTGGGTAAAGCCCTGGCCCGGCGTATCGCGGTCCTTTACGGGCGCGAACATGGTGCCGAGGAACAGCGCAAAGCCGTCGGGATATTGATGGACCGGTCCGATGGTCTGCGCCACGAGGTCGGTCGGATCGCGGCTGATCTTGCTGATCGACGAATGGCCTTCGAGGACGAAGCCATCAGTTCCTTTCACGGTCAAGCCGACATCCATGTTGCGCACATGGTCGAGCGAGAAACTGCGGTCGAACAGGCGGAGCAGCGGGCCGACGGCGCAGGAGGCGTTGTTGTCCTTGGCCTTGGACAATAGCAGCGCCGAGCGGCCCTCAAAGTCGCGCAGGTTGACGTCGTTGCCGAGCGTGGCGCCGACGATGTTGCCGCGGCTCGAGACGATAAGCACGACCTCCGGTTCCGGATTGTTCCAGGTCGATTTCGGATGCAGGCCGGCATCCATGCCGGCGCCGACCGAGGACAACACCGGCGCCTTGGTGAACACCTCCGCATCGGGGCCGATGCCGACTTCCAGATACTGGCTCCAGGCCTGCTGCTCGATCAGCACCTGCTTCAGGCGCATCGCCTCCTCCGATCCGGGCTTGAGCTTGGAGAGATCGTCGCCGACCAGCCGCACCACCTCCTTGCGGATCGCATCGGCGGAAGCGGGATTGCCGCGCGCCCGCTCCTCGATCACGCGCTCCAGCATCGAAATGGCGAAGGTGACGCCGGCGGCCTTCAGCACCTGCAGATCGAGCGGCGCGAGCAGCCACGGCTTTTGCCGATCGCGGCGGTCCGGCGGCGTGTTGGCCACGATGGTATCGAGGTCGCCGACGGGCTCGCCCTTGAAGGCGCGCAGCGCAGCGGCGGGATCGCTCTCCTCGCACAATGCGCTGACAGTCGGAAAGCGCGCGGTCACATCGAACACACCGTCGCTGCGCACAGCGACCACGGCCGGTCCGTCGCGACGCGGCAACCAGACGCGCCCGACCAGCGTGCCGTTGGTGCCGTCCTCCGGCAGGATGTCTTTGGCAGTCAGCGTGATCATCGGGCTATCTCCCATCCCTTTTCGTTGTTAGCGGCGCTTCTTAGCACGCCTGCGACGCCAGTGTAGAGATGCTCGTCATCCCGATGTCACAGAAGCAGCGTCAATTCCGGCACTCCACATCCCGACTGTGAGCAGCCGAGAGACAGCACTCCATGACCACATCCACTCCGATCGACGAAGCCGCCCTGCGCGAGCGCATCAACCAGGAAATCGCCGACAATCTTGACGAGGAACTCGAGTTCGAACTCGACGATACGCGGCTGGACGATCTCGACGACGTCGCGCGGGCCGGCCTGCCTGTGTTCGATCGCAAGCTCTATTTCCGGGAATTGCTACGGCTGCAGGGCGAGCTCGTGAAGCTGCAGGACTGGGTGCAGCACGAGAAGAAGAAGGTCGTGATCCTGTTCGAAGGACGTGACTCCGCCGGCAAGGGCGGCGTGATCAAGCGCATCACCCAGCGCCTCAACCCGCGCATTTGCCGCGTCGCGGCGCTGCCGGCGCCAAGCGAGCGGGAGCGGACCCAATGGTACTTCCAGCGCTATGTCGCGCATCTTCCGGCCGGCGGCGAGATCGTGCTGTTCGACCGGAGCTGGTACAACCGCGCCGGCGTGGAGCGCGTGATGGGCTTCTGCACCGACGAGCAATACCAGGAATTCTTCAAGTCGGTGCCGGAGTTCGAGCGCATGCTGATCCGCTCCGGCACCATCCTGATCAAATACTGGTTCTCGATCACCGACGACGAGCAGCAATTCCGCTTCACGATGCGGATCCAGGATCCGCTGAAGCAATGGAAGCTGAGCCCGATGGACGTCGAGGCACGGTCGCGGTGGGAGCAGTACACCAAGGCCAAGGAGACGATGCTGGAGCACACCCACCTGCCCGACTCGCCGTGGTGGATCGTCGATGCCGTCGACAAGAAGCGCGCCCGGCTGAACTGCATCTCGCATCTGTTGACACAGATTCCGTATCAATCGGTGCAGCACATCCCGGTCGTGCTGCCGCCGCGCGTCCGCAATCCTGACTATCACCGCGGCCCGATCCCGCCGGAGATGTACGTCCCGGCGGCGTTCTGACGGAAGGCGTTGTAGGGTGGGCAAAGCGCAGCGTGCCCACCTTTCTTGCACCGATCGTGGATGGTGGGCAC
>NZ_JBVBEF010000180.1:0-7515 GCF_055456055.1 Bradyrhizobium sp. LeoB3
GAGGTGCCTTACCTCTCCCCGTCGGGGAGAGGTCGGATCGCATCGTGAGATGCGATCCGGGTGAGGGGGATGAGCTCCATCGAGGAACCGTAACCCCTCACCCGGCGCTACGCGCCGACCTCTCCCTATGGGAGAGGTGAACAACCGCGGTCACGCCGATTCAAACAATACTCATCATGCGCTAGCCGAGCGAATTCTCTGTCGACAACAGACCGGTGAACAGGGGACGAACGTAGAGCCGAACTGCGTTCTCCGCCGTGATCGCTGGTGTCCACCGCTCCAACTCCGATGCAGCATTGACCATCGTCGACACGAGCTGCGCGGCAATGGAGGCGTCGAGCACGCGAACCTGACCCTGTTCCATTCCTTCGACGATGAACCTGCCGAAGCGTTCGGTGAGGCGGTTGAGCCCGGCCTGGGCATCCTTGCGCTGGCCGAGCGGGAGCGCACCCCAGGCGGTGATCCGCAGCAGGGGTCCCTGATCGGACAGTTGAAAGCGGACGAGCTCCCGCGCGCTCGTGCAGAGGCGGGCCCAGCCGGAGGGGCTGCGCTCGATGGCGAGCGACTGCATCCTCCGCACCACGTCAAAGGTTCGCTCGAAGCAGGCGATGATCAATTCGTCCTTGCTCGCGTAGTGATGATAGAACGATCCCTTGGTCAGGTTGAGGCTGCTCGCGATCCGCTCCAGCGATGCGCCGCGATAGCCCTGTTCATTCACCATCATGGTGGCCGCGCGCAAGAAGGCCTCTGGAACGACATCCCGTGCGGTCGCGGCTCGCGGCCAACCGAGCTCGGGCGCTGCGCCTTCCCGCCAGGACTTGGGCGATCGGGCAAGGCCATCGATCAGGATCGCAGACATCCGTTCAGCCGCGGGTCGATAGTCGGACGGCTCATAGCGTGAGATCCACGCCCGCATCATATTAACGAGCGACAGCAGGAGGTGGGTCCGGGCATTTCGCGACAGGCGATCGTCCGCCGACTCGCCGGCGGGAAGGAGCGAGCGCACGCTGCGGAACAGATCGTTGTAGGCGTCGAATACGCGACGCGCATGAGATCCGGTCAATGCGCGGATATCGTTGAAGAACACCAGCTCGTCCCGTGCGCCGGTGGCGATTTCCGCCAACAGATCGGCATAGCCGCATACGTAGCTGCGGATTCTGTCTTCCGGGCGGTTCTCCCCTGCCGCGTCGAGGACCACGGTTTTGGTTGTCTCTATCGCCGCAAGCAGACAGGCCGCCGCGAGATCCTCCTTGCGGCGATAGTAATAGGTGATGCTGTGGGTCAGCAGCCCGACATCCCCAGCGATCTCGGCCAAAGTCGCGCCCTTCAGGCCATCGCGGTTGAAAAGGCGCGCCGAGGTTCCGATGATCGCCTCGCGCCGCTTCAGGTATTTTTGCGTGTACGCAGCCGGATCACCGCGCCGCGTCGATCTCTCGGACGGCATTATTGTGCGGCCATGTCGTGCAGGTGGCAAGCCACGGCCCGATCGGCACCGAGGTCGCGCAGTGCAGGGTCCTCGTGTCGGCAGCGATCGATCGCAAGCGGACAGCGCGTGTGGAAGCGGCAGCCGGAGGGCGGATTCATCGCGCTCGGCACCTCGCCCGAGACCGGAACGCGCTTGCGGGTAGCCTCGACCACGGGATCGGCGACCGGCACGGCCGCCAACAGCGCCTGGGTATAAGGATGGAGGGGCGTCCGATAGATCTCGTCCCGCGCCGCGATCTCGACGATCCGGCCAAGGTACATCACCGCGATGCGGTCACTGACGTGGCGGACCACGGCAAGGTCGTGGGCGATGAAGAGATAGGCCATTCCGAGCCGCTGCTGCAGCTCGACGAAGACGTTCACGACCTGCGCCTGGATCGACACGTCGAGCGCGGAGACCGGCTCATCGCAGATAATCAGCGCGGGCTCGAGCGCCAGCGCGCGCGCGATGCCGATCCGCTGTCGCTGGCCGCCGGAGAATTCGTGTGGAAAGCGGTCGGCCATGTCAGGCAGCAGCCCGACCGTCCGCATCAGTTGCGCGATCCGTTGATCAAAGGCCTTTCTGTCGTTCGCGAGGCCATGAACCTCGAGCGGTTCGCCGATGATGTCGCGGACCTTCATGCGCGGATTGAGCGATCCGAAGGGGTCCTGATAGACCATCTGCATGCGCCGGCGCAGCGGACGCAGGCTGGACTTGTCGAAATGGGTGATGTCCCGGCCCTCGAACTCGATGCGTCCCCCGGACGGCTCCAACATCCGCAGGATCGCAAGGCCCGTTGTCGACTTTCCGCAACCGCTTTCGCCGACAAGGCCAAGCGTTTCGCCGCGCTTCAACTGGAACGAGACGCCGTCGACGGCCTTTACCGTCGCCACTTGCTTGCGGAACACCGCGCCCTTGTGCACGGGAAAGTGCACCTGCAGATCGTCGACGCGGAGGAGGACATCGGCCTC
Organism: Bradyrhizobium sp. LeoB3; assembly: GCF_055456055.1. Taxonomy (NCBI): domain Bacteria; kingdom Pseudomonadati; phylum Pseudomonadota; class Alphaproteobacteria; order Hyphomicrobiales; family Nitrobacteraceae; genus Bradyrhizobium; species Bradyrhizobium sp. LeoB3. Next base: position 2,437 of record NZ_JBVBEF010000180.1, read on the forward strand.
AGACATGTGCAGGTGTCTCCAGCCAGCAGGCGGTTTGGTGTTGCGGTCCGATTTCGGAAAGCGCCGGCCGCTCGCGGTGGCAAAGGTCGGTGGCCTGCTTGCAACGCGGCGCGAACGCGCATCCTGTCGGGAGCCGGGCGAGGTTGGGCGGCTGTCCGTCGATCGGCACCAGACGCTTATTGGTGTCGCCGTCGAGCCGCGGCACCGATGCCATCAGGCCACGCGTATAAGGGTGGCGGGGATTGGCGTAAAGCTCGCGCGCGGGCGCCTGTTCCACGACGCGCCCCGCATACATCACGACGACCCGGTCGGCATAGCGTGCGACCACTCCGAGGTCGTGCGTGATCAGGATCAGCGAGCAGCGAGAACCTTGCGCGAGATCCTTCAACAGGTCGAGGATCTGCGCCTGAACCGTGACGTCGAGCGCCGTAGTCGGCTCGTCCGCAATGATCAGCCGCGGCTCGCACGCCAATGCCATCGCGATCATGGCGCGCTGGCGCATGCCGCCCGAGAACTGATGCGGATAGGCGCGGAGCCGCGATTCCGTATCCGACATCCGCACCCGGCCGAGCAGTTGTTTCGCGGTGCCAAGCGCTGCATCCCAGGGCTTGCGTCGATGGACATTGATCGGTTCGGCAACCTGCAATCCCACCGTGAGCACCGGGTTGAGCGAGCTCATCGGCTCCTGGAAGATCATGGCGATTCGGTTGCCACGAATCTCCATGATCTCGCGCTCGGAAAGCTTGGTGAGATCGGTGCCTTCGAACAGGATCTCGCCGCTTTCGATCCGGCCGGGCGGTGAGGGAATCAGGCGCAGGATCGACAGCGCGGTCACGCTTTTGCCTGAGCCCGACTCGCCGACGACAGCCACCGTTTCTCCCACGCCGACATCGAAGGAGACATCATCGACGGCGGTCACCGCTCCCCGGCCGCGACCGAACCGGGTCACGAGGTTGCGTACGCTGAGGAGAGGTTTGGCTGCCGCCGTCATTGCGAGGCTCACTGTTCCTAATAACCAAGCTTCTTCTTCAGATCCTGATCGATCCAGAGTCGAGCATGGATCGGACCGGGTCGTTCGGAGCCGACACGCAGTTCGCCGCCATAGTTCTTCACCCACGGCCACCATGCCGTATAGAAGTAGTCGACGGGCAGCCAGATATAGGGGGCCTTGTCCACGATCTCGCGCGTCAACGCCTTGATCATCTCCTGGCGCTTGGACTCGTCCCGCTCCAGGTAGACGTCGTTCATCTTCTTGTCGAATTCGGGATCGGAGTATTGCGACGGATTCCAGGTCTGCTTGGTGACGAAGCTCTTGCGGATCGACGTCGTGGGATTGGTGTGGCCGTTGCGCATGAAATAGCCCGGGGCGTTGGTCTTCGTCGTCATGGCGGAGAGGAAGGCGCCATATTCCATCGGCTGGATTTCGAGCTTGACGCCCACTTTCTCCAGATAAGCGGCAACCAGTGGCAGCAGATCCATGTGATCCGGCGAGCAGGAGCAGACCTGGACCTTGAAGGAGAAGCCGTTGGGATATCCGGCTTCCTTCAGCAAGGCCTTCGCCTTGTCCGGATTGTAGGTGAAGAGCTCCTTCACGCTGTCGGGCATACTTTCCAGTGGCTCGTAGTAGCCGATGTAATCCGGATGCATGGGATAGGCGAACAGTTCGGCATTGCCATTATAGTAGGAAGCCACGATCTCCTTCTTGTTGACCGCCATGTTCAGCGCGCGCCGCACCCGAATGTCGTCGAACGGCTTGGTGTCGACGCGCATGGCGAGGAAGGTGCCGCCAGTGCCGAGCGAACGCGACCACTGCAATTGGGGCGCACTCTTCTTCAATTCGTCTACGGCGGTCCATCTGATCGCTTCGAGAAGGTCGAGCTTGGCCGTGCGCAGTGCGGTGAGGAACGTGGCCTCGTCCTTGATGGTGCGATAGACGATCTTGTCGACGAACGGGAGCTGGTACTCCTGGCCGGCGATCTTTTCCTTGTCCCAGTAGACCGGGTTCTTCGAGAATGTGACGGCGTTGCCCTGGATGTAGTCCGTCAGCATGAACGGGCCGGTGCCGTTGGCGTTCTTCCAGTTGCCGGCGCCGGCGTCGACCACTTCCTTCGGCACGATGCCGGAATAGTAGCCCCAGCCGAAACGGTAATCCCACTCGGCGTGATAGTTGTTGAAGGTAAAGACAACCGTGTGCGGGTCCGTCGCCTCGACTTTCTGCACATGATCGAAATAGGTCGGGACCTTCTTCGGGCTCTTGTCGAGGCGGTAGTAGCTTTGCACGACGTCGTCGGCGACGAGCTCGCGTGAGGCCATCACGCCCGGCTTTTCGGGAAACATCACGCCCTTGCGGAGCTTGACCTCGACGCGGAGCGGATTTTCCTTCCATTCCCAGCTTTCCGCGAGCTCACCCTTGACGGCGTCGCTCGGCAGCCAGGCATCGGGCACGAAGCTGTATTTGCCGCCGTTGCGCTTTGCCTTGGAAAGATCGCCGACAAAGAGCTGCTCGTACATCAGCCCGGTGTCCTGCTGGAATTTCCAGGTCCAGTCGGCGGGATCCCACGATAGCGGCGACAGCGTCACGTAGACCATGCCGATGTTGAGCGTGCCGCCGACTTGCGGCTTTTCGTCCGCCAGGGCAGGCGACTGGGACAGGCCAAGCGTAGCTGCGATGGCCAAACCTTGCGCGAGACTGCCGAACGTCGTCTTCCGATCCATGCTTCTCTCCCTCCTCTTTGTTTGTTTTGTATGGCCGCCGGCTATCGCGACCCGCGCATGCGCGGGTCGAGCAGATCGCGCAGGGCATCGCCAAAGACGTTGGTGGCATAGACCACGATGGTCAGGCAGAGGCCCGGCGCCAGCGCCAGCCATGGACCCTGGAACATGTAGGTTCGGCCGCTGCCCGACAGCAGTCCGCCCCAGGTCGGCGCCGGCGGCGGAACGCCAAGCCCGAGGAACGACAGTCCGGACTCGACGAGGATCACGGCGCCGACGCGGGTGGTGAACAGCACGATGATCGGCGGCATGATGTTGGGCAGGATATGCCGCCAGAGGATGCGGCCGGTGGAGGCGCCGATCGACTGGCTGGCGTGCACATACATGTGCTCGCGCACGGAGACGACGGCGCCACGGATGATGCGCGAACCGGCGATGCCGAAGGCAAGGCTCAACACGCCGATGATTTGCGGCATGCCCGGACCGACCACGGAGACGACAGCGATCAGGATCACGAGTTCGGGAAAGGACATGTAGGCATCGACGAATCGCTGCGTGATCAGATCGAAGCGGCCGCCGAGATAGCCCGTCAGTGCGCCGATCAGCACCGAGATCACGGTTGCAAGGAACGCGGCCGAGAAACCGATAATCACCGAAAGGCGGGCGCCGTACAGGCAGCGCGAAAACAGGTCCCGGCCGAGATTGTCGGTGCCGAAGAGATGCGCCCAGGACGGCGACTTGAGCCGCTGTATGGGATTGATCTCGTTGAAGCCATAGGGCGCCAGCACATCCGCGAACAGGCCGGCAAAGACGAACAGCAGAAAGATGATCCCGGCCGCGGCACCAAACGGCTTCTCGCGGAACAGGCGGCCCAGAAACTGCAGCGCCGGGTTGCGTCTCGTCTCCTGGCCGACGGAGGGATTGGCCTGTTCGATCGCCGTCATCTGGTCCTCACTCGCGGATCGAGCAGTCCGTAGCTGAGGTCGACCATGAGGTTGATGAGCATCACTGCGAGTCCAACCGTCAGGAACACGCCGGTGACGATCGGGTAGTCTCGCTGATTCACCGCCTCGAGCAGGAGAAGCCCCATGCCGGGGATGACGAAGATCTGCTCGATGATGATGGCGCCGCCGATCAGCAAGGGGGCCTGGAGACCCACCAGCGTAATCACCGGGATGAGCGCGTTGCGCAAGGCGTGGCGCATGATGACGAGGCGTTGGTTGAGACCCTTGGCGCGGGCGGTGCGGATGTAGTCCTGGCGCAGCACCTCCAGCATCATGGTGCGCGTCATGCGCATCGTGACGGCCGACAGGCTCGCGCCGAGAACCATGGCCGGCACGATGATCTGCTTGAGATTCTGGATCGGGTCGTCGGCGAACTTCACATAGTTCACTTCGGGCGACCAGCCCCACCAGATCGATGGGAACACCATCACCATGGTGCCCATCCAGAAGCTCGGCACGGCCAGTAAAAGAATCGAAAACGAGCGCGCGACGAAATCTCCCACCGTGTCCTGCCGGACGGCGGAGTAGACGCCGATCGGCAGCGCGATCACGAGACCCACCGCGAGCGCGATGACGCCGAGCTCAAAGGTGACGGGCAGGCGCTGCAGGACGAGTTCCAGGACCGGAGTCGATTGCCAGAGCGAGCGGCCGAAATCGCCTTTCAAGATGCCGGCGATCCAGATCAGGTATTGTTCGGCCATGGGCTTGTCGAGGCCGAGCGCTTGAACGAGCTGCTCGCGGCTCAGCTTGTCGGCCGCCAGATCGTTCTGGCTCAGCATCATGTCGATCACGTCGCCCGGAATCATCCGTACCGTGGCGAACACGATCAGACTCGCAAACAGCAGCGTGGGGATCAGCGCCAGCAGCCGGCGCACAATGTAGCCGTACAAGGGCCTACCCGCTGATCGTAGCAGCCATCAAGCATGCCGAAAGTTCGAAAAGAGTGTTCGCTGGCTTCACCTTGCAGTCCTCCCTCTTGCAATCGGTCTGTTGCCGATTTTTCGTGAGGAGAAATTTGTCGCTCAGCTTGCGTTGCAACGCGGCAATTTCGAGCATTTCCCCACTGTTGTTTGGATCCTATCACCGGCCAGCGCGCTTGCAACAGCCTCCGTCGAGCGGCGGCTGCTTCCAAGCTCGCTGGCAGCTAACATACTCGTTTTTTGAAAATGCAGATGCGGCTCGTGGCCGCAGTGTGACTCGATCAGGAAGGGTGAAGAAGAGGTCCTACGAGCGAGCGTTACTCCTCACGCGCGCCACCGGGCGCGCCCTTGGCGCGACCGGTTGGCGGGGTAGTGTGCGGAAGGTTCTGCAAAAGCCTGAGAGGCTGGAGCGGTCATGGTAAGTCCGGTGATTGCGAAGATCA
>NZ_JBVBEF010000181.1:0-7367 GCF_055456055.1 Bradyrhizobium sp. LeoB3
CGGAGCAGGTGGTCGGCCGGAATATGCCTTTCGAGTGAGAACTCATAGAACAGCGCAGCCTGTTCGACTTGCCGATGTCCCATCATGACCTTCAGTCCTGCCAATTAGACAGTCTGAATCCCTGATATCTCTGCGCCGCAACAGCCGTCTTTTTCAACGGAATCGTCTCAAAGCGGACGCGGGATTGGAAGGGCTCCGGGCTGAAAATGACCAGCCTCACTAGCTGAGGAGGTCAACCATGACCGATATCCCAAGCACCATCCCTGCCGTCTCTAAATACGCTCCTTGGAACAAGGGGAAGATCGTCGGCGCAAAGCCGCCGCTCCGTCCCAAGCATGTCTGGTCGATCCGAACCAAGCTCCAGGTCGAAGGCCGAACGCGTGATCTGGCGCTGTTCAACGTCGCCATCGACAGCAAGCTGCGCGGCTGCGATGTAGTCGCATTGAAAGTCGATGACGTTGCGCCGGGCGGGTGTACGGCCGATCGCGCGATCGTCCGACAGAAGAAGACCGGTCGGCCAGTCAAATTAGAACTAACGGACTCGACCCGTCAGGCCATCGATGACTACCTGCGGGTGACCGTCAAGAAGTCAGGCGAATACCTGTTCACCGGACGGCGGCGGGCCGGACACATGACGACCCGCCAGTATGCCCGCCTTCTGTCCCGCTGGATCGCCGACATCGGGTTAGACCCGCACCTGTTCGGGACGCATTCCCTTCGCCGGACCAAGGCGACCTTGATCTATCGCCGAACCGGCAACCTGCGAGCCGTACAGCTCCTTCTGGGGCATACCAAGATCGAGAGTACCGTTCGATATCTCGGCATCGAGGTCGACGACGCCCTCGCGATAGCCGAACAAGTTGACGTCTGACTTCGGGGGCAGAGCAGACGTCCTCTGCGCTGCCCTTACAGACGGCTCCGGGCCAACAAGTGACATTCGCGAGGGTGAACGATGCCGCCAACGGCGGCCGCCTTACTTCCTATTGTCTCTGACATGGGCTGCGAGCCTATCAAGCTGGGTCGCCAGACTGGAAAGGCTCCGGGCAATGTTTATCAGCATGGCCGCGCATTCTTTGGGAACGTCAGGTTGTTTGCGCGAGGGATTTGTATTCGCTGACGAGCTTTTGGTATCGTGAAGCGGTGAGCATTGCAGGATGCTCCTAAACGAACAGCATCCTTTCTAAACACCACGACGCCCCATATCGTCTTCGCCTCACAAATAAATCAAGACAAAGCGACGAGATAACTGTGAAGCTGAAAGCAACCATCATCGTCGCAGCGCTGCTAGCTGCAACGGCTGCAGATGCCGAGACGATCGATCTGAAATGCTGGGCGCGGGGCCTTGCGGGTGGCGGGCGCAACTCGGTCTACATAAACGGGGAACAGGTCACGGTTAATCTGGACGAGGGGACGATGCGCTCTCGGACATTCGGAAGCAATTTGGCCGTTCACGCCACAGATACGCACTTGTTCTTTGAGACGGCGCTTACGCTCGGCAACATTTGGCAACATCTGTTCGACCCGACCGCTGTCTGGCAAGGTTTCATCAACCGCGTCGACGGCACGCTTAAGGCGCATAAACGCGACGGTACCGTCATCAGCGGGCACTGCCAGCTGGTCGGCTGAACCTGCCCATGTCGCAGATGGGTCAGATTCGGAATTGGCGGGCCAGCGCATCTTGGACCGTTTTCCACCCGTTAGCTGACCTACTCTTCGGGGTCGCGATGGCAGCCAAGGGCCAATTCCGGACTCATGCGATGCAGCAGAGTGGCCGCTTATTCCATTACCTCGTCGACGAGGGGGAGAGACGCGTGGGCGCGTCGAGGCCAAGCACCTTCAGTTTTGAGGTTGATCACAAGCTCGTATTTTGTGGCGGCCCGATACGTACCAAATCGACAATTGTTTCGATGCTGTTTCGCAGCGAGCTAGAACATTGTTCCACTTGAGCGTGGGCCTCGCGTTCAGCCGTCTACTTCGAGGCGGCGACCCCTTGCTGCGCGCTTTACCAAGACGATATGAGACATGGCGCATCCGCCGACGACGGCATAGTGCGTCTGCAAATCGCCAGTTCAAAAAGCCCAAGGAATCAATTCTTAATTGGGAGTCGCGATCATGCCTGCCAGAACCACCGTCGAAGCCTTCATTGCCCATGTGATTTCCGGCGACCACGTCGGCGCAATCCGCGACTGGTATCACGATGACGCGTGGACGCAGGAAAACCAAGCGCCGCCCCTCCAAGGGGGCCGAGAGGCGCTGATGAAGCGTGAGGCCGCGATGATGGAGCGCAGCCAATCGGTTAGAACCGAACTACTTGGCGGTCCGATGATTGAAGGCGACCAGGTTGCGATTCGCTGGCGCTTCACCTTCGTCTTCAAGGATGGAGGCAAACTGCAACAGGAAGAGGTCGCATGGCAAACCTAGCGAGGTGAGAAGATTGCCACAGAAACATTCTTCTATGACCCGGCACAGCGCGGTTGACACACGCTTGATGTGTCAACATCGTCGTGTGGGGGGCCGCGCCGGGTCGTTATGTTTCCGCGTTGGCCTCATTGCCACCTGCCCTGCGCGCACGCGAAGTCTGGCCGCTGGTCTCTCGTGAGCATCACCGCCGCACAATCGCCGCCACCTGCGAGAGTCGGCCGCCGAGACCATCGCCCTGCTTCCGCGCCATCGATCGTCCGCTTTCGGGAGGAGACAAGTAGTCCTGAAGGGCCGAGATGGGTCGCATGCTGGCGGGCGGTTCAGCAGCCGTTTCGGAGCGAGCTAGAGTTCTTTCCTGCCGATCCCAATTTGACGTCAGCACAAACCGGTTGGCGTATGGTGTACCACCGTTTGAACCGTCCATAGGGCGGCCCGGGTGATGGCGGTCCGAACGTTATTCGTCCCAACCCAGAACATTGGCCGGGATGTGGCGGTGCAAAAGATGACGCAAAATCATCAATTCGCGATTCTCTTTCCGTTGATGGTTGGCGTAGGCGCAGTCGTATGTACGATCTTCGTCCATGCGCTCGCGATGGTCGCGACGGTAAACCTCTTTCGCTATGAGAGGAAACGCGGGCGCGCAGGCAGCGGCGCCTTGATCGATCTTTCAATCCTGGCGCTGGCTATATCTTTCGCGTTCGTAGCGCACCTGATTGAGATCGCTTTATGGGCAGCGTTGCTCGTCCTCTGTGGAGAATTTAAAGAATTCGGAATCGCCTACTACTGCTCGGCGGTCAACTACTCGACTCTGGGCTACGGGGATGTGCTTCTGACCCCGTCGTGGCGGTTGCTGGGACCGCTGGAGGCAACGAACGGAGCGCTCATGTTCGGTGTTTCGGCCGCAATGGTCTTTGCTGTTATACAACGCTTGGTTCTGGCTAGGTTTGAGGATCTTAGGCACTGAGTATTTGTCAGAATCGTTGCTATCTTGACGTGCCTGGCGAACGAAAGGTGGATCGCCAAGATGATTGAATGTAAATCCGGTGGGCGGAGCGGCATCGGGCGCAAAGACAGAGAGGCGATATATGCCTGCACCGATCTCATCGATCCTGGTTTCCATGACAAGCTCTCCCAACAGTGACCTTACGGTCGATTAGCGGCCGAGTTGTGGATGTGCCGGATCGGCGGCTCCGTGCCAATACGCGACATCGTTCTGTCACCTCGTCGGCGCGCGGCATCCGGCATGGACACCTTATTCGGCACCGATATGTGCGCCTTTCTCAGCCACCGAACGCTTCATCAGCAACACCGCAAGTATCGGCGCCAGCATCACCACGGCCAACAGCCAAAAGACATCGAAATAAGCAAGTGACGATGCCTGCTGCTGCCGCAAGTTCTCGAGCGCCTGCCAGGCCAGTTGCTGCGCTGCGGACGGGTCGCCGGTCTGCTGCAGGAACACTGCCTGGGCCTGATGGAGGAAGGAAGCCACATTAGCGTTGAAGGAATCAAGGGGCTCGCCAAGCCGCAGGGTGTGAAACTGGTCGCGGCGCTCCTGAATTGCCTGCGCCAGCGATGTCCCCACACTGCCTCCCTCGTTGCGAAGCAGACTGAGCAGACCGACCGCCGCTCCACGCAACAACGGTGGCGTATAGAGATAGGCCGCTACATTCGCAGGCGCAAAGCACATCGAGAGTCCGAAGACCAGCATCACCCGAGGCCAGACGACCTGGCCCGGGCTGATGTCGAGGTTCATCTGCGACATCCAGTAGTTTCCGACCGCCATGACCAGCAGGCCGGCGGCGATTAACCACCGGGCATCGGTCCCTCGGCCAAGTGCCAGGCCGACAAACGGCATTGCCAAAAGCGCGGCGAACCCAGCCGGCGACATGACCAACCCCGCGCTGAGAGCATCATAGCCGAACAGAGATTGAAGCAGGGCTGGCAACGATGTGCTGGCGGCGTAGAGGACTGCGAAAGCGCAAAAGATGATGAAGCAGCATGCAGCGAAATTTCGCTCCCGCAGGGGGCGGAAATTGACCACTGGGCCGCGGTGGCGTAACTCCCAGACGATCAGCGCGGTCAGACCCACAACGACAAGAATTGCCAGTGTCTGCACACGCCAGAACGGATCGCTCAGCCAATCCCACTCCTGTCCCTTGCTGAGCATCACCTCCCAGGAGACCATGACGATCACCAGGAGTGACAGGCCGAGTACATCAAAACGCAACGGCTGCCTTCTCAATTCCAAACGCTGCCTTGTGAGATAGTCCGGATCCCGGAGTAGCGCATAGCAGGCAGCAAGCGCCAGCAGACCGACCGGAACGTTGATGAAGAACACCCAGCGCCACGAATAACTGTCCGTGATCCAACCGCCAAGGGTCGGACCGACGACCGGCGCCAAAAGGGCAGCCAGGCCAAAGAGCGTCATCGCAATGCCTTGCTTCTCCTGTGGAAAGGCGTCCAGCAGCACGCTTTGGCTGGAAGGCTGAAGACCGCCGCCCGCCAGGCCCTGCATGACACGAAACACAATCAGCTGACTGAGGCTGGTTGCCATTCCACACAAGCCGGAGGCGAGGGTGAAGACGGCGATCGACAGCAGGAAGTAGTTGCGGCGACCGAGATGCGCCGACAGCCAGCCGGTAATCGGCAGGATGATGGCGTTGGCGGCGAGGTAGCTGGTGATGACCCATTCGCCGTCGTTGACGGTCGCCGACAGGCCGCCGGCGATATATCGCAGTGCGACCACAGCGATGGTGGTGTCGAGCACCTCCATGAAGGTCGGTATTATGACGACGGCGGCTACAAGCCACGGGTTCACCTCTGTCGGGGATCTGGAGGGTGAAAGTGCCAACTCGGTCATTTGTCGACACCCGGTGGGCTCGCAGCCGGAGCGCCGGCCGGCGATGGTTGCATGTTGCTTTGAAGGAATTTCCCGGCATCGGGTCCGGTGGGTGGCTTGTTGATATTGACGTAGGGAACGACCGATGTGCCGATGAACAGAGGGGTCTTGTCCGGGTCGTATCCTTCAAGCTCGATCCGAACCGGGAGTCGCTGGACGATCTTGACGAAGTTGCCCGTGGCATTCTGCGGCGGGAGCAATGCGAGCGTCGATCCGGTCCCCATGGTGAAGCCCGCGATCCGGCCCTTGAAGACCTGTTTGCCGCCGTACATGTCGACATAGAGATCAGCAGTCTGACCGATGCGCAAGTCGCGCAACTGCGTCTCCTTGAAGTTGGCATCGACCCAGATCTCGCTGAGCGAGCGGAGCGCCATCAAGTTCTGCCCGACCTGGACATCATTGCCGGGATTGACGTTGCGGCGCGTGACAACGCCGTCGATCTCGGCGGCGACGTCGCAATAGCGAAGGTCGAGTTCAGCCAGAGCGAGGTCGCGTTTGGCGGCAGCGAGCTTGGCCTCGGCCTGCTTGACGGCCGGCGCCTCCGCGGCCAGCCGATCGAACGTGCGGTTGACGTCGCCTTTGGGATCGAGCTTATAGAACTCCTCGAGCATCTGCTTCGGAGTCTGGTTATACGAATGCAGAACGCCGAGTTCAGCCGCAGTCTGAATCAGCCCCGCCTGCGCTTGCAGGACCGAAGAAAACGTCTGATCGAGATCGGGCGGCACCCGGTCAAGATCCGCGCTGTCTTCGGGCTGCGTCTGCAGGCCCAAAGAGACACGGACCTGATTCACATCCGCCAATGCCTGGACGATACCCGCTTGGGCAATCGACAACGACGCCTGACGTTGATCATAGAGCTCGCGGCTCGCCGTCTCAGATACGACCAGGCGCGCTGTCCGGTCGAACTCCTGCTGCGCGAGTGTAAGTGTCGCCTTCGCCTTCTTGAGCGCGGCGACCCGAGCATGCAGCAGGGCTATCTGGTTTTCGACGTTCTCAATGGCTTGTTGCAATTGCCAGCGCCGGCTCATGGCTTGTGCTTCGATGCCCCGCACCGTGGCCCGGGTCGCGTCGAGATCCGCCTGGGCGGTGTCGACGGCCGCTTTCTTCACGGCGACCGCGTCCCGAAATGGCTCCTTATCGAGTTCAACGAGAAGATCTCCCTTGTGCACACGGTTGTTGTCATCCACCAGAACCCGGGCAACCTGACCGCGTACACGGGGAGCGACGAACGTCACGTGTCCGTTCACGAAGGCGTCGTCGGTCGAAACCGTGCTGAGCACGAACCGGATCCAGGGGATGGCATAGACCGCGGCCGCAATGACCACAGCGCCGACCACACCGATCAGCAACTTTCGCCGCCGTGTGAACCGTTGCTTCGCTGGTGGGGCGGCCGTCGAAACAGGATCTGCCTGCCGTAATTTCCCGTCACGATCGACCGTAGCGCCCGCTTTAGCTGTTGCGGGCGTCTCGACCGCAACTGACTCGTTGCCATGCTCGGTTATCTCGGGAGGCATTGGAGATCCCTCCTAACGATGGTCTCTCAACGCAATCGGGTCGCGTTGATCGCCGACACTTATGCTTCTCGTTGTCGTGGTCGATCGACTGCAGCTCTATCTTTGCAAATGGATGCTCGGCGGGACTTCCAGCGTCATGACACTGGCTCAAAGCTCGGGGAACTGCTTGTTGTGGGTAGACGTCGTTAGCGAGCCACTACCTTGTCCGGTCGTGTCGCGGCGGGCCCGGGAAAAGCAGGTCGTTGGCTCGGGGCCAAAAGCCAGGCGTTGACCGGCGGCCGGTGCGCTCCATTTAGCCAGCTTACCACCAACATGTCGGAATTGGCACGCCCAACTTTTACTCAGATCAGAACATCACATGGGAACCGTATCCGTTCTGCACGTCGGGACAGACCGGGTAATGCCAGAACCAACCTTTCCTGGAAGGCATGGGACCGAATGTCTGTTGAGGGTCAATCGCGCCGATTTGCCCCTCAGCCCGAGACTTCCGGTCTATCCCCAACTGCGGACATGTCTACGCGCTGCGCAAACTG
>NZ_JBVBEF010000182.1:0-7344 GCF_055456055.1 Bradyrhizobium sp. LeoB3
AACGTTCGTGACGATCGCGACCCGCCCCTCATTCGCGTGAGACGCGCGGAGTTAAATCACTGATTTGCCCGACGGCGAAAGCGGATTATTTTTCGTGCGAGGGATGGACAGACTTTCGGTGATTTGCCCGTCGGGTTGATTTGTCGCGCCCAAAGCAGCCACATCGTCGTTGCGCTCGAAGCGAAGCAGGCCGTAGCGAAAACAGGATGCCGGTTTCAAAGGTTCAGCCGCTTGGACCCGCCAACGTCCGCTTTCAGATGCAAAGCGGGCCGAGCTTGGAGCGGGCCGTATCGTCGGCTTCACTGCTACGTCGCCTATTTGCTCCTATCCGACCAACGCAACACTCGACCCAGCGTCGGCTGCAAAGGGTGGGTCGGACGTCGCCAGACGCAACCAATCGCCGCAAATGACCCACGGGGTTTGAAGGAGATTAGCAACCTTCGCTACGACAGCCCGTTATATTGGCATCACCGGCAAAAACACGGGGGCTCCGTAGGCGCCCGGTGGCTGAGAGACCGATTGCGCTCCCGCCTGCACAATATGGAGGAGCGCATGATCAAGCGTCGTCGCTTCAGGAACACCACTTTGGAAGAAATGCTCGCGGACCAGGCACAGCGTCTGGCGAGGCAGGCCCAGGGCATCCCGCCCGGCTACAAGAGACAGCGACTTGTTCGCAAAGCTCGGCAAGCCGAAACAGCTTCTCACATGATTGATTGGATAATGTCGCCCGGACTGCAGCCGCCGAAGTAAGAAGGCCGCCTCAGTAGGCGGCCTCCTTCATTTCGAATGTTACCTGTTGGCCCTTCTCAGACTCGTGGGTCCGCTTTGCACCAAGAGCTGCCGCTACGCGAGCCGCGCCTGACCCAACTCCGAGAAAGAGGTAAAATGCCTCAGGGTTACATCCGAGGAGCAACAACATGATCCTACAAATCCGTGAGCTAGTTCCGACCAGGATCGACTGGTGTGTCTCCGCGATCATAGGCAACACGATGCCGCCCCGAGATCCTGATGACGACGAAGAGGACGCGGACGACGACCAGGATGACGAAGAGAACGGAGCCGACGAATCGCCGGTCGTGCGCGAGCCAGACGAAGACTAAGCAGGATGCGTTAGTATTGGCATAGCCTGAACTTCGGAGAGCATGATCCGCAACCAATATGCGGTGCGCGGCCTCGGCTTCCAGGGCACCAACCAACACAAACGGGCGACGGTTCTCGGCGGAGCGACCTCTCGGCGTTCACTGGTGCAGGAGACTAGCATGACCCTCATATGGCTTGGTGTGCTGTTTGTTTTCGGCGGCGTGCTCCAGATGGTCTTTCAGCCAATCTGGCGAGGTCGATTAAGCGGCGGAAGGCTGCTTCGCTCCGGGCGTGACACACTGGAACCAGAAAGACCGGGTAGCGGCTTCGAAATCAAAGCCAATTGGCCTGGACTTGCGCTGGTCGCGCTCGGCGGTGCTTTCTTGCTGGCCGGAGCTGTCATCTGAGCTGAAACGAACCTCGTTAACGTCTCGGGCATGGCGCGCACCTCAGTGCTGTAGCCATGTATCTTCTTGGACCAGGAGCGGACACGAGAGGGGATTTCGCCTGTCAAGCTGGGGATTCCGGCTTTCTGTCTGGACGCTCAATAAGTTCATATATGGGAACGTGGGTGCATTCCGACCACGATTCCAGCGCGGCTCCGCAGACCGCGCAGATCGCGGCACCCGTATGCGGCATCAAGAACTTCTCTTCGGTACGCCTGTACTCGGCGCCGCAATTGCATTGAACAATTGTCGCCATGCTCCGAGTATGCGCTTGGGAATGCGAATTTGCTATCGCGAACGCCACAACAAGAATATCGCCCCAGCATACGAGGGGCGCCTGGCGGTCGCTCGGCGAGCCATCCTTATTTTGACGTCGATCCAAGTGACGGAACGCAGCACATCTTCGTGAAGTGTCAGTGCTCCTTCCGCGTTTCTCCGGCCGTCAGCCAAAATCCAGTGCTATAAGAAGGGGTATGGTTTTGTTTGCGTCGGCTGTGGGGCGGGACAATGCCAATCAATCGGCTGTTGAAAAACAAGTGCGCGCCGGAAGAAATCGAGCTCTTGAACAAGGCCTTCAACCACGCTCTCAACTTGCTGGGCGTGGTTGATCGTAACGACCCGTTTTGCGATATGGTCGCTCGCAAGGTTATCGACGTCCGCGCGACAGGCATTAGCGAGCCGCGAGAGATCGCGGAATTGGCTGTTATCCGGATTGGCCTTCGGTAAGGCCGCGTCAGTCGGCAGCCTCTTTCATTTCGCCATTTCGCGAATGTCGCCTGTTGGGCCCATGGCCGAAGATCGCGACGTCGGCTCGTTGCGCGGTCAACCGGGGCTCTTAAGACAATCAGTTGGCGCACCGGGTCGGCGGTCCAGCCTGGACGATCGCTCGACTGCCGAATTCGCATAGTCGCCTGCCCGCACTCTGATAATGCCGACGCTGTTGGAGGTCGCCGGCATTCTGACGCCCAGCCGCCCCGTGACCAGCGTATGACGTAAACTTGCTGAACCTGCGCCTCCCGACTTTTCACGGAGGATGCACAGTACGATCCGAATGTTCTTGTAAGGAAAGGACATCCCATGCACCCAGCAATCATGGCCGTGATGGCGGCTACTCAATTGGTGACGCCCATTTCCGAGGCCGTCCCAAAACTCAATGTCGAAGCTACCTGCAGAGGATCGGTGGAAGCGGATAAGGCGATGGGTTTAGCCTTACCTCAGAGCTTCGATAAGTGTATGAGCGATGAGAACTCAGCGCGTCAGCAATTGGACACGATTTGGCTTTCGTATTCCCCGACCATCAGAGTCCAGTGTGAGGGAGAGGCGACAGCCGCCGGCGACCCGAGCTATGTCGACCTCTTGACCTGTCTGCAAATGAGCAATGGATCGGTCACGACCTCGACAACTGCTTTGAGGGGCGCGAGCAGAAAGAAAAAGGCGCCGAACTAAGCCGTGTATTGCGACGGCAAGGAACGTCGATTGCTAGCTTCGCCAAAGGCGATCCAAAACCATAGCCCTGACCAAGTTTCCGACGCCGGTCCAACGGCCAAGCCGCGATTTGGTGCGCAAAATGCTGACGTCTTCAGCATCCGAACTCGCCACGAAGATCTTTCGCGCTTTGATAAATCGCCAGCTCAGCGGATTTCGCTTCTGAAACACCATCTGAACGTCATCTTGCAAGTATCCGGACAGGACGACGGGTGGCGGGGCGAACACTTCCGGCAATGTCGCGGACAAATTGCTGTCGGTCAGAACTTTCCATCGCGAGTGTCCGCCCATGAGCGGTGACCGCAAGCTGAATACCACTCGCCCTATCCTGGTTTCGCGGATGGCATAAGAACACATCGCGCAAGGCTCAACGGTTGAATAGAGCGTGCAATCATCGAGGCTGGTCGCACGGAGCGTCTTCTGGGCTAAGGCAATTGCAACCATTTCGGCGTGTCGCGTAACGTCCCGTTCGACCTTGACCATATTGAGGGATTCGCAAATGAACTGGCCTCGCCGAGCGATGACGGCCGCAAACGGGTATTCCCCGCTTTGACCCGCGGATTGGGCGAGAGCGATGCAACGACGCATCATGATCGAATCTAACTCTGGGTCAGACATGCTCATGGGTGCCAGCAGACGCTTGCGCAGTTTTCTCCCACCTCGTGAACGATGTGTCTGCAACGTTCACTTGGTTGTTGCGAGGCTGCACCAAAAAGGAATGCTCCGCCTCTTGATTGCGTAGTTGGCCGCTTTGACTACACGAACCCTGCAAAACTAATGTTAGGTTCGCAGTGTTGACTATGCAGATTCGGAACGTCCAAGCCCCAATTGCGCGGCGCTTGCACGAGTCATGGGTTGGCACCAGCGCTTCTATTTCGTTATCCTCGGCCTTGTGGGCGCAGGCGGCGTTGGCGCCGCAGGTGACAGATTGAACGTCAGCCAGATGTTCCAGCCCGCTGGCCGATTTTCATTGGCGAATTCGCCGTAGGCCTTCAGGTTGAGATAGCCCTGCATGTCGCCGACCGGAAAGATATAGCCCAGCTGCGGTCCGGCGCCGACCACCCGCGACTGGAAGCAGCCGACACGATTGCCGGAGCCGCTGTCACAGCCGAGCTGCTGGTAGACGTAACCCACGAGGCCGACCTGCCACTGCTTGGTCAGGAATTGCGACACGCCCCAGTCGAGGTGCATGTCGACGCCACTCTGATATTGCGTAGCGGGGTTGATGAAGTTGTAGGTGAATCCAAGCACCGCCGAAGCTTCGTGCCCGGCCTTCGGGTCGAAATAGGTGTAGCCGCCGCCGGCGTCGATCGCCCAGTGCCCGAGCCCCAGATTTGCAAGGCGGGATGACTCGTAGGCCCCGACCGGAATGTCCCCGGTGATGTAGGTCATGTAGTTGTGAACGCCGGAATTCCACTTCAACTGGAAGAACGGGATCAGATCGCCAAATGCGGTTAGCGAGCTATCGATGCTGTCGAACCGCGAGAAGGGGAACGCGCCGCCCGGCGTCGTCAGCGTTCCCGTGAGTTGTCCCGCAAGTGATGTCGAGTTGTTGCCGTAAGCTGTTAACAGGACGGCAGAGGCCTGCGCGCCCAGCACGGGTGTCTCAAAAGTGTAGGTAGGGGCCACCAAGCCGAGATTGGCGGTTGCGTTGACCCTGGCGTTCACGGTGGCCGTCAGATTTGCGGGAATGCCACCGATCGTGATCTCCCGTGCCCGCGCCACGTCACCGCCGGCAGAAACCTGCGTGCGATAGTAAATCGAAGTTATCGACCAACCCGGCTGTTGGGGGGTAGCCGCGAGGCTACCGAAGAAGCCGGGTATCCAAAAGCTGATGCCGCCTTCATCGGCCCGCGCCACATCATAGGGAAGCACAAGTAAGGTCGCAATTGCCGCACTCAACCGGCAGACAAAACCGGCCGTCGAGATCGATTTCCCGCCCTTCATCCGCCAAGCCCCCTTTTATTCCACCGCTCCTCCGTCACAGCCGAAGAACGATCCGGCATGCGAGGGACCGGAAACGAGGAAATGCTACCACAGCGTGTCTAGGTGTAATCGACGCTTTCGCAACCTGTGCATCCTTAGCGAGAGACTGTGCCTTCCATGTCACAATTTCCTGGCTGAAAATACTTGGTGGTTTTGCCGATTCTGCATAGCGCCGTGATTTGCGCCTTACGAAAACTGTTTGAAGAATGACCGTCAGAAGTTTCGCTGAACGCGAAGCTCCAGATGGACTGCATCCTGGTCCTTGAACTCGTAGCGCGTCGCAGGCTTCGGAGCTGCCGCCCCGAGGACCGCAGAGCCTTGGAATTTCTGGTCGAGGTGAAACCACTGCACTTCCGCCGAGAAGGTCAGGTTCTTGACGGGTGTCCAGCGGGTCACCGTGCCGAGTTGCGAGACGTTGAAGTCGGGATTGCAGACATAGTCGGCGCTCACCGCCTTGGCCGGCGTGGTGTAGTTGGCGCAGATGAATGCCTTGGCCGTGCCGTCGTAGCGGACCACCGAATAGCTGCCATAGAGGCTCGTCGACCAGTACGGATCCCAGTTGTGATTGAATGCGCCGCGGACGCCAAAGGCCTCGGTCAGATGCAGCGAGCCGTCGCCGCCGGCTGCGACCGGCAGGTAAACCGCATCGGTGGTGGCGCCGAAGCCGATGCTCTGATAGGCCGCCGGATTGCTGGAGCCGCCGAATATCGCAAAGCTCGGCGAGGTCGAATCCGTTCCGATGATGTATTTCGTGGCTCCCTTGGCGTAGCTCGCATCGAGCTTGATGTCATCGGCAGTGCCGGTCGGCAGGTTCTTGATTTGCAGGGCGGCCATCACCGCGCCACCCCATCTGGTGTCGGGGTGACCGCTGATCTCCGACAACGCAGTCGGCGCCGCACCCGGCAAGCCGACTGCGCCGGCCGGCGCGCCAGCGGTGTTGAGGACGTTGTAGGAGGCGTTCACCTCATGCGCCGCTGCGGAAATCTGGAACAGGCCCCAGGCCTGATCGACGCGGATATTGCCGACGACCTCGGGGGCATGAACGCCGGCATAGGCGTTGCCGGTGTTCAACGTGGCATTCAGCGCCAGCGACAGATTGTAGACGGCGGTACGGTCCCACACGGTAGGATCGTCAAGTCCGATGCTGCCGGTCACGCCGTTGCCGAAGTCCGCGGTGTACTGGATGTTGTTGGCACCGCTATTGTCACCGCTTTGGCCACCCAGCAGGAACGACGAGTTGTTGCCCGGAGTGCCCTGCCAGGGCGACGCGTAGGCGGACGCTGACTTGCCGAAGGTGAATCCCGCGAACTGGACGAAGAGATCATAGATGGCGACATAGCCGCCGCCAGGAGTGTCGAGCAGGTTCGCGTTCGCGACAGGAAGCGAGCCGTTGATCGAGTTCGGGTTGAAGGTGCTGCCCCCCAGCGTGGTGAACTGGAATTTGCTCGAAGCGAAGGTGCGGACCACGCCATATTCGGTGGCGGTGCGGGTATCGACCGTCACCACCATGCGCGAGCGGTCGACGAAATAATCGAAATAACGGTTCCGCTGCCCAGCATCGCCATTCCACGCCGGCTGGCCGTGGGCGGCGCCGCCGTTGAAGGTGACGTCGGCACGCACATAGCCGCCGAGCTTGATGCAGGTGTCGGTGCCCGGAATGAAGAAGAAGCCCGCGCCGTACAGCGAGCAGGCCTTCACATATTCGACGGCCTTCGCCTTGACCGCCAGATCCGCGGCCTGGGCGCCGCCGATGGCCATCAGACCGGCCATCATTCCGAGAACGAGATTCCGCGCCCTTTTCATTCCGGGGCTCCTTCCCGTGACTCATGCAGGTGCGTGCAACCAAGAGTGAATCCAAGACGGTCGGCAGGCAATACGTGCCGATGAGCCGCATGCAACTGGTTGGCCGGCTGTGATTTTTCTGCCACGCTGGTGGCATCCCCGCTGTCGTCCCCGCGAAGCGGGGACACGCGACAAACGCCTGTGGTTACGGGTCCCGGGTCCCCGCTTCCGGCTCGATTCCAATCCCGACGCCATGCGGACGCGGCGCGAGACGGTCGAGCATCCCTTCGGCACGATCAAAGCCCGTATGGGTGTGACCCACTTCCTGATGAAGCGCCTACGGAATGTAGCCGCTGAGATGGCGCTGCATGTTCTCGCCTATAACCTCACACGGGTGATGAACATCGTCGGCAAACCGAGCCTGATTGCAGCCATCCGCGCTGCCTGAAGGTCGGAAAGTGTGTCCAAAAGCGCAATACCGCGTCGCATACCCACTTTAGCCGTCATTGGACGATCCGACGCGAGAACATCGGCCGCCTGCAATGATTGGCGACTACGGCCGCGT
>NZ_JBVBEF010000183.1:0-7302 GCF_055456055.1 Bradyrhizobium sp. LeoB3
GGCGCGGCCGAGACCACCGAGCTCGGCGTCATCCCCAACATGTCGCAGCTCCAGCTCCACGCGGATGCGGCGCTCAATGCCATCGCCGATGCCGGGCTGAAGCTCTCCGACATCGATGGCTTCGCCACCGCGGTCGAGACGCCGCAGCAGGTCTGCCACTACCTCGGCATCACGCCCACGTGGGTGGATGGCACGTCGGTCGGCGGCTGCTCGTTCATGCTGCATGTTCGCCATGCCGCGGCCGCGATCGAGGCCGGCCTGTGCAAGACCGTGCTGATCACTCATGCCGAGAGCGGCAAGTCGATGATCGGCAAGCAGCCGCGCTTCACGCCGCCGGACAGCCTCAACGGCCAGTTCGAGGCGCCATTCGGCGTATTCGGACCGCCGAGCATGTTCCCGATCCCGGTGCTGCGCTTCATGAAGACCTACGGCATCACCCATGAGCAGCTCGCCATGGTCGCCGTCGTGCAGCGTGAGTGGGCCGCGAAAAATCCACGTGCGACCATGAAGGACCCGATCACGGTTGCCGACGTCCTGAACTCGCGGATGATCGCCTATCCCTTCCGCCTGCTGCAGTGCTGCCTCGTCACCGATGGCGGCGGCGCGCTGATCCTGACCTCGGCCGATCGGGCCAAGGATTTTCCGCAGAAGCCGGTCTACGTCCTCGGTACCGGCGAGAGCGTGGAGACGCCGATGGTCAGCCAGATGGAGACCTTCAACTCCTCGCGTGCCTTCAAGACCGCAGGCCCGCTGGCGTTCAAGGAGGCCGGCATTGCGCACAAGGACGTCGATCACCTCATGATCTACGACGCCTTTGCGCACCTGCCGCTGTTCGGCCTCGGCGATCTCGGCTTCATGCCGCATGAAGAGACCGGCAAGTTCATTGCCGACGGCAACACGCGGCCCGGCGGCAAGCTGCCGCTCAACACCAATGGCGGCGGCCTTTCCTACATGCATTCGGGCATGTACGGCATGTACGCGCTGCAGGAGAGCGTGCGGCAGATGCGCGGCATTGCGCCGGCCCAGGTGGCGGGTGCCAAGATTTCGGTGTGTCACGGTGTCGGCGGCATGTTCGCGGCAAGTGGCACTATCATCTTCACGAACGAGCGCTGAGCAGGAGATAGTTGTGGCCAAATCACTTCAGGACAAGGTCGTCATTGTTACCGGCGCTGGCCGTGGTATCGGCCGGGAAATCGCACTGCTCTGCGCCGCCGAGGGCGCCAAGGTCGTCGTCAATGACCCCGGCGGTGCGCCGGACGGCGCTGGCACCAACGCCGCGCCTGCGGAAGAGGTTGTGGAAGAAATCCGCAAGGCCGGCGGGACCGCGGTCGCCAATTTCGAGACCGTTGCGGAAGCAATTCCGGCCAGCAAGATCGTCAAGCAGGCCGTCGACACTTACGGAAAGCTCGACGGTGTTGTGAACAACGCCGGTATTCTGCGAGACGCAATTTTCCATCGGATGAGCGTGGAAGCGTTCGAGGCCGTCATCAAGGTTCACTTGATGGGCTCGTTCTATGTGAGTCACGCTGCGGCGCGACTGTTTCGCGAGCAGGAGAGTGGCTCGTTTGTCCACTTCACTTCGACCTCGGGCCTTGTCGGCAATTTCGGTCAGGCGAACTACGCGGCGGCCAAGCTCGGCATCGTCGGGCTTTCCAAGTCGATCGCGCTCGACATGAACCGGTTCAACGTTCGCTCGAACTGCGTCTCGCCGTTTGCCTGGAGCCGCCTCATCGGCACGATCCCAACGGAGACGGACGCTGAGAAGGCCCGCGTTGAACGGATGAAACAGATGGGCCCGGAAAAGATCGCGCCGCTGTCGGCCTTTCTGCTCACGGATGCCGCAAAGGATGTGACCGGCCAGATCTTCGCGGTGCGGATGAATGAAATCTTCCTGATGGGACAGTCTCGCCCGATCCGATCCGTGCAACGGAGCGAAGGCTGGACCACCGCGACCATTGCCGAACACGCGATGCCCGCGCTCAAGGGTTCGTTCTACAAGCTGGATCGCTCCGCGGACATTTTTAGCTGGGACCCGATTTAGAGATCGCGTATAAGCGCCGTCAACAACAGCAAGAACCGAGGAACGCCTTGTCCATCACTCGACGCACATTTGGTATCGGCACAACAAGTCTCGTGCTCGGAACGGTCGCAGCTCCCTGGATCCGGCGCGCTGGCGCCGAGGCGGCACCGATCAGGATCGGTGTCATCAATTCGATGAGCGGTGGCCTATCGGCGTATGCCCAGGAAGGGCAGCCTGCGCTCGAATACATGATCAAGAAGATCAACGATGGCGGCGGGATCAAGAGCAAGGGTGGCGCGAAAATCCAGTTGATCCAGGCGGACGACACCAGCCAACCCGCCCGCACTGCGACCGAAGCGCGCAGGTTGATCACGGAAGAGAAGGTTCAACTACTGACCGGCACGATCCTCAGCGCTCAGATGCTGGCGCTGACGCCGGTGCTCGACGAGCTGAAGGTGCCGACGCTCTCGATCTGGGCCGGCGGTGCTCATTCGAACTATATGTTCTCGCTCGGCTACCCATACGAGCGCGGTTACGCGCAGACGATGCACGACTTCATCGTCACATTGCGCGATGGCAACAAGTTTCCGATCAAGACCGCAGTCATGAGTTACTCGAACTACGAGGCGGGACAGCAGGTCAATTCCTTCCTCGTGCCAAAGCTCAAGGCAAGCGGCATCGAGATCATCGGCGAGGCGCCACTGGACACCCGAGCGCAGGATCAGACCTCTGCGATGATCCGTATCCGGTCGCTCAAGCCGGACGTCGTGACAGGTCTGGTGACGCCAAGAGACGGTATCCTGCTGCATCAAGCTCGCTACAATCTCAATTATCACGCCAGCATTTTTGTCGGCGGTACGGGCGGCTATTCCGACCTCTCGCTATGGAAGGATCTTGGACCTGATGTGGGCAAGGCCGTTCTCACGCGCAATCTCTTCGCGATGACAGGATTTAGCGCGGGTGCCAAGATCGACTCTATGCAGAAAGTTGTGGCGGAGCTGCGCGATGTCGCGAAGCTGGACCGGATCGGGCAGGGGGCCATTCAATACGCTCAGGCCGCCCGGGTGCTTCAACGGGTCCTGGAAGCTTCTTCGTCGCTCGAAGGCGGTGCTTTGCTGGATGCTTTCAAGAAATTCGACATGCCGTTCGGCGATCCCGATCTGTATGTGGCCAAACCAAAAGGCCTACAGTTCGCGGACGACCGTCTGCTCAAGGATGGATCGGCCATGATGGTTCAGTGGTTGCCCGACCGGGAACAGGAAGTGGTCTTTCCGAAGGAGTTTGCGCAGGCTGCGCCACGGGCCCGGACCTGAGTTCACCGTGGCGCTACTCGAGGTCGACAAGGTCAGCAAACGGTTCGGCGGCCTTCTTGCGCTGAACAACGTGAGTTTTGCAGTCGAAAAGGGCGACATCCTCGGCATTATTGGTCCGAACGGAGCCGGCAAGACGACGCTATTCGGCGTGATCTCCGGCTTTGTCCGACCATCGAGCGGCGACGTGCACTTCGATGGCGTACGGATTACCGGCATTTCGCCCGACAAGCTGACGCGTCGCGGTCTGGTACGCAGCTTTCAGATCGTGCAGACTTTTGCCGATATGACGGCGCTCGATGTCGTGACCGCGGCTGCGCTGACGCGCCGTCCGATCCGTGAGGCGATTGAGTATGCCGCCGATGTGCTGACGCGGGTCGGGCTCGGCAAGAAGCTCGATCAGACGCCCGCGACTCTGTCGCTCCAGGACAAGAAGCTGCTTGAGCTCGCCAAGTGCGTGGCAACAGATCCACAATGTATTCTGCTTGACGAGGTCATGGCAGGTTTGACCATGGCCGAGACAGAGGCTCCGATCGGCGTCATCAGGGAGCTTAACCGGCAGGGTGTCACCTTCGTGATGGTCGAACACGTCATCCCGGTGATCATGCGGCTGGCCACCAGTATGGTGGTTATCAATTTCGGTGGGAAGATCGCGGAGGCCGCGCCGGAAGAGATCATCAAGGATAGCAAGGTCATTGAAGCCTATTTCGGAGAGCATCTCGATGCTTGAAGTCGAAGGCCTCGTGGCAGGCTATGCAGGTACTCCGGCCTTGCGGGATATCTCGCTTAGACTCGATCGCGGCGAAATCGTCGGGTTGCTGGGAGCAAACAACGCCGGCAAAACGACGTTGATCAACAGCCTGTCGGGCATAGTGATGCCAATGGCGGGTCGCATCATTTTGGATGGGCAGGACGTGACGCGCGCAACGCCGATGCAGCGTGTCGAGATGGGAATCATCCAGGTTCCGGAAGGACGTTTGGTTTTTCCAGAGATGAGTGTTCGCGAGAATCTGCTGCTCGGCGGATTTTGTGATCGTGCACGACCGATCCGGCCGCGTCAGATGGAGAAGGTGCTGGCCTTGTTTCCGCGTCTGAAGGAGAGACTGGCGCAGCCGGCGGGCACGCTGTCCGGAGGCGAGCAGCAGATGTTGGCAATCGGCCGCGGCCTGATGGCTGAGGCCCGCGTGTTGATGCTTGACGAGCCTTCGCTCGGCCTATCGCCTCTCTTTGTGCAGTACATTTTCGGGATCGTCGATCAACTGCACAAAGACGGTTTGACCATGCTTCTGGTCGAGCAGAACCTCAATTTGACGCTGCGACATGCACAGCGTTGCTATGTACTCGAACGCGGCCATATCGCAGTCGAAGGCGCGGCGGAGGTCGTGAAGAATGATCCCCGAACGCGACAGGCCTATCTCGGCCTGTGAAAGGGAGGCACAATTGAGCGAACTATGGCAGGCGCTGGCGCAGGGAATCCTCATCGGGAGCACCTATGGGCTCTTGGCGCTCGGCATGGGCCTCGTCTATGGCGTGAGCGGCGTGGTTAATTTCGCGCATGGCGACTTCATCTCGCTCGCCATGTTCATGTGCCTTGCCCTGTTTTCGGCGTTCTCGCTTGATCCTTACGTCTCGGCTGTCGTTACCATTCCCGTCATGACCGCGGTCGGCGCGCTGGTCTATAGATTTCTGCTGCGGCCAATGGTCGGCTACAAGTTTCTCATGGTGGTGCAGTTGACGCTGGGACTAAGTCTGGTCCTGCAGAACGGCATTCTCATGATCTTCGGTGGACAGCCTGCACGCACTCCGTCGATCGTCGAGTCCAAGCTTATAATTTTAGGGGATGTGGTGCTGCGGCTGGCGCATGTGATCGCGTGCGCCGTCGCATTCGCCATGGCGATCGGCCTCTATGTAATGCTGCGATCGACGGATTTCGGGCGTTCGATCCGTGCCGTGCACCAGAATGCGCACGCGGCTGCGCTGATGGGGATCGATGTGGGACGGGTCCAGGTCATGACCTTCGCGCTTGGGATTGGAATACTCGCGGTCGCGGCGGCTCTTCTGCTTCCCGGCACCCCGATCCAGCCGACTCAAGGTTTGCAATATACGGTGATTACCCTGCTTGTCGTTGTCCTGGGCGGGATGACGAATTTTGTCGGGATCATGTTGGGCGGTCTCGTGATCGGAATTTCCGAGGCGATGGGCACGGTCTATGTCTCGGATACGCTTGGCCGTTTGGTGCCATACGCCATATTCGTGCTGATCATGCTGTTCCGGCCGCAGGGCCTGACCTGGAGGGCACCATGATCAAGGACGACTTCTTCAAGACGTTGGTGTCACCCTGGCTGTGGGGAGTCGTTTTGCTCGGCGCAATGCTGCCGATGGTTCTGTCCAGTTACCACACGCATATTCTCACGATAGCGCTGGTGTACGTTGCGCTTGCGTCGGCCTGGAATATCGTGGGCGGCATGAGCGGGCAGATCTCCCTGGCCCATAGTTTGTTTATCGGAACCGGCGCGATGCTGTCGGCTGCCTTGTTGGTAAAGCTTGGAATCAATATGTGGGCCGGCCTTGTGATTGCGGCCACGACCGCAGGCTTGCTCGGCGCCATCATTGCGTGGATCGACTTTCGATTCCGGCTCGGGCATTTGTCGTTCGTCCTGATTACCCTGGCTTTCGCAGAGATGGCGAGCATCGTGGTCGAAGGCTGGGATTTCCTTGGCGGCGCGTCGGGTCTGCTGTTGCCGCAGGACGCCGGAAACTTTCTCGATTTTCAGTTCGGTGGTGGTCGGGGAGCGTTCTGGGTCATGCTCGGGCTCGCAACCATCATTGTGTTGGTGAATGTCGCCATTCTGAATTCGCCATTGGGCTACTACCTGCGGACAATTCGCGACAATGAAAAGGCCGCGCAGGCGATCGGCGTTAATGTCCTGCGTCACAAGACGACGGCCATGGTCATCTCTGCAGTCCTAACGTCCATCGTCGGGACCGCCTATGTGCGTTACCTGACGTTCGCGGATCCGTATCTGCTTGCCTCGCCGGTGATCACTATCGAGATTGTGCTTTTCGCAACGGTCGGAGGGCTTGGCCGCGCCTACGGTCCGGCGCTGGGAGCCCTATTATTGGTACCCTTGGGCGAGGTCCTGCGCGGTAAGCTAGGCGGCGCGGTTCCAGGACTGCATTACTTCATCTATGGTATCGTTGTGATCGTCGTCATTCTCGCGACGCCGAGTGGGCTCTTGCCGCTGTTTGAGAGGCTCTTCTGGCGACGCAATCGCATGCTTCCCAAGAGTTGATGTTCAGCGCTGCCTCAATGGCATAATGCTATCGAACGGAGCGCTTCTGGGGTAGCTGACAAATCGAGGCGTCGGAAGTGGTCGTCGTTGGATTGGCTGCTTCCATTAATCACTGACGGTACCGGAAGCTAGGCCGCGGGGGATCGGCAGCCGCTATGGCGGAGCACCGCTGCCATTGAATCGATTGACTTCGATACTCGCCGAACTCGTCATTCTTCCGAGCGGCATTAATTTTTCTGTGAATTCAAGAGCAAAAAGTTACAGCGGACATGCCGTCCGGACTTAACCGCGAGCTTTGAAAGTTTGTGCTTTGGATCAACCGCATAGTGTCATCCTAGATAATAGAGTGGGAGTAGCGCAATCGGTCGGTAATGCGCGGTTTAGCGTAGCCTCGGTGTGGTGCGTCTCACTCTCATGCGAAGTGAGCTGTTGGTCTCGACTTAGCTCGAACGAGCTCGGCGCCCCAGCGCGTTTGGCTGACGGATTACAGCGTCGAACCACAGCGTGCAGAAGAGCTGGAGCTGCTTGAGCCGAGCTCCTCATTTGATGCCGCCCTCAATTGGCATTGCGCCTGCGGACTGAGTTTCCTCGGTACAGCGCGGGAGCTATGGCCGAAATTGGGTGATGGGGCCGATCAGGCGGCGCGGTTAGCTGGCGTCGTCGATTCTGCGACGCCGTC
>NZ_JBVBEF010000184.1:0-6984 GCF_055456055.1 Bradyrhizobium sp. LeoB3
GCGAGCGACGGCGGCTCCGAGGGGATGGCTTGGCCGGACCCCATGATCAATTTTGCTGAACTTGACGCACAGAACTCAAGCTTAGCGCTGGTCTAAGCCTTTGGCGGGGTAGGCAACGCATAAACGTCCGACGAAAACGGCAGCTGCATGGTGTCGTCGAAACGTGGATACCATTCATCCAGCTTCACCTTGAACTCGTCCAAACTGAGACACTACCGCTGCGCGGCCGCAGTTGCGATGTCTGAGTTGGGTCATGAGCGGCGGTGCAAAGCCGCGCGACGACACGTCGGGTATAGCGCTGGCAGCAGACTGGCGAAATTGTGCGACGCTCTTCGTCTCTGGGCCCAATAGCGGACTCAACAGGTGAAATTGGCTCGGTTGATAAAATCAAATCAAGTGCAATCTGCCACCTACGCTGCAGCACTCCTCGGCACACATGGAGGTGCGAGGAACATCGGCGTCTTTATTGGCCGTCCGAACCCAGCGAGCGGCCCCCATAAAGTAGCCCTGGCGCGAGCTGGCCTGACCCTCGAGACACTGCCGCTCCGCAACTAAAAAAGTCCGCGCTTAGCTTCGTCGAAGACACCGCCTCAAAAAAACCGACGTTCTAAACGCTCGATCGAGATGGACGCCGCCCGTGCCGCGGCACTCGGCCCGGACCTGGACCGTGATTGCGAACGAACATGGGCCGCTATTCGGAGCTCCGCCGCGACGTGTCCGGGTTGAGGTATAGTTACCGGCGTAACATTTTTTCGAGATGTCTGAAACGCGTCCGTCATATTCAATCTCTACCGTTGCGCAGCGATGCAGTGAGGGGGGCGCTATGGGAAATTGTCGAGGAGGTTGCGCAATCCCGCGAACCTGCGGCGATGACGATGACCAAACATGCGTGCACTAGATCTCGGCGACGTATCGGAAACGTTCTTGCTCGAACGACCTCGCTTACTGCAGCTTTTTGTTACTGCCGCTGCGGGTGCACTTCTACCAGACTCGCCCGCAGAAGCAGATCAGTCGATCCAATTTGCGCTGAAGCCGTTGGCGGACGCGAGGATTAGAAATCCTGAGTTGACCGGGGAACTGCCGCCCGTTGCCGTCGATAGACTATGGAGGATCTTCCAGCATATTAGTCGTTATTGGTTTGCCGAAGGCGTAACCATTGATCGCGGAAGGTTCGCTCACGTCTTGACGCTGAAGGTCTCTGAGGCTCCTAGCTATTTGACTGAGTACAGGGAAGCATCCCATCTATTCTCTAGACTTGAGACGCAGTTCGACAATCCTGCCCAGGCGCTGCGCGTTATGTTTACGCCTCCTTCGCCGCTTCTCCCTGATTTTTCCTTCACTGGGAAGCAGGGCATCGATCCAAGCCCAGCTCGGAGTGGTGGCCGCCGCGCAGACGTATACGGCGTCGGCCTTAGGCAGTTCGCGGCCGATGCCGGACCCAGTGTGCACCACGACCTAGTTGTAGGTTGTGCCGTGCACGTTCGGCTAGCCGTACCGCGTCATGGAGCTGGAGCAAGAATTCTATCGGGCGCTGGCCCATCGCGTACGCGAACTCGCCGGAAGAGGCGACCCGTTTACTAGACGCCGATTGCTGGCGCTGGCCGGCGATACGACGCCAAGGGCAGCAAGTCTTCACCGTTGTCCCGCTCCACCGAGCATCCGATGCGGCCGCTGCGCATCGTCCCGGACGGCGCTACCCGGATCGGGCGAGGCCTGAGGGAGCTCATCCCTTCCCGTCCTTGGCGGCTTGCGAGTCGTTGGCACGTCGTTCGTATTCCTCCGCCAACGCGTTGAGCCGCGCGGCGGCGCCGTCCGGATCGTTGATCGATCCCGCTAGGCGGCGGCATCTTTGGGCCTCCGTCAGCAGTCGGGTTTTCTCGTCTTCCATGGCAACTCAAACCGCTCCTTTGGCCGGTTACGACGAGAGCCGCGCGCAGCCACAACGCCGCTCAACCGCCCTTCAGCGCGTCCTTGACCTCCCTCGCGGGCCAGCTCTCGCCGACGGGCATCGCGCGCACCTTCACGCCGCCGCCGAGCAGCGCATGAGAGGCGACCTATTCCCCTGTTTCGACGACTGTCAGGTCCGTCTCGGGCTTCCAGTCCAGCGTGAGATCGAGATCGCCGGGAAAGATTTGCCACCGCGAGCCGTCCTCTAGCTCCACGATATGGCTCTCCGCGTGCGCGCGGATCTTCATCGGTACGCGGGCTCTGCGCGCGGCTGCTGCGGGAGCCGCTCCACCGTTCCGGACCGGCGCAGCCGTCCTTCTTCACCATGTCCGCATCTGGCGCATCTCAGCCGCACGTCGTGTTGCGCATAGGGCGCTGTCGGCAGGCCCGCGGCCATCGGCCATGCGCCGCAGTTGGGGCATTTCACCAGCAGGGTATCCATTTCAATCATCGCGCCCGCTCCGGTAATTGCGGGATCAATCTCGGGCAGGCCCGATGGTGTCAGCCATCGTCGCTTGCCGAGTTCCAAGAGGCCTGGACCGGCCCGTCGTTGTGTCTCGCGCTGTCTGATGCTCCATCTCGGCGTCGAGTTCGGCACCGACCAGGATCACGATGGCCGATAGCCAGATCCACATCATGAAGCCGATCACGGCGCCGAGCGATCCATAAGTCTTGTTGAAGCTCCCGAAATTCTCCGCGTACCAAGAGAAGAGAATCGAAGCGACGAGCCAACCGAGGGCCGCGAATGCGCTTCCCCAGGTGATCCAGCGCCACTTCGGCTTCTCGCGGGAGGCCCCGTATCGATAGACAAACGCCAGTCCCAGCGTGACCACGATGAACAAAGCGGGCCACCTGCAGACGCGCAGAAGCAATTCGGTCCGATCCAACAGGCCCAGATACTTGAACGCCGGCGGGAGCGCGAGCATCGCGCCGATCGCGATCAGCACGAACGCGATGCCTGCGGCCGTGAAGGCGAGCGAAATGGCATTGAGCTTGACGAAGCTGCGCTTCTCGCGTTCGGAGTACACGATGTTGAGGGTGTCGAAGATCGATTTGATGGCTGCGTTGGCGCTCCACAGCGAAACCGCCAGGCCGACGATGAACGTAAGGCCGAGCGTGCTGCCGCGCTGGGAAGCGACCCGCGTCAACTGATCACGGATGATGTCGATGGCGCCTCCCGGCAGCAGACCCGACAATTGCCCCAGCTGCACCGTCAGCGCGCCGGGATCCGCGAACAATCCGTAGACGGCGACGAGAGCGGCAATCGCCGGGAAGATCGCCAGCAGGGTGTAAAAGGTGATTCCGGCCGCCAGAGCGACGACGCGGTGCTCCGAGATGTTCTGATACACCCGGAGCAGAATGTCCTTCCAGCCCCGCCCCGGGATCTCTGAAGGCGTACTCGCCAGACGTCCGCGGCCTTCGTCGGTTCGCGGATGTCCGCTCTTGTTTTCGGCCAGTGTCGCCGAGAGTCGTCGCGGCCGAAAGCCAAGGGCGAGCAGTGTCAGCGTGACGGCGGCGGCCCACAAAGGCCGGTTGCCGTGGCTGCTCCTGCGCTCAGAGCGGCGCATTTTGGGGCGACCAGGGCTGCCCTCGCGTCTCACGCTCGGACGTCTCTGAGCGACGCACCGGTGTGGCCTCGCCGCCCTCCGCTTTCTGAGCTGCGCCTTCCGCCTGTTGGGACGCCTCGTTGGCCGCCGCGTCGAGCGCGCGCTTGCCGATCTTCTCGGCGCCCTCGATCTGCTCCGATGCCAAATCCTGCGCGCGGTCCTTGATGCTGTCGCTCGTCTCTCCCATGAGGCGATTTTCGGCTTCGGTCGCCGGCAGTAAGGCGCCGACCAGCGCGCCGACGGCGATCCCAAGCCCAGTCAGGAGCATCGGCTGTTCGCGGCAGAAATCGAGGAAGGTGCTGCCCGTCTGCAGCGTTCGTTGTCCTGCGGCTTTGGTTGATTCCGTCATCGAAGATGCCGTCCGCCGAGCTGTGTCCGCGACCGCGTCGTAGCCGGCCGCGGCGCTTTGCTGTACGGAATCCTTCGCGGACCGGGCCCTGTCCCGCACTGCCTCGGCTGCCTCGGAAGCGGTCTGCTGAGCAGAAGCGGACATCGAGCCCGCCATGTCACGCAGCCGATCTCCGGTCTGTGAAGCCGCCCGCTTGGCGTCCTCGGCGGTCGACCTCACGCTTTCGGTGGTGTCGCTTCCGACCCTGGAGGCCTTATCGCTCCATTCGGTGCCTTTATCCGCCGCAGACTTGCCGGCCCGATCGGCTGCATCACGCACGCTCTCGGCGGTATCGATGGCGGCGTCGCGAAGACGCTCGCCCCCGCGGCGCATGACCCCGTCTGTCAACCTGCCGCCGCCCAGCATCAGCCAAGCCAGGCTTGCTCCCATCAGGGCGAGCGGCATCGGATTGCGGACGGCCTGGTCTCTCAGATTGCGGGCGAATGCCAGGCCGGCGCCGTCGCTTACCCTATCTGCCAGTTGATCAAGGACGTGCCCGGGCGTCATGCAGGCGCGCAATTCGCCTAGCGTGCTCGCAATCTGCGCACGTGTCTGTTCGGCCTCTCGTTCAAGCTGCTCGGCGTGGCTCATGATCCTGACTCACTTGTTCCTTCGCCACCGAGGCGTCCCGTTGGAGCTGGTGGACGGTTTTGCTGGGCATGATGTTTTCGACCTTGAGGCGGCTGACGCCGACCAGAAGGAGGATAATTCCGACTATCAGCGCGATCCCGCCGACCAGCAGGGCCGACCAGTGGGAAGCCATGCCGTAGCGCTCGGCGAGCGCTGCAACGCCGGCCTGGAGCAGGATGACGAGGGCGGGTATCAGCAGCACCGCGCCGCCGACGATCAATCCGAGACCTCTGCCGATGCTGGCCATGTTCTCGGAGACCTCAGCGCGCGCAAGCTGCGCCTCCTTGCGGAGCAGCACCGTGAGCTGGGAGAACAGATCGCTGATGATCTCGGGGACCGAGCGTAGCTGTGTCATGACGTGTTTCCTCCGCGCTTGTCCTCTGCGGAGCTCTTGAGAAATCGCGAAACCGCAAATCCGGCCAGCACCGCGCCTCCGAAGACCGCCAATGGCTCCTTGCGACCGAGATCGTTGAAGGTGCCCATGAGGTCTTGCAGACTTCTGTTGCGCAGCGCGCCCGCCCCCTCTTCGAGGCGGGAAGCGGCCGCATGCACGAATTCGGCGGCCTTGGGCATTTGTTGCTGAAGTTCATCGGCGGCACCATGTACGGCGTGGGCCACTTGATCGACCTGGTTCACGCCGGCCTGCTTTTGCCGCTCTGCTGCCTGTTCTGTTTTTTGTTCCGTCTGTGTGATCGTGTCTTGCATGGTCAAAAATTCCCTCGTGCGCCGCCGCCCTCGCCGGCGGTCGCATTGTCCCGTTACAACGCCCCGGAATCCAACATGATGGCGCGATCGATGTTCCTGGATAGAAAGGAGAACAGCGTAGGAATCGTACATAGCTCACGCTGGAAAGGCGCTGCCCGCAAAGCGCGATGTCGCTGCTTGGGTCGGCGCCCCGTGCTTCAGCCCTACCAGAGAATCCCGACTACAAACTCAGGGGACGAGCGGAGACCCTGGCGCGAGCTGACCGGAAACGCGACCGAGGCGTGCCTGTCGACGAGAAGCCGTTGGCGGTGGGCACCCGCGCCATCCGGTTTGACGTGAACCACTGTTCGAACCGCGCCCGGACCTTGCGCCGGTCGATCCGTGCCAAGTTGTTCGCTGCCTGGATGCCGATGAACCGGAGCCCGGATTCCTAGGCACTCCGGGCGCGCTCCATGACGATTACTGGGATGAGCAGATCGAACGAGCAGAGGGATCCGATCGGTCTGATCGCGATGCAGAGGCAGGTGATCGCGTGGAGCATCGGCGGCGTCGCGGAGAAGCAGCTGCGCCAAGGTTCCGGCCCGCGATGGCGCGAAGCTGCCCGACGGGCTAAAGTCGGCCCAGGTGCCTGCGAGCCTGGAGACGTGGCCAACCGGTGCGGAGCTACGAATAGGTGATGCTCGACGACAAGAACCTGCTGCTTGTGAGTCCTCGGGATGGAACCATCGACGGCGTCACCTCAACCGACGTCTCTAAAACGCCACTTCAGTTGCAGAGCAAAGGGTTCCATACGCGCGGGCCGAGGCTGTGCCGCTGGTCCAATACCCGACGACCTGGGATTCGAGGCTCTGCACATATCAAGGTGGGCCGAAGACCAATACCTGGACGTGCAGGTGAGGCGCTGACCTAGGCCATCAGGCAAAGAGCTCAGCGCAGGGCCTCGTCAAACCGCACACGTAAGTGACCGGATGCGTGCAACCAGAGCCAGCCCTTTAGCTCGCGAGATCTGACCGCGCCCCTTGCAACGTGAATTTTACAAAGCGCTAGGATGCGATCGCTGAGGGCTCACTGCGTCCCAAGCCGATTGGCTTATCGCTGAAACACTTCACGTATCTTGCGTTGAGAATGTTCTTCGGTGGTACAGACACAGAACGCCCGAGTCCGTTGGGTCAAAATGCGAAGAACTCAGAGTGAGCAAATCTGGCCCGCTCCGCCCCAGTAAGCGGACCTCAATGAGGGGGTCGCCACTTCGCTGATGGGCCACAGGCGGACATGTCAGGACGTCACTTCTCGGCCAAGGTGTGCCGGATGATGTACCCGGGTCATCTCTAATGTTCGAACGGCCTGTTATCAGAGCAAAACCCAAGCTCCGGGTCATTGATGGGCTGCTGCATGATCTGCACCAACACGCCGCACATCCGACGGGGTGGAAGTTCGACCATACCGAACGGCGGAGCCCAACTTTGAACCTTGAGGCTCATCAGGTCGCGCAATGGAGCGACATGTTCTCTTGGCTGCAATCAGGCTCGGCTTGCCGACGATGTTCATCACCCGTGTGAGGTTATAAGCGAGAACATGCAGCGCCATCTCAGTGGCGACGTTCCTTAGGCGCTTCATCAGGAAGTGCGTTGCACCCATACGGGCTTTGATCGTGCCGAAGGGATGCTCAACCGTCTCGCGCCGCGTCCGCATGGCGTCGGGATCGGA
>NZ_JBVBEF010000185.1:0-6982 GCF_055456055.1 Bradyrhizobium sp. LeoB3
CTCAGCAGTGCCCATATTGCCGAAAGCAAATCCGTGAAAAACAGCGGCGAAAACACAATCTGCCAAAGTAGTGCTAGACTTGTAACTCAGCCAGGCGCGACGCATGGGCGAAGTAGCCGGAGGACCGCGACACCAAATGCTTGAAACCGACTTATCCTTCGCAGCCATGGCCGAAGCATTGGCGAAATCCGCTGACTACCGCGTCCTTCGGCGCCTGGTCCCTCGAGAGATTTTCACTCCGTCAATCGGTCAAAGCACGAAGACCGTCATCCTTATCGACGTAGATCGGCACGCTGATCGATGACTGATCGCACGCGGCCGCCCGTCGTCCGTCGACGACGGAAGATCAGGCCCACTTATCTTCTTCGCGGCGGGCTTCGTCCTCATTGAGGCGCTCTGCCACGTCATCGGCGATCGGTGAATCTTCAGTGGTCGCGATCGGCGTGCCGTCCTGTTTCTTGATCTTTTTGCCTTCGGCTTGCACTGGAAAATCATCGGGTTTTAGCGGTTTCTTTGAAGCCGACATCGCGACTACCTCCTGTGAGGCGACATGATAGCACGCTCTAAGTATCGGGGCCGCCCCGAACTCTCGCTTGGCTGGGTGCGTCCCCTTCGGGACGCGTGCTCACTCGTTTTCATCCTCGCTAAGTTCCCGCTCTGCCAGGAACCAGAACTCGAGGTCTCGGCCCGGAGGCCGCCCGTGCTGTTCCCAGAGTTCGTGGGCACGAGCCCTGATTGCTTGCTTGGACCGCCGCGCGGCTAGGCGCCGTTGCAGGCTCTCCCTCAGATCCTCGACGAACGCCTTGAGCCGCTGATAGGTCGTTTGGTCGGTTATCCCGGAAGCCAGCCGCTTCGCCTGTTCGAGTTGGCGCTCTAACTCTTGGCGATCGGTGCTATGGCTCATGGCCGCCTCCGCCTAGTTAAAACGGTGGAGGCAAGATCGTTCATTTTTAGTCTAGTTCGTGCCTCCGGGAAGCCGGATCACGAGGCGCGAGCTTGCACATGCGGCGGAGCCGGCGCCCCGTGCCCGTGGTGCAACAGAGGTAATCCTCCCGAGATGCCGGAGGACTTCGAGGCGACGGTAACGGCGGATGATGACCTAGGTTGAGGAGTCTCTCTGATGACAACAGTCTGGATCTACAAAGGACGGGACACCTTCAAAAAATTCGATACCGAAGATGAGG
Organism: Bradyrhizobium sp. LeoB3; assembly: GCF_055456055.1. Taxonomy (NCBI): domain Bacteria; kingdom Pseudomonadati; phylum Pseudomonadota; class Alphaproteobacteria; order Hyphomicrobiales; family Nitrobacteraceae; genus Bradyrhizobium; species Bradyrhizobium sp. LeoB3. Next base: position 1,185 of record NZ_JBVBEF010000185.1, read on the forward strand.
CGCAGGCGTGGCTTAAGGAAAACGATCCGGAGGGCGTCGCTATCGAGCACCAAATAAGCGAGCCGCTGCCCGCCGGGTCGGCAGATCGATATGGGGTGCCGAAAGCGGATGAAAGGAGCTAGACTCTGAAAACTATTGAAATCGAGCCATACGACCCCGACAAACGCACATGGTCGGAGCCCGAGCGCGCCACGAGCTTTCGAACCATCAATGGCATGCCGATGTACTGGTGCGACGACCGCGGCGTTGTGCACGTCTGCGAGGGCGCCGACATCCACCCCGATGCCCGAGTGTACTGGACGCTTTGCGGCAAAGACGCATCGAATGATTGGGTTTATCTGGCGAAGGACGAAGCGATCACCTGCCCGCTCTGCCAGGAACTGGCGCGCGTCGCAAACGACCCCTGACGTTAGCCGATGGGAGTGCACTGAGAATGAAATAGTGCGCCCTCTGCGATAACTTCCTCTGGGTTTGCGAGAACCATCCGAACCAACCTTGGCTTAGCATCCATGCGTGCACGTGCGGCGGCGCCGGCATGCCGTGCCCGCGTTGCAACAAACGTTGACGAATCGTCGCCTCCGGCGTTGCCAAAAAGCTTTGTTCGGCGCGACGACGACGCGTTCTGCAAGGCAAAAAAGCCCCCCATCAAGGGCCGCGGCGCGCTTTCGTGATTGCGGGAGCCTGGTTGTTGATGAAATCATTTTATGCAACCTCGCTAAGTTCGAGCGAGGAGTCGCAAGGCGTTATGCGTGCACATTTACGATTTCTTTATAAGAGAACGGTTGTGGGTTGAGGTCAAAATCTCGCGATGCGCGAGAGTTACGTTCACAGTTCCTCAGTATTTGTTGCTTTGCGCGGACAGCCTTGTCGTGCGTTTTATGCTCCCGCTTCCCAAGCTTTTCCCGAGGCAGATGGAAGTTCGGAGCCATATTGCCCATCATGGAGCCGAAAAGACGCGGGGGCGGGTTTGCCGACCTTCTGCCCCCGCGTCATCGGAGGGGTGAACCATGACGTACACCGAATCTTCTTCTGAGCTTTAACTTGATCCTGCTCGTCTACGTCCTGTTAGAGGTGAAGGCGCTTCGTGACTTTTGGCACCGACAAGATGGCGAAGGTGGATAAGCCGGAGCAACCGGAGATCAACCGCGCCAAATGGGAAGCGCTACAACGCAGGGCAAAAGACCGAGACCAACCGTAGGGCGGACTTTGCCTCTTGGTTGCGACAGGAGCGGATCGTGTGTGTGCGTGCGTGTGTTTGATGTCGGCTGCTCGACGTCCGCGCGATAGATCGGAATGCCGTCACGTTCAGCCCGTTCTTGCGCTACCCACACGCCCGGCAGAACAGCATTGCGAATGCCGTTCAGCGTCTCAATCGGATACCGCGCCATTGATCACCATCGGCTTCTGGCGCGTGCGCAGCTTGACATCCATGCGCGGTATGAATCACCCGCTGGAACGGTGGGCCGGGCCGCTGAATGTCTTTCTGAAAGCCGATCCCAAGACCGCGTTAGCGCAGAGCACCTTGCGGCGCCCTCACGCTGACCGAGCGGAGTTCCCCCGGCCCATCAGAAACGAAATTGGAGCCGGCTGCCGGATGAACCAGCAACCGCCACGCCTACAACGCGGGCCCTCTCCCGTTGAGCTAAGTCGGCTGATGGCTCGTACAGGCGGGACATTGGTACTGTCCTAATCGTCCTAATTGCCGCACTTGCCGACCTACGCTTCACGCGCCACGGTACAATAGTGCACTGACTTCACAGCATCGAGGTGCTTGTCTTAGCGAGCGACCTCTCGCGCTGGTCGTCGGCTCCTCTGCCCAATGGCGAGCCGAGAGGGAGCGACGCCCCGGCGCGATCCCCTGCGATTTGACGCCGGGGCCGTCCGCTCGGGAAGGTGCGCGAGCACTCTTGCAGCAGGCGCGACAGTTTGTGGTCTCGTACATCCGCATTTCACCCGAGCCGCAGTACCGAGCATTGGAAGCTCATGGAAACCAAACGCAAGCGCAACCGAGCCAAGCAGACCACTTCACTCCAGGAGCGGCTGGTCGCCTCAGCTCGCCAGGCTCGCACGCAGGCATGCGGCCTACCTCCCGGCGCCGAGCGGCAGAAACTGCTCCGGCAGGCGCGGCAAGCCGAGCAGGCTGCCGACATGAACGAGTTTCTTAGTCTGGGCACGCCGAAATGAAGTTTCCAGTGAGGTCTCAAGACGGTAGCGACATTTGTCTAGACAGCCACGGAGCAGCTTATGGTCGGAGACCAGAACACCACCGAAACCGACGTTGACCTACAGCGGCGCATTGAGAAGGCAATAGAGCACACATTGTGAGGGCGGTTTGCGACAATTTGGTGCTCCACCGCTCGCGCAGCTCGGCAGCGACCTCGAAGCTATAGGCGATCAGGCCCTGACATTGCGGAAAGGCCCCGATTATGAATCGGGGCCTTTCTCTTTAGGTCAGCCGCGCTTCCGACAATGGTAGATTAGTCGCGCTCTTTTATGATGGTCTTGCTGCGCGTACCGTCATCATGTTCTTTGTTGATAGTCGTGGTGCGGTCGCTTGGCTCGTGTTCCTTGACCACCGTTTCACGCTCTCGCTCCCGGTAGCGATCGTGATCGCGATCCTGACCGACGGTCACGCCAGCGCCACTCGGGCCGACACCAACGCCGACACCAACATCTTCCGCGAACGCAGGCGTGACGAGGGCAGTCATCATAGCGATCAACAACACCTGTTTCATCCCGCATCTCCTCTTGTTCCTCTTAAGGGAAGAGCAATCCAACACTCTACGGGAAGTTCCCGGAAGTTTCGATTATGACAAGCGCACGGGAACAATTGGCAACCGGCCGGGAACGACACAGCCGTTTAGTTGATTATCGTATGCATCACCGCACGCACCTCGGTGATGAGTACGCCAGGTGCGCTCCTGCTTACTCAAACAAGGAGCAACACATGGAAGTGCGGCGTCGTTCTAAACAATCAACGACACTGGAAAACCGGTTGGCTGAAGAGGCCGTGCGCCTCCGCAAGGAAGCTCAAGGCGGTCCCCCAGGCGAACGCGAACGACTTATTCGCAGAGCACGTCAGGCGGAGACGGCGGCACATTTGAGCGAATGGCTGAAGCCTCGGCGCCTTCAGCCGCTCCGGTAACCTGTCAGCCCGTTTTGCCCTCTCTGCACAGTGGGAACGAAATCTGTCCGCAACAGTCGACTCTGCGCCTCCGGCCGATCGTCCCCCGAAAAAAGCCCCGGCCAGAGGAAAACCTGCCCAACCAGGTTGGCGGCCCCCGTGATGGCTGGGGCCGTTTTACTAGGCGCGGATAGTACAATTTTCTCCGGGAACTTGAACCTTTTTCGGCATCCGGAGACAGAAGTGCACTGGGGCTTTTCAGGGCCCAGTATTTAGCGCAGCGCCCCGTGACGAATATACTCCGTCAGGCGGCGCTGTTGCATTTTAGAGTTCAACCTTAAGGTCAAGGGTTCGGTCCACAAGCGCAATCGAGCCAAGTCATGGTGCCGTCCCTCTTGTCCGCTCACCCTCGCCGGCCTGTGACTGTTCACCATAGTTCCTTGTCGCCGCTCTCCGCCAGCGACATCAGATTCAATCGTTGAGGTTTATCGAGGAAGCCGCGATGGCTTGCTCCACTTCCTTCACCAATGCTCGGTGATGTTCGGCCAGCTTGGCGAAGAGCGCTTTCTTGGTCGCGTTGGTCGCGAGCTTGCTGATTAAATCGCACTCCGCCGCTTCATTCCGAAGCTTCTCCAAGTGCGCTTGCATGTCTTTCATGAGTCGGTCCCCCGGACGGCGGGAAGATTAGGCAACATGGAATCCGCTGGCCACCCCCTGACAAGCGACGAGATCAAGCCAAATCACGTTCCAAAATAGACCGAGATGAGATGCGAAGAGTTACTTACTTCCCGGTTTGCTTTTTGCCCGGTTTTTGTTTGGTTTTCAGCTTTTCCTTAGCTTTGAGCACGTCGGCCTGACTGCGGTACGCCTTCGCCAGATTGAGGAAGGTTTCTGAGATTTCAGCATCGGCGAGTGCGAGCGCGATGCGCTCTTTGCTTGTTTCCGGTATTGCTTGGATTGCCTCACCGTCCGCACTCCTTACGTAGGCAAAGCATGGCAGAAATCATAACACGAGAACAAGGGTGCGCGATTAGACTCATGGGGCAGCGCCCTACAAGTGGGTGCATCTGGATAAGGAGGATCGCAGTGCGCTGTGGCAGCCTTAGTGCTCGAGACGACTCCGGAGCTTCTTGATGATTTCCCGCAGATTGTCCGCGTATTCTTGGACGGCTCGGCGCGCCTCCTCCAAGCGCGAAGGCTCGGGCTTGGCGCTTCCTGACCGGAGCGATGATCCTCTGACGGCGGCTTCATACCCTCTGGTCGGAGAAACCACACGGGCACCATTGATCTAAATCAATGAAACCGACATCCGCCATCGATGCGTCTCCGCTCGCTACTTGTCTTGGCTGAAGAGCCAGGATTCAACCGCCCACCTACAATGCGGGCGCTCTACCTATTGAGCTAAGCCGGCTGAATGGTTGCGCGCTTGACCGCCTAACCCATGTTAGCGGCCGGCGCTCTTCCGCGACGATGACGTGACAGAACAGCGGGGAAACCGGCATCATTCGATTAGGAACGAAGTCTGCTTTCCTCTATTGTCGTTGCATCATCGCACTGACCTTGGCATCTATCGGTGATGAGAACGCCGGTTGCGCTCCCGCCCCCACTCAAAATAGGGAGCAGCGCATGCAAGAGCGGCGTCGTCTCCAACAATCAGGACCACTCGAAGAACGGCTAGCTGAAGAAGCAGCACGCCTGCGCAAACAGGCCCAAGGCACTCACCCGGGTATCGAACGCGAACGACTTATTCGCAGAGCACGGCAAGCCGAGACTGGAGCGCAACTGAGCCAATGGCTGAAACCATCCGCTCATCGACTGCCACGATAAGCTCGCCGTTCCGCGTTAGTTGGCTGAAGAGGAGGATTCGAACCTGCGACCATGGCATTAATGGTGCCCTGCGCTACCGCTGCGCCACTCTCCAATCTTTTCGGCTGAGCAAGGAACAAAATTGATCGACGATGGTCGATTCTGCGCCTCCGGTCCCGGTTGCGACTGCACCCTCAGCCCCCGGCCGGAGGAAAATCAGCCGTGTGGTTGGCGGCCCCAGCGGTGACAGGCTGGGGCCGTTTCGTTGAGCCGTTACAGCGCTACTCGACCTCGCCTTTGGGACTAGCCAGCATAGACTAACGTAGATCAATGAAGCTTGGTGGCCGTGGGACCGGGGCATGAAACGCAAACGCAATCGAGCCAAGCAAACCACCTCGGCCTACAATGACGTCCGCGTTGCACCTGGTCCGGTCGCTTCAGCGCCCATTCGCCAAGTGCCGTGCGAGGGCAGCGGACATGGGCACCAATCATGAGCTATGCGTCGAGGATCATTCTTCACCTGCCACTATCGAACGAAGACCTATTGAGCGCCTTCGTCGAGCAGTGCCCTCGCGATAAAGTTGCTCTTATTGCAGTCGTCGGAGAAGGCGCGGCGCGGATAGAGGATATCATCGACGAACTCGTGATGGGCGACGCGTCGGATATACGCGCTTGTTACCACCACCTCGCACTCGAATGAGTCGGTGGAGGAGGTGTTGGAGTTCGCTGGTTGGTGGAACGACGAGCGAGATCGGCCGGTCCAAATAGTAAAATTATAGCCCGCAAGGATATCCGCTAGACTGTATGTCCCCTCCACAAAATGAGGCGACTCACCCTCAATGTTGCGACGAGGGTTGCCTGGATGGAC
>NZ_JBVBEF010000186.1:0-6882 GCF_055456055.1 Bradyrhizobium sp. LeoB3
CCTTGTCCGCGCTTGTCGAAGGTCACGACCCGGGCGAAGCCCGCGAGCCGCCGCAGAAAAGCGGTGTATCCTGGGAGTTCGTGCTGGAATTCGATATGTGAGATGAAGCCAGGAACCAAAATCAGGTCGATCGGCCCGTCGCCCATCACCTGATAGGCGATGCTAACGTCGCCGTTCTGGGCATATCTCGTCTCGGGCAGTTTGAAGTCAGTCATCGAGCGAAACCTTGGGGCCTACTCCATTGTTGCCGCCTGAATAGCCGAGATCAACCCCGTAGCATCTGCCACTCCGGTTTTACGTCTAAAGACCTCAGCCGTAGTCCCGCACATTTCCGCCTTGGGTCACGTGCGGTAATACTCTGATTGATCACAAATTTTCCGCTTGGCCCTCAGAAGCTGACATCGTCGCTTTTTTTATGATGGGGTGGACGCCCCGCCGACGGCATCGATGTGCCAAAGTGGAGGTGTTTAGCACCACTTAAGGGAGGCGTCCGTGTCGGAGGTTAGCATAATCGGTCTGGATATCGCCAAGCATGTTTTCCACGCTCATGGAGCGGACGTGAAAGGGCGAGCTATGTTCAGCAAGCGGATCAGCCGAGGAAAGCTGCTGGATTTCTTCGCAACCCAACCGAGTTGCACGGTAGCTCTGGAGGCATGTGGCGGAGCCCATCACTGGGCCCGTCAGCTCGCCCGGCTTGGCCATGAAGTTCGGCTGATCCCTCCCGCGTACGTAAAGCCGTTTGTGAAGCCGCAAAAGAACGACGCGATCGATGCCGAGGCGATCTGCGAAGCAGCGCAGCGGCCGAGCATGCGGTTCGTGGCCGTGAAGAGCGAGCAGCAACAGGCGGCGGGTCTGGTGTTTCGGACCCGTGATCTGTTAGTGCGGCAGCGAACGCAGCTCATCAACGCGATCCGGGGACACCTTACCGAATATAGTTTGGGTCGCGCCCAAGGGCCCGTCGCACGTGGCGATGCTTGCCGACCTGATCGAGGAAGAAGCGATGGCCAGCTCGCTTCCCAAAGCGACCCACGCCATGTTCCGATTGATGTTGGACCTACTGGCCGACCTCAATGGCAAGATCGCGGATCTCGACCAGGAGATCGCGCGACGCGCTCGCGAGGACAAGGTCTCGCGCCGGCTGATGACCATTCCTGGCATCGGCCCGATCTCCGCCACCGCGATCGCCGCCCTAGCACCGCCGGCCGAGACCTTTGCCAAAGGCCGTGACTTCGCGGCCTGGCTCGGTCTCACGCCTCTTCAAAGATCGACAGGCGGCAAGCAAAAGCTCGGCGCGACGTCCAAGATGGGGGGGCGAACGCTCAGGCGCCTCCTCATCATCGGCAGCAGCGCTGTTGTGCAGCAGGCGAGCAAACGCGGGGCGCCAAAGGGTTCGTGGCTCGAACAGATGCTGGCTCGCAAGCCGCGCATGCTGGTAACGGTCGCGCTCGCCAACAAGATGGCGCGGATCGTCTGGGCGCTACTTGTCAAGCAGGAGAATTACAGGGCTCCGGTCGCAGCCAAGGCGTGATCCTGGCGAACCTGAGGTCGTCAGAGATGTAGTCGGTCGAAGGAGGGTATGGCGCAACAGTCGGCGAGACGGGGCCGGAAGAACCAGGTGTACTCATCGTGCCCAGAGCACGCGTTTATGATTTGGTTCCGGTCCGCGAAGTCCCATACAGGCCCGCAGCTCCATCGCTGCACCATCAGAGGCCGGATAGATGGCAGCATCCGACTACGTGCCGCACTTCTTCAAAAACCGCTTGCATCTCGCGGGGCGTCCACAGATGAGTATACGCCCTAAAATCTTCGTCGCCGAGCCATTTCAGTAAGCTTACTTCCTGCGGTGTCAGCTCGCTGGTCATTCCATGCCACTGTTTGCTCACCGCGTCGCGCGGCCGGCTGGCGACGGGTTAGGACGTTTGGCTGGCGGAGTGCCAGGTTTCGGGTTCGAGCACTTGGCGGAGCGCCTGCTGAGCACCATGCAGCGCGGCGCGATCTTCGTCGGCATTATTGTCATCGCTGAGCAATAGCTCGATCTCGGCAACCTCGGCCTTACGAAAAACCCCTGCACGACGCGTGCGGCGCGCCGGTTTAATAATCCATGTTACGTCGTATGCGACAGAACACCACGGACCACCCAAATCCTTCGATTAGGAACGAAGCCTGATATCCTCTGTTGCCTCTACACCACCGCACCGTCCTTGGTATCTATCGGTGGTGAGAACGCAAAGACGCGCTCCCGCCTCACTCACACTGGGAGCAGCGCCATGTTTCACAGGCGTCGTTTCATAACCTTTGAGATACTCGAACAGCGACTAGCCGAAGAAGCTGCACGCCTGCGCAGACAGGTCCAAGACACTCGCTTAGAAATCGAACGCGAACAACTCATCCGCAGCGCGCGCCAAGCCGAAATTGGATCGCATATCCGGGAATGGCTAACATCCCCCGGCCTCCAGCCGCCTCGATAGATTTTTTTAGGCGGAGCGGCGAAAGCAGGCACCTGCTGCCGCCGCGCTCGGGGCGTCCTCTGACCAGGGACGGTCAGGGTGATTTTCGCACACCCAGCCGAGCCCATGGCACACCGGGCAATTCGGTCTCGTCACACGTCAGTCCATCGCCACAAAAAAGCAGCCCAGCCGTCGTCATGGACCGGAGCTGCCGAGTTTGTCACCGCACGCACGTTGTGAGCCAACGTTGCGTGCGACAATAGAACCTCGCCAGAACAGGCCCGTTCCTAAAGGGCAGATCGGCGCGGCCGATCTAGGCCGCCAGCCAAGTCAGTCGATTGAGAGAACCGCAACCGCAGTTATGATCGTCGACACGATGCTCGCCATAATAACGAGGGCAGCAAACAGACGGTCGTGCATGACGCAGCCTCCGCGAAATTAGCCGCCCCGGCGCGACCATGAGGGATCGGCACCGGGGCGCGCGCCCTCTCACCCACCGGGGCTTGGGTGTGGCTGGGGTTCGATCAGCGAGAGGTCGCAGGGAGAGAAAAGCACAACTTCAGCGCGGAGGTCAGTGCACTTTGTGCCGCAACCAACTCAAATTTCTGCGCCCTTCGGTTACATAGTGCACTGACGCGCGGCATCGAGCGTGCCCGTCTCGGTCGGCGATCTCTCGGCCGATCACCGGGGCCTCCATAGGTGAGCCGAGAGGAAGCGACGCCCCGGCGCAGGTTCCGGTGACCGGCGCCGGGGCGGTCACCCCCCGCGAGGATGACTTGAGCAGCACGCGGCTGATAGTGGCACGCAAAATCCTTGCCGAGCACGGGCCGATGACAGCAGAAGCCATGGTTCGGGAAATGCTGAAACTCGGCCATGACGTCTCCGTTCACGAAACGCTGCCCGACAAAGTCTCTTCGCTTCTGATAGGTCTGTGGCGGCTGGAAAAAGCCGGCATGGTCGCGCGTGAAGGCAAAGGCCGCTCGGCGCTGTGGCGATTCAGCGTATCACAAACGCAAACAGCGCACCGGACTTGAAGGCCTATAGCCCCATCGGCAGCGCCAGCTGGATCGCTGGCGGCTCGCGCTAATGAATGCTGCCAGTTGTCAGTGCAGCTTGTGCCGCAGCTACAAAAAACATGCGCGACCGGCGGTCGCTCCCAGCCTACACCCAGCTTTCCACGAGCTGTGGCTGGTCGCCAGCCGAGCGCGGCAGGCAGCGCAGGCCCGCCAGCTCGAACGCGTCGCGCAGCATCTCCAGTCCCTCGTTCGGCCCGGCTGTCCGCAGCATCACCGTACTCGGCTGCGGCGCCTCGCTGCCGCCAACGACCTCGAACATGCGCGCGACGTAGCAGTCCGGGAAATCGGCAGGGCGATCATAGATGGTCCACACCGGCAGGCGACCGCGCTGCATCACGTCGCGGTGGTTTTGCAGGATGAACTCCACGACCTTGGAGATGTCGCTCATCACAGCAGCGAAAGCTGGATATCGACCCGGTGGCCGTGCCGCGCCAGAAAGTTCTCCAGGGTCGGCGGGACCTCACCGCGCTCGGCGCAGCGCTGGCGCAGCTCGGCGGCGATCTCCTCCGAGGCGTCCTGCGACCAGCCCTCGCTGGTGTTAAAGGAAATGATCCGGATCGGATTGCGGTACTGCCCCTCCATCAGGTGACGCAGCAAAGTATCGCGGTCGGTGTGCTCCTCGTCGTTCTCAACCCAAGCGCGGCCAAGGCGGCTGCCGAAGCTGTCGAGGACCAGATAGACATCCCGGTCGGACCCGGGGGCAATCGAGGGCGAGGAACGCATCACTAACCTCACGATGACAGAACACCAGCGTTCCAGCCCGTCGGCGGCTGGGCGTCGATAAACCCGATTCGCAATTCGTCCATGACTTTATATATACGCCTCGATGAGCAGGCGTCTGGCATTCGCCCTGCCGGTCATGGCCCATACTGTCCCGTCTGGCCCGGACTGGTTCCACGAAATCCAAGCATGACGGCTACCGGATGATGATCATCCGGGAGGCGGATCGCGTGCGCCTGAAAGCAGGGGCGGCCACGACTTATACGGACCGTTATCGCTGGATTGTCGAGACCGCGCGCAAGCTCAAGCCCAGCCATTTCGTGCTCGAGGCGAGGCCGTGGTCCTCAACGTCGACGGGATGTCGGACTGGGCCGCACTGCATTCAAGGCGGCACGATGACGAGGTCCAGTTCTATGCCTTCGACATGCTGGCTGGTGACGGCGACGATTTCCGGCGTCTGCCGTTGTCGATGCGCAAGACCAACCTCACGCGGCTACTCGCCCGCCGCACCGAGGGCATCCACGCTGCGCCTTACGAGCTCGGCGAGATCGGGCCGGACCTGTTCCGGCACGCCTGTTTGATGGGGCTGGAGGGCATGGTCTCGAAACACAGCGGGCGCGCCTACGTCGCGGGCCGCTGCACGCACTGGGTCAAGGTCAAGAATCCGAAGCATCCAGCCTATCACCGCGTGCAGGATCAGTTCTGACCTGCACCTCGTCCCCTTGGGTTGGGTAATCCCTCCAGGCTGCAACGAGGATTAGTCGTTGGTAGGGGTCCGTTCTCCGCTTTACAACCTGAGCTTGATTGCTAGTAATGCTCTCTAGCCCTTGGATGCCAATCTAAGGGAAAAGGAAATGGGCTGGGGCGGCCGTGGCAATCATCGAGAACATTCGTCTGCTCAAAGGCGCAGCCGTGTTGGCGGAGCGTAAAGCCGCCACGCCGAGCCTTGATCTCAAAAGATTCAATCTTTTCTACGGCTTCAACGGTTCGGGAAAGTCGACCCTTTCCCGCATATTCGCGGCGCTTCAACACGGCAAGAAGCAGGAGCGACTTCCCGAAGGATGCACATTCGAGATTGAGATGTCCAACGCGGCAAAATTTAGCTATCCCAAGGCACCGGCTGGCCTCGAGAAGTGCGTCTGTGTATTTAACGGCGATTTCATCGCCGAAAACCTCCGCTGGGAAACTGGCGTGGCGAACCCCGTCTTTTATATTGGCGCCGATCAAGCCGACGTAGCAGACCAGTTGAAGGCGCTTGAAAATATCCTACCGGCGACGAGAACGAAGCACGAAGTCGAGGCCAGGTGCTTAAGGAACGCAAGAAGGCGTTCACCGAGTACAACTGAGCGTTTCGCCGACGGGATATTAGCTCCATCTGCGCGAGGCACGGCGAGGCTGGACTCTATCGTCCATCACCTGGGTCTGGCGCTTGGCGGTCGGCCGGCAGCGGGCTTTGCAAGACGGCTGATGCTGCCAGTAAGCAAGGACACGCTCCTGCGTGTCGTCCGACGCCGCAGCCGTTCGCCGGGCGATCCACTCAAGGTCATCGGCATCGATGACTGGGCCTGGCGGCGCAATCACCGATACGCCAGTATCATCTGCAACCTGGAAAGGCGCCGGGTAGTCACCTTGCTGCCGGATCGTGAGCCCGCGACCGCCCAAGCGTAGCTGGCTGCTCATCCCACGATCTTAGTCGTCGCCCGCGACCGTGGCGGGGGATATGGCGAAGCAGCAGCAAAGGCCCTGCCGCACGCGGTGCAGGTCGCCGAGCGTTGGCATTTGATGGAGAACGCCAGTCGGGCATTCCTTGACGCCATCCGCAAATCGATGCGCCAGATACATACCCATCAAGCAGATCGTGCGCCAGACTGGCCATAGCAGGAAGCTGGTAAGGCAGGTGATCCGCGGCGAACGCAACGATGTCTTCCGGACCCGGCAAAGTTCGTTGGATCTGCATTTGCCATGGCTCGACGATCAGTGGGCGTCCGGCTGCAACACGGGGCTCAACTTTGGCGCCGTTTAAAGGCGCGTGGCTTCCGAGGCTCGCTCCGCGTCATTAGCGAGTGGGCGACCCGCAGACGACGAGCTGAAAAGGCCGACGTACGAACCTTCAGAGGATTCCGTCGGTCAGAACGATCGCGCGCCTGATGACAATCGACCGGGACTTGCTCGAAAGCGGAGACCGTCACGGTCGCGGCGATCGAAGCTGGCGTACCAACCCTGGTCGAGGCACGCGAGATCATCGCCGAATTCCACCTGATGATCCGGCGTAGAACCCAGGCGGGCCTCATCCCATGGATTGAGCCCGCCCGCGCCAGTCTCGTCACCTCGTTCGCCAGGCGGCGTCGCGAAGGATGAGGCGGCGGTTCGAGCAGCAATCACTTTGCCCTGGTCCAACGGACAAACTGAGGGGCAGATCACGCGTCTCAAGCTCGTCAGACGCCAAATGTACGGTCGCGGGAAAATCGATCTGCTACAAGCTAGATTGATTGGCGCAGAATGAAAGGAGCTGCATCAAAATTGCGTCAGAGCCAATTTTGGACGCCCGTCCCCCAGTTTAGGGGGCGCATTGCCTCATCAAGAATGTTACCGGAGAACTGACCGTCAGGATTGGGGCGGCGATACCGAATCGGCTCGGT
>NZ_JBVBEF010000187.1:0-6535 GCF_055456055.1 Bradyrhizobium sp. LeoB3
GCTGGTGATGGGCGCGTTCGCACATGGATTCGAGCGCGAGCTGATGCTCGGCAGCGCAACGCGAGATATCTTCAACGGGAGGATCGAAATTCCCGTACTGTTGTCGCACTAGATCCGGAAAGGTGTGGAGCGGTTTTCCGGAACGATCATGCTCAAACAATAACCTGAAGCGCGATGATGATTCATCCTCATCTCATCGCGCTTTAGAGCGTTTTCGAGCGACGTGAATGCCGGTTCGCGTGAAGGAAACGCATCGATCCACTCTGCGAAAATCCAAGTCTGCGAAAATCCAAGTCTGCGAAATCCACGTCTTTCATCTCGAAAGGTTGCGTCTGAAGCATCATCGCGTTGTTGCGCTGCAGCGGGCCAAATCGACAGCTCTTGAGGGGAACTTCGCAGCTCAAACCGAAACTTCTGCTCGCGCTTTTAGCAACCACCGAACGAGCAACACGTTTCGGTAGTCTCAAGGAAGGAGATCATCCATGAGACTGAAAATTGCTGCTGTTGCCTTCGCCGCGCTTGGTGGTGTTGCTCTCACCTCGACGGCGGCTTCCGCAATGCCAAATCGGATCACAAAGGCGAACGAGATCGTCTTGCAAACGTCAAGGATCCACCAGGCGCGCTCGACCAGCGGCCCGCGCCACAGCGCCCGGCACTCGGGTCCGCGATGGCGTGCCGCCCACGCTTGGAGTCCGCGCCGCGTGTCGCGTCCGGGATGGCGCAGCGCCAACGCTTGGGCTCCGCGCCGGGCGTGGGGTCCGGGATGGCGCGGCGCCTATGCCTGGAGCCCACGACCGGCGTGGTCTGCGGGCCCGGCGTGGGGCGCGAGCCCAGGATGGGGATGGGGCGCGAGCCCGGGGTGGGGATGGGGCGCGAGCCCAGGATGGGGCGTGAGCGTGGGATTTGGCCCGAGCGTAGGGGTGGGCTGGAACAGCGGGTGGTGGTGATCCGGCGGCTGACAACTAACAGCCGGATTTTCGCTGACGCTTTCACGGATCAGGTGGAGGGCGCCGCCTCTCCAACGAGGTGGCCACTTCCGTCTGGTTTCTCCCTGCCGGTGCCGCGCCCGCATCAAGCGCGTTAGGCGCATAGCGAAGCATCCCGTTGCTGGCGCGACCCGTTGGGCCAAGATCAATGCCAAGATCAATATGGGCGTGCAAGGCTGGCCTGCTTACGCCGGCGTGGACCGCACGACCAACACCCGAAGGCTTCGTCAAAGCTATCAAAGCGGCTAGTCGCACCAACAGCGAGGAGGGTTGTTCGTGGTTCTGTCTCGGAGCCGATCGTCAAGGCGAAAGTCCACGACCGGCTTCGCATCGCGCTGAATCCCGAGCGGCTGTATTTCTTCGACCGCGTGTCGCAAGCGGCGATCTGAGGCTTTCGTAGTCTGCTCGGGATGGCGAGCTGGCGGGCGCGGTCTTGACTCTGCTTCCGACGCCTGCAATGTTGCAGTGCACACAATAAATCTCCTGTGATTGGTATAGGTGTGCACCGATGCGCGAGGAGTTTCGCAGTAAATTCGAAGGTCTTCTTGCGGCGGCCCGAAAGAACGCGGCGTCCATTCGCGGAGCGCCCGCCCGTCGCCGGACACGGCTGCGAGAACTGACCGGGTTTGGAGCAAATCCCGGCAATCTCCGTATGTTTGCCTACGCGCCTGAGGACCTTCCGCCCAATAGGCCCGTGGTCATCGCGCTACATGGCTGCACCCAAACCTCCGCCGAGTATGACCACGGTACCGGCTGGTCATCGCTCGCCGATAGGCTCGGCTTCGCGGTCGTCTATCCGCAGCAGCAGCCCACCAACAATCCGAAGAATTGTTTCTCGTGGTTCTTGCCGGGCGACATCGCGCGCGGTCATGGCGAGGCGCTTTCGATCAGGGAAATGATCGAGCATGCCCTGACGAGATTTGCGGGCGATCGGGGCAAAGTATTCGTGACCGGCCTCTCTGCCGGTGGCGCTATGGCTTCCGTTATGCTCGCGACCTATCCAGAGGTTATTGCCGGCGGCGCCATCATCGCCGGGTTGCCCTATGGATGCGCCAGCAACGTTCAACAAGCATTTGAGGCCATGTTTACCGAGCACGGACATGCCACGCAGGCGCTTGGCGATCGCGTGCGGGCAGCATCCAGACATTCCGGGCCGTGGCCGAAGATCTCGGTATGGCATGGCTCCCGCGATCCGATCGTGAAGCCGTCCAACGGTGAAGACATTATTCGGCAATGGACCAGCGTGCATGGGCTTTCGGACAGCCCCTCGCATCAAGAATTCTTCGAGAGCCACAATCGGCGCGTATGGAGCGACGCAAATGGTGAGCCACTGATCGAGGCGTTTTCCATCCGCGGCATGGGCCACGGTGTGCCGATCGCGACGAAGATGGAAGAGAGTTGCAGTTTTGCCGGTGCATTTTTCCTGGATGTGGGAATTTCCTCTACGCATCACATCTCTCGCTTCTGGGGTTTGCATGAATCTCCGGTTGAAATGCCCCGTGCCGCCCCGACGTCAGCCACCATTCAGATGCCAACTGATGACCACGCCCTGCTCATTGCTGCAGCAGCTGGCGAGGGCACGCACGGTTCAGGCGGCGCCTCAACTGCTAATGATCGAGCCCAGCAGATGCGTCCGCCGCTCGACCCCAACACCATCATCGCGGCGGCCTTTAAAGCCGCAGGTCTCCCGGTTCCGGAGTTTCCCGTCGCGCTGCCCGGCACGCCGCCGCGCGTTGCACCTGGCCCGATCATCACGGCGGCCCTGAAGGCCGCCGGACTGGTGCCGCGTTAATCCGACGTCGGCGCTCGCTCTTGTCGTGGATTGACCGGTCGGGCGTGGTCGCCAATTGGCCCTGAGCCGAATAACGTTTGAATCCGTCATCATATCGGCTGTCCGGGGCAGACCGGATATTGTGGTCGCGCTCGTGAACTGCAGCTCTGGATCCAGGCGCCGCAAGTGTTTGTGTATTCGGCGACCGAAAGCGTCAGTTGGCGACAACTCCTGGCGGCTGTTTGTGGCGCCATTGTTTCTTGAGTCATCCCTCGGCGATGTCATGCGAGCCCTCGGCACGCTCCTCCTCGAACGGGCTGGGTTTCGCCGGTAAGGCCTCTTCAACTGTCTGCTTCAGGCGGTTGGTAAACGGCCCAGGCTTGAGGCCGTTCCTGAAAACCAATTCTCCAGCGTGTAAGAACCTCATCGGTGCGAACGGGTTAATCGCAGATGCCTGAAGATGTTGAGGTCTTGGTTATCGGTGCCGGGCCAGCGGGTCTCGTGTCCGCGATCTACCTTGCGCGATTCGAGCGAAAGGTTCTGGTTGTCGATTCCGGTGGGTCTCGGGCGGCACTGATTCCGAAAAGCCACAATTTTCCGGGATTCGCACGCGGAATTTCCGGTGCCGAATTGCTTGCGCGCATGAGAGAGCAGGTGGCCGCGCTCGGTGTTCGGCTGATCGACGGCAAGGTCGAGGCACTTGCGCGAGCCGGCAGCGGCTTTACTGCCACGGTCGGTCGCACGAATATCCTGGTGTCGAAAGTTGTTCTCGCGACCGGTATCGTCGATCGACAGCCTCCGATGAAGGATTGGGCCAGCGCGGTAGAGGAAGGTCTGCTGCGCTATTGTCCGATATGCGACGCGTTCGAGGCGCGCGGGAAAAGGATAGGGGTGATCGGCCCGCTTGCGCATGCAGCGAGCAAGGCGCTTTTCCTTCGTACTTTCACCGCTGATGTCGTCCTCGTTCCGACCGATGACGCGCGTGAGGACGGGCTGGAGATGAAGCTGAAGGAGGCAACAATTGCCACCACTGCGCCACTCGCTCAGCTTGAAAAAGTCGATAGTCGATTAGCGGCTCGGCTGATCGATGGCACCTCAGTCGGGTTCGATGTTATCTATCCTGCGATGGGCAGTGAGGTCCGATCCGCCCTGTCACTTGCGGTGGGCGCGGATCATACGGCGGAAGGGTTTCTGATCGTGGACCAAAAACAGCAGAGCACGGTCCAGGGACTGTACGGAATTGGTGACGTCGTCAGTGACCTGCACCAGATATCGGTCGCATTGGGTCATGCTGCGGTAGCGGCATGCCACATCCACAATACGCTGCCACCGAACTACGTGTAGTCGCCACCGCCTAGCAACGCTGCCGGATCGTGATGACTGTCTTGGCCGTCATCCATTGACCCGCCGAGCACGGCTACGCCGAGCCTGAGCGGCAAGGGGAGTCCTAAGAGCGGCCAGTGATTTTCCTCGGTCCAGTTTCGGCGACCGATCGCGCAGGTAAAGGAACTGCCCGTCGAACAAACAGTAGGACCAGGATCCGAACGCGAGCGAGCAGAAGAAGGCGCCTCCATTGGAAAGGACACGTGAAAAGCTCCTGGCCTGGGTAGGATAACCGGTTGCTGGTAAGAAACTATTTTAGGGTTCCCGACTTTGCTTTGCAAAGATCGTCTGATTCGCAGAGGTCGACTGTGAACAGAATCCTTAGGCCGGTTACTTACGTCTTCGCCGCCGTGTATTTCCTGGTGGATGCGGCGTTTTTGGCGCTTGCCAAGCCGATCTCAAACTGGATCGCTGACCACGTTCCGTTGAGACGACTACGGGCTTGGATCAGATCGTTACCGCCTTACCCATCGCTTGCACTCTTTTCAGTTCCTGTGATTCTTCTGGAACCTGTTAAGCCTCTCGCCGCATATCTAGCCGCGACGGGGCAGTTTCTGAGTAGCGCTTTAACATTGATCACGGGCGAGCTGTTAAAGCTCGTGCTGGTAGAGCGTCTATTCAGTCTCACCCGAGACAAATTAATGAAGATCCCCGCATTTGCTTGGGTCTATGTCAGGTTCCAGCAAGCGAAAGCTTGGTTAGAAGCCACGGAGGCTTGGCGTACCATACGGTCGTTGAGCAGGGCGGCCCGCAACTACGCTGCACGTGTCAAAGCAACGATATGGTGCCCCTCCGCCACTATGGGGGGCGATAGAAATCGGAGCTAAATCCCTGGGCTACAGGTCCACAACTTGTCCGCCCAATCCGCGATTGTGGACCGGAGCTCGCGCGGACCCCGAGCTAGGCTTCCCGCCAATAACTGCCCCGATTGTAAATTTCGCGATGCAGCGAGGCTGCACCGCACTCACGCCACCATACTAAGGACAAACAGCGGTTCGTCATGTCCGTGGTTGCGTATGGTTCCCTCCCTGGGCACCACTTCCTCCCGGTAAAAGCAAGACGCTGCCGCACCTCCAGCCTTTGGCGGCGGCTTGGCGGTTGTCACGCTGGCCACGCCTCAGTGATGGGCCGAGACGCTCCTGACGCATTCGGACAGGAGATTGTCGCCAGACGTGGAATGGCTGACATCGCCGAGACTGAGGATGCCGACCATCCGCTTGCTCTTGTTGATCACCGGCAGCCTGCGGACCTGCAGCTTCTCCATGTGATGCATCGCCTTTGCGAGGTCATCGTCCTCGCGGCAGCAATGGATGCCTTCGGTCATGACATCGCGCGCCGTCGCGCGACGCGCATCGAAGTCGTTGCTCGCAAGCCCTTTGCAGACGATATCGCGGTCGGTCACCATCCCGATCAGCCGATCGTCCTCTCCGATCGGAATGCAGCCGATGTCATGCCCACGCATCAATTTCGCGAGTTCGGTGACGGGGGTGTCGGGGCTGACCCAGTCGACGCCCTTGTGCATCACGTCTTTGACTTTCATGGCGGACCTCCATTGCTGGATTTCAGGTGCACTTGATGCGCGCGACCAATCCTCAGTCGTGCGCGCTAAAGCGCCCATGCGGTGCGTTCGCCGTCAGGCGCGCAAACTGCTCATGCGTGAGATGAAGCAGGGTCTCGTGATCGCCGGCTTCCATATAGATTTCCGGCTGTGTCTCGATGCTATCGTCGACGATGATATCGAGCCCATAGCACTTGCCAATGGCCGGAACGGCGCCGAGTGCGCAGTCGCGGAACAGTCGATTGATTTCGGCTTCATTCGCCATATCGACATGATCACCGAGTGTCGCCCGCAGCTCCGACAGGCGGAGGTGGTGCGATGCCGGCACGACGGCGAGGATATATTCGCCGTCGCGTCGCAGCACGATGCCTTTGGCAAGACGGTCGCCCGAGATATGGCATGCTTCGGCCGTGCGAGTGGACGACATGCTCGGCTCGTGCTGGATCTCCTCGTATTGGATGTTTTCAGCGGCGAGGTATTTTTGCAGTGTGGGAGCGATGGACATGACGTGACCTCCGGTGCGGGTAGGCAAACCATCCGCCGTAAGGTCTTCCGAGCCTCGCCTTACGATGGGCGGCTGCGTCATTATAAGGCGAGCATATTCCTTCCATCCGCCGGCTGCAATTCTTCGTCGGTGACCGGGGGCGATGCAACGCCTCTACTTTTGGCGTTGGTGTGCTTTCCGTCTTGGTGTGCAACAGGCGATCCTCGCAGCGTAGGGAACACCGATAAGGCTGGGCCGTGGCGCGGATCAGCTAACCTAAAGCGGGATGGGGTTAAGTTGAATCGATTTGGGATTCCCAAATCAGTGAGTTTCTGATTCACCATGCTGGCTGG
>NZ_JBVBEF010000188.1:0-6498 GCF_055456055.1 Bradyrhizobium sp. LeoB3
GAGGCTTGATAAAGGCGGTGCCGAATGTGGGCGATATCGAACCTGGAAGCACTGGTCTTCGTCGCATTGATGCCGAACTTCGTCGATCAATTGCCGGATCTCGTTGCCGACAAAAGCCGTGATGCCGCGCTTGGACACTTCGTAAGCGCGTCCAGCTCTTCGGACGTCATGAAGGCCATTGGCGTGGCTGCGCATTGTTGTATTCGAGGTCGCTGATAGCGTCCGTGACCTTGCCGGAAATACCGCTTTTGAGATCCGTATGTGGCAATCGTCGAATGATGGCGGGGAGCCGTTCGGCAAGTTCGCGGTTTCGCCATCTGCAAGGCGGTGTCGTCGCGAAGCGCCATCAGTACAGTCACCATCAAACGCCGCGCCTGCTTTTCGTTTTTCAACGACTCGGTGACCAAGCCGACCACTCGCGTGATGGCGGGCGGCTTTGTCCAATCAGGTGGCCGGTATCACATTGTGGTTGAGCCTGAACATGTTGGCCGGGTCGTAGGTCTTCTTGATGGACGCCAAGCGCGCGTAGCGCTCCGGCCCGTAAATCGCCGCGCCGTCGGCCGCCTCATCCGGCGCGAGATTGTTCACGAAACGCCGGTCGCCCTGCCAGGGCTTCATGCCGTCGAGCAGCTCGGCGACCGACCTCTTGAGTTGCTGCTCCTGCGACAGCGGACCGACCGAGACGCCGAGCAGGCTGTACGGCAGGCCCCTTGTAGGTACGGCGTTGGGCACCGCCGGCTCCCGGTCCCACGCCCCGCCCAGGGCACGAAGCTCGGCGATCACCAGGGCGGTCTCGGAATCCGGACCAACCAGTTCGATCAGTTTGTCCTGCGCCTGCGCCGGAAACTCTCGCAGCATGATGCCCCGTTCGTAGTAGGGCAGCGGGTCGGTCGGCTCGCTGTGGATCGACGCGACCTCGCTGTACGGCATGTCCCGCACGGTGTCCAGGACTGCCGGAGCTACCGCCCGCAGCGGCGCTATCATCCGCTCGCCGTCCGCGGTCGTGCCGTTGTAGGCGATCCGCACCGACACCAGAAACTTCCCGCGTACAGGCTCGGGCACTCCTGGCACCGATGGCATCCGCATCACGGCAATCGACGTGACCATGGTCTCCGGGGTGCTCGGGTGCCAGTCGGTCCAGGCTCGCAGCACGTCGGCCGTGCGCTCGCCAGGGAAGAAGATGCCGCCGCCGTAGAGGCGGGACACCGGGAACAGCTCCAATTCCAGGGCGGTGACCACTGCGAAGTTGCCCTTGCCGCCGCGCAGCGCCCAGAACAGGTCGGGCTCGGACTCGGCGTCGACGTGCCGCAGGTCGCCGTCCGCGGTGACCACGTCAAGCGAGCGCACGTGGTCGGCGGCGTAGCCGTGTGAGCGGCCGAGGGTCGGGCTGAGGCCGCCGCCTAGGGTGTAACCGGAGACTCCCACGGTGGGGTTTGACCCGTTCAGCGGGGCCAGCCCGGCTTTGGCCGCCTTCGCGATGACCTCCGACCACAGCGCTCCGGCGCCGACCCGAGCCGTGCGGCCGGCCATGTCGATCGTTATGTCGTTCATTCGATGAGTCGCGATGAGGACGGCGCCGCGCGCCTGGCCGACAATCTGGTGACCGGTTGTCTTCACCAGGACCGGCCGGTGCTGCCCCGCCGCGAAAGTAACGGCGGCCTGGACATCGCGCGCGCTCTCCGGCACCACGATCACCGCAGGTACTAGCTCGTGATTCAGATTCCAGACGGCGCGTTCGTCGTCGTATCCCGCCTCGCCAGGCAGTAGAACCGAACCCGCGACCGTGGCCAGCAGGGGCGCGGCATCTTCCGGCCATACCGGCGGCAGCGACGCATCGTTAAAAGCCATGACATACATCCCTGTTTCTAGTGCCATAACCAAGCCAAGACGCCTGAACGGTCCGAAACGCCTTTGTAGTTCTCCTCCGCCGTTCATGATTAAGGCCCTGGTGGGCGGGGCCTGAACTAGTGCGGTTTCCGAAACCAGACGCGCCTCACGTTTGACCCCACCTCAACCAGCTGTTCGCCGCCTTGGCTGCCAACTCGTTCAGCGCGCCTGATATCGCTTCGAGGACACGCTTGGCGGAGTCGCCGAGTTCGCGCCGATGCGTGAGATTCCGGGGGATCGTTGTCGGAAAGAAACGTCGCGCCGGCCTCGTCTTGGCAGACCAGCGCCTTTTGCGGCAGGTCGATGCCGATCGTCAGTACCGATTGCATCAGCGGTGTTCCACCCTTGGCCGCCGAAGATCAAAGATCTGTCGGCGCCGCGGCGCTCGCGGCGTGATCGATATGGGCAATCACCGTCATGCGCTTGACACGGACCTCGACTTCGAACGGCTTCATGATCTATTCCGGTCCGAAGTTGCTACAGTCGTGATCAATCCATCTGCAGACATGGCATGCTCTTCCAAGCGTAAGCGCGTCTAAGGCGACGATGAACGCTTTTGCGACTCGCATCTCTTCTTTCCTGAACAGTTTTGCTGAATCGAACTCCGGATCTGGCACGAAGCCATCGCGATTAGCATCTTGATTTTGGCAAGGCTCTCTCGATCCAGCTTGCCGTCGTAAGCCATAGGCCGCCGAGCGGGGCCGCGTCGTGGGTCTAACGCGCCCTTTCGTGCCTCGCGTCACGCACTGGCGTTGCCTGACGAATTCGACGATTGACCGAGTATGCCAGCGGCATGCATGTCGCCGGTGAAGAATGGTGTCGCTCGCCTGCGCAAGATCGCTGTGGCCCGCGATCTCGGCGGCGAGGTCGAGGTCTCGGGGGCAAGCAGGGCGAGAGCGTGATCCTCCGTCGATCTCGTCGAGGTGAAGGTCGCCGCGGACAAGACCGCGTAAGCCGCGGTGATCCGCTGTCGGCGGGTTTGTGGAAGAACAGGGCGACGAAGAGCAGGGTGGTAACGGAATCTGAAGGGATCACCAAGTCATCCCAGAAACCAAACATAGTACCAGGTGAGAACCGGACGTAGTAGGAATGTTGGATGCGGAGCATTTTGTCCGGATCTGCCGGGAGATCAACGAGTAAGTACGAGCTAACAACTAACCTATTGCCGGCGCCTCACAAACCTCTAGCCAGGGCTCGCGTTCCTGGTTGCGGTGCTGATCGGCCTCTTGGCGTGGCTTCATTTACCTGGGACTTGGGCCTCCACCTTTAAGCTGGCGGCCCGATCGTCTCAGCGCTGCTCAGCTCATCACTGCCGGGTGTCACGATCGCGCGCTTCTCCAACATTTGATTGCGCGTGCCGTTGAAGAGTCTCATCGGAGCCCTCTTTTAGGAGCTTCAAACCACAGCCTTAAGGGATCTCGGTGACAATGCGGATTGCTGACCTTCTGATGCGCAGTGCTGACCTTCTGCAGACGCCCGAGTTGAACTACGAACAGTGGAGGGATCTATTGCGCCCGATTTGTGGGCTGCACACGATAGACAACCCTAAAGCCTTTGCCGGCCGGGTTCGCCGCCGGGACATCTTCGGACTTAATGCGTCGGAGATTAGGAACAATAAATGCCGTTGCGAACGGACACAAAGGGATATTCGCCTTGACGGCCTTGATCACTGCTTTGCCGTATTTCAGGTCGCCGGACGATCAACGATCATTCAAGATGATCAGGCCGTAGCACTGGGGGTGGGAGATGTCGCGTTCGTAAATTGTGCCCGCCCGGTGACGTATCTTAATGATGGCCACGAACAGTGGATCACACTGCAGTTGCCTCGCCAGCGTCTGATTCGTGGCGTTGGATTCGAGCCGCGCGGCGGCCTTACTGGCTGCTCTGGAGCGCCTGCATCACGCCTGCTATTCCAACTCGTTCTGGACGCCGTCAACGAAGAGGTATCTACGCCTACGTCGGCTGGCAACTATATGCAATTGGCGGTTTTTGATCTGCTCGGAGCGCTATTAGCGCCGGAAGATCCAGCACCGAGGTCCCTTCATTCGGATCGATTGTTCAGGCGCATCTGCTTTGTCGTCAAAGATCGCTTTGCCGATCCGGATTTCGGTCCATCTAAGATTGCGGCCGAGGTCGGTATTTCGCTACGTTATCTCCAAAAACTGTTCACGAACCGCGGTTGTAGCTGCAGCGGCTTCATTCAATCAGTGCGCCTGGATCAAGCTGCGCGCAGTATCAATCGTCGGTCATCGATGAAGTCGGGCCAGAGTCTGAGCGAGATAGCCTACGCTTGTGGTTATCGCGATTACAACAATTTCGCCCGTGCATTCCGCCAAAGGTTCGGTCACGCACCCAGCGTTCACCTACAGGGAACGACGCCAACCTAGTGCGTGGCGTAACGGCCGCGACGGCGCGTTAGACCCAGGACGCCGGCCACGCGGTACCCTGTCTGAGATGGCAGCTGGCGACGGCCGCGTCTCGAGATGTGTCATCAGCGTGGACCATCACAGATTCCATTCTGCTCAGTCCGCTTTTTCGTGCGCAGCATCAAGGGGCGGCCTCTCAGTCTGGCGAGTACATCCCGACATATCAGGACTGCCGTGACTGCTACGGCGAGAACCTGGGCGGCGTGCCCGGGCAGTTAACGCCGCTGGTTGCGCCTTGACGCGCTATCAGCTTTTCGACTTGGGCGCCGACTTCTTGGCCGAAACCATCGTGACTTCTGCAACGGTTTCTATGCGCAGCTCTTCGAGGTTGTTGCATGCCTTCGGCAGTCGGGCCAAGGACGTGCGGCAAAACAGCTGCCGCTGAACGAAGCAAGCTACACGGTCTCGCCCAAAGTTAATTGTCCTGCGCGCGGAGCAACCAGTCGCCGACCGCTTCAGCATCCGCCGGTTGACCGCGGGAGAGCGTCGGCGTGAGCGCTCAATCGGCCGCGAACTTCAGTTCATTGGTATCGAGGCTGCCAGTGCTGATGTTAGTGCGCCCTGCCGGAAACTGCTGGAAATCGTGCTAACGAGAAATATCGACGCTGGCTAAAGCTTGCGGAGAAAGCAGGGTACTCCCAATTCCTCGTTCGCGGGTTGAATCGCCTACTGCATTGATAGCGTGAACCGCTTCCGTCCGACGACGCACGGAGAAGTCAAGCACCGCGTCGTGCGCAGCAGCAGTCTCGAATCATAGGAGAAACAAGCATGGATTCCATTTCCCGTCGGCATCTATTGGCGGCAACCGCCGCCGGTGGTCTTCTTACGACTGCGGGTCTCGCGCATGCGCAAACCGGAGGCGCCGCTACTCCACAGCCACAGCGGCCTGGTCACGGCGGCACCGATCCCGGCCCGCGCAATCTGATGCGGGATCAGCAGAACCCGGATCTGTTGGTTCCGCCATCGACCGATCATGGCACGTTGCCGAACCTGCGCTTCTCGTTTTCCGATGCGCATGTGCGGCTCGAGCCGGGCGGCTGGACCCGCCAGGTCACGCGGCGCGAGCTCGGGGTTGCGACATCCATCGCCGGCGTGAACATGCGTCTGAACGCCGGCGGCGTGCGCGAGCTGCATTGGCACAAGGCGTCGGAATGGGCCTACATGCTGTATGGCAAGGCCCGCGTGACGGCCGTCGATTCCGAGGGGCGCTATTTCGTCGACGACGTCGGTGTCGGCGACCTCTGGTTCTTCCCGGGCGGGACCCCGCACTCGATCCAGGGCCTCGGTCCCGACGGTTGCGAATTCCTTCTCGTGTTCGACGACGGCGACTTCGACGAGGACAACACTTTCCTGCTCAACGACTGGTTCCGGCGCGTGCCGCCCGAGGTGCTGGGCAAGAATTTCGGCGTGCCTGCCGCGCTGTTCGGCCACACCCCCGAGGAAAGCGAACGGTATATTTTTCCCGCGCCGATACCGGGGCCGCTCGGCTCCGAAGCCATACCGGGCGCACAGGCGTCGGAGACGAACTACACGTGGCGGATGATGGAGCAGGTGCCGATCAAGACCAGAAGCGGATCGGTGCGGATCACCGATTCCCGTCTGTTCCCGATCAGCACCACGACCGCCGCGGCGCTCGTCGAAGTCGAGCCGGGCGGATTGCGCGAGGTGCACTGGCACCCCAATGGCGACGAGTGGCTCTACGTCATCGAGGGGCAGACGCGCATGGGCGTGTTCGCCGGCCAGGGGCAGGCCCGAACGTTCGATCTGCAGGCCGGCGATGTCGGGTACGTGCCGGTGGCGATGGGGCACTACCTCGAGAACACGGGACCGAACACGCTGCGATTTCTCGAGACGTTCAAGAGCGACCGCTTTGTCGACTTTTCTCTAGACACCTGGATGGCAGCCACGCCGCCCGAGCTGGTGCAGGCGCATCTGAACCTGGATCCACAAGTGATGAATGGGCTGCGCAAGGCCAAGGCTCTGGTCGTGCCCGAATAACGACCTACGCCGGAGTGCGTCGCGGCGCACTCATCGGCCGCCGACGGTGAACCGGGGCTGGCCTAATGTCGGTCTGTAGGTCGTTATGACAGCCATGCGGAATGAGGCTGGGTGACGCCGTTGCTTGACTGCACGAAGCGTGTAACGCCGCCGCGTGGCGCGACCGGTAAGCCGGGAACCAAATCCC
>NZ_JBVBEF010000189.1:0-6312 GCF_055456055.1 Bradyrhizobium sp. LeoB3
AAAATCAAGCCTCTTTTTCGAGACATCCCGATTAATTTTGTCCATATGGAACCTGAGCGCATGGAGAGCCCTCGTGCGCTGCGTTCGCGCGCGAAGGTCGCGCAATGCGCCACGCCGTTCCACTTAATCCGCGACTGCCGGTTCGGCCATTCCGATATTCGAGACGCTTCTCGTTGGCGCCAGCCATTGAACGGCAAGCGGCGCGCGGTCCTGCAAGGCGAGTGCGTCGGGACTTGCTTGGAGGCCAACAGGCGACCAACGCCAGGAAGACGTCACGTGCGGTGGTATCTGAGCGCAGTTCTTTGCCTTGCTCCGAAAGCGACCGAATTGCTGCGCAGCAGCGAAATGACGCGAAGGGTCATTCGCGACCGATCCAGCCGGTCCTGACTGCCATTTGATGTCCGCTTTGACCTGAAAGCGACCTGATTGTTGCGCGCACGCGAAAGCGACGCGAAGCGAACGAGGCCGACATTGCAGGATTCCTGCGAAGCCTGGAAAAAGCGCATGCTCGCATTTCCCCAGCGAGCTTTGCACGGGGCTCGATATGTACGCGCATCCACCGCTCGCCAGCGATCCTCATACGTGAACATTCCGATCGCTGGCGTCGGCTAGGCCATGTCGGCGGACATCCCCTCCTCTACACAAGGTTGATTTTGTTGCGGTCTGTGGAGACGGGCTGAAAAGCCACGGTCCAAATCCACGGTATCGCGCCACGCGATCCAGAGCGCGGATAGCTGGACGGCTGAAGGCTCCTGACGTGGCACGATGAGAAGAATAGTCACGAGCATGTTGGCTGGCGCAGCTTTGGCTGTTGGAGCGGCGTGCCGGCTGGCTTCAATTCGACCATCGCGGCATCGACTCCTATTGGCTGCATCGACGAGCTACCCTAAAGAGGTTCGGCGCCTTGTTCCCCAAAGCCCCTCAAATGGGGCTTTTTCCTAAGAGGTCCAACAATGATTGACGTTCTCCGCGAGATAGTTGAACAGGCAGTCCTCGATCTTCTCGATCGTGAGTACGCTCTTGTTCGCAGGAACGTGCATGAGCAAGCCATCTGTAACCGATTGGCGCGATACGTCGAGGTTGCAAAGGACACACACGGGCTTGCGCAATACTATGTCGATGTCGAATACGATCGGAACGGCTACCGCAGGAGACAATTTACAATGCTCAGACTGGCCAGCCCATAAACATTGTCTGCGATCTCCTCTTACATAGTCGTGGAGAGCAACCGGTCGACAATCTCATTGCCCTAGAAATGAAGAAAGCCTCGGGCAAGCCACAAGACAAGCAAAGCGACCGTGAAAGACTTCAGGCCTTAACTACAGCCCGACCCCACGATGCGCCGCCCGGACACGTATGGGACTATAAGATTGGGTACTACCTTGAGGTGGACGTGAGAAAGGCTTCGTTGGTCGTGGAAGAGTACGAGGCCGGTAGGTTTACCCAAAGTGCAACGCTAGCATTCGTGAAGGCTGCAGAGCAGGCCTAGAATGTTCACTCTATGAGTCCGTTCCGTTCTTAAAGAACAAATCGGAATCGACCAAATCAGCCCTCGCGAATCCCTAAGAATGCTCTCCCGCAACTTTGGCCATGGGCATGTGACAGCTCTTCTTCGGCATCGTTCTTGAGTTTTGCAATCGTCTTCGGGGCCTAGCTTCCACAGCGGCGTGTCACGCGGCCGACGGATGGCATCCAGCGGCCCGCTCGCCTGGCCTTGCAGCGGGTTGCACTCGACCTCGAGCCAGCCCAGACCGCCATTCATGCATTGGCCGATCGCCGTGCACGGCTGAGCCGGGCCCACCGTAGCCCTCCATGCGCTCGCCCTCGATGACGATCGACCGCTAACCGACACACGCTTATGCCCTTGCCGCGTTCGCCGAGATCTGGACAGAGTTCAAGGGCGATCGCGGCACCAAATCGAAGCCAGTCCCCGGCCCGCACCTCGTCTATGGCTTCCTTACCACCGAGCCGAACGCAGTCGTCGCGCCAATCCATCCCAAGGCTGATGCCGGTGATCCTGACGACTGACGAGGAGCGGGACGTCTGGCTACGCGCGCCGTGGGATGAAGCCAAAGCGCTGCAACGACCCCTGCCTGACGATACCTTGCAGATCGTCTTGCGCGGCCCCGATAAGGAAGACAAGCTCGCAGCATGAATACATCGAGGACGGCCCCCTAGGTAATACAGAAAAGGCTGCCCGGAAGTCACGCAGCAAGCGACAGCACTAAGCGTCCCAATTCCCTCTGCCAGCTCTCCAAAAAAGCAGCCCGGTCGTCAAAACCGGGCTGCCAAGTTGCAGTTGCACAACGCGCCATGGTGGTGAACGTGCGTGCGGCCATGGAAACCTCGCCAGAGCAGGCCGGCTCCGTAATGGACGGGAAAATTCGGCAATTAATTAATTGTATTTAGCAATATAACTGTTATTATTTAATTTCTATTTAATGTCGGTCAGAAAGAAAGGAGACGTCAAATGAAAGTCGGCTTTAGCCTTGCGGCCGTGATCTTGGCCCTCGCTCTGATGACGGTCATCCCGCCCGCGCAAGCCTCCGGCGGTCATAGAGGAGACAGAGACGGCGACTGGCACTGGCACGGACACGGGCACACCAACGGAGCCCCGGGGCCAATCGCCGGCGCAGGCCTTCCGATCCTTGCCATTGGCTACGGTGTGTACTGGCTGGTAAGGCGCCGCCGTAAGCCGACGGACGTTTGATAGTCATCCCTCTGCGAGAACACGCGGCGTTGGCCGTTTGCCAGCGCCGCGTCGCTCCGCCGAGCCGGCCGCGCTCGGCCGGCCCTGGATGCACGAGAGCGGCACTTGCGTGAAGATCACGCCCGAAGGCGCCGAGCTGTTTGCCTGAAAAATCACGGATGTGGCGGACCAGCTACATGGTCAAGAAGGCAAATGACAGGTCGCGTTTTTGATCAACCATTAGGCTGGCTGCTTGTTGATCGGATTATGGGGCCTCAGTTTGCGCGGGAGGCGGCCGGCGGGGCCTACAGTCCTGACGCAGGCGTAGAGGAACGAAGCAGTCGCTCAAGCGTACTTCGACCTAGTCATTGTACGCAAAAATTCCGCAAGCCGGTGTCAAGACTTTCTTCAATAAGGCGCCAGGATTCGGAAAATTTTTGGGAGCCCATCCATGGTCAAGAAGCCGCTCACAGTAGACCCAGGCGATATTCCAGAAACGCTTTGCATAGGAAAAATCAATCTGGCGTCAGGGCCCGGGCCGCTCATGACGCTTACATTAACAAACGTTCGGCCAAAGGTAGGTCCGCTAATCGATTCCAATAAGATTGAGCACGAAAGCATCGTGCGTGCTCGCATTGTCACAACGTTGGACAATTTGATTGCATTGCGAGATCTATTGAATAGTTCGATACGGCAAGCGCCGGATACTTCCGGCAGCAGCGAAGCCGTCGAGGTGCATTGACGGTTGTTGGCCGGACGGATTTGGGAACGCCAAAGATGGGGGCGGGTTTAAGTGCGGCCGTCATCTAGGCGGAGGCCCGAGACAAAGAAGGGCAGAACCATGACAACGTTCCGAACCGACCGAGTTGACGACAACAAGGTGAACATCAAGCGCGCCCCGAACACGCTGGCCGGATCGGTCGCCCGCGTCGACGATCACTGGCGCGTCGAGATCATGTGGAGCGGCCCGGGCGGCGCCATCACCTACGAGGCGACATCACTGCCCCGCGCACTGGCGTTCATAGATGGGGTCGACGCGGCATTCGAACGGGTGATAATGCTCGGGTGAGCGCTAAAGCCGTAGGCCGACAACGCATATGGTAGCCAACGCGCCAGGATAGCCGGCTCACAGCTCGTTCGTCTTTCTGACCGCGATGGCGCGCTCTAATTCCGACGCGGCCAGGCTCAGGTGACCGGCCAGTTCTGCGAAAAACTTCCGTTTGTCCACATCTGTCGCAAGGTCGCGGATCAGAACACACTCTGCAGTGCAACTTCGGAGCTTTTCCAGATGCTCTTGCATGTCTTCCATTCGATTGCTCTCTCAATAAATGCCGCCAACGGTCAGAAATTCGTCGCTCTCGAAACTTACGAGGCGCCGGCCACGTCCGATCGCTCACTAATGATAAGTGCCTGGGAAAAAGCGGCAACAAACGGAGGAACGAAGCCTAAGCTCAACCGCGCGTGCGCTTGGGCCCCTTAGCGGCGCGCTCGGTATGCTGCTATGTGAAGCAGCGATGATTTCAACGTCGGCAACGAATCTTCGAAGCGAACGCAACTCCGACATCTTTCCTGCGAGCACGTTCGTATCTGACGCCAATTGCTCGCAAAGCTCTTGAGCACTGCGTGTTGAAGCGCGCATACCGGCTACCCTTCTTATTTAGAAAGGCACGCAATCTGATGTTGCCGGGAAAGTTCTGCAATTAACTGGGTTGTATATTTAATCTTTTTAACTTATCATTTAACTTCACATTAAATGTAAGTCAGAAATAAAAAGAGAAGCCAATGAAGGGGTTTGGTATAGCCGCCGCGATTTCGGCCCTCGCTCTGACGACCGTCTCCCCGCCCGCACATGCCTGCAATGACAGGGGAAATTGCGAGAATGCGCCCGGTCAGAACGAACACGTCAGCGGAGCCCCGGAGCCGATCGCTGGTGCAGGTCTTCCGATCCTTGCCGTTGGCTACGGCGTCTATTTGTCGATCAGGCGCCGCCGTAGGCCAACAGACATCTAACGACAACGCCCTAAGGAAATTGAAGCGGTCGCTTCTTTAAAGCTGGCGATCGAGCGCGGCTGGCTCTGGACGCATGAGAGCGGCATCTACGTGAAGATCACCCGCAAGGTGCCGAAGTGTTCGCTTAAGACGCCGCTAGCTGAAGCGGCTTTACTTCGTCAGCAAGCTAGAAATGATCGCAGCAATGCCAAACGCGGCCGTACCATCAGCGGCACGAAAAAACGAACCAAGCCAAGAAATTAGAGCGTCGGCGTGATTTAAGCCGACGCTGCGGGAAAGTGTTAAAGATCGTCTCGACCAACTCCTCATTCTCGTAGCCCGAGCTCCGTGCTCGCCACCGTCTCATGTGAGAGGCTGCCGGCTGAGGCGTCGGGGCAGCTCAGTTCAGGACGGTTTCTTGTCCAACGATGATGCTAATCTCAGCCACTCGTCGGCAAGCTCCAACCATCTGTCGAGTCGACTAATCGACTTCTCGGCTTCCTGCCGACAGTTGTCAGCGGTTTTCGGTATCGTTCGGCGTCGGTCCATGGCGGACTCTGCAGCCTTGAGCAGAAATAAGGTAGGACCGCCGTCGAGAGGTTGCAACTTGGGAACCAACTGATTTGTGTAACTTTGAGTAGTTCATTGGTCGGAGCTCTTGTGAAGTGGCGTTTCAGCGTAAGAAGCCGCCCGCGATCGGCACCAAGGTCCACTACCCCGGCTTCGTCGAGCCCGCGTTGGCGACACAGGTTGATCGGGTGCCTTTCGGGCCGCGCTGGATTCACGAGATCAAGTTCGACGGCTATCGCGTCCAGCTTCACATTGCCAATGACGACATCAAGGTATTCACACGGCGCGGAGACGATTGGACTAAGCGCTTCAAGAAGATTGCCGCCGACGCCTACGTGATCAATGCGGGCTCTGCGGTCATTGACGGCGAGGTTGTCGTCCCCTCGCCCGACGGCACCACCGATTTTTCAGTCCTGCAGAACGAGCTGAAAGGCAAGTCTACCAAGATCGTGATGGTGGCCTTTGATCTGCTCTATCTCAATGGCTTCGATCTGCAGAATCTGCCGCTGCTCGAACGCAAGGCACATCTAAAAAGCTCATAGGCGGGACGCCAATTCAATTCAGCGAAAACTTTGGACTCGAAGGACGCGAGATGTACCAGCACGCCTGCAAAGTCGGACTTGAGGGCGTCGTTTCGAAAGTGCGCAATAGCCGCTACGTGTCAGGCCATGGCGCCGAGTGGGTGAAGGTGACTTGCCGCCAGCGTGAGACGCTGACAGTCGCCGGCTTCGCCCTGGATGAGGGAAAATGGGACGGCATCTATCTCGGCCGTCGCAAGGGCAAAGAACTGATCTATGCCGGCAAGGTCGACCACGGCTTCGACAAGGCGTCCTCCGCCGACTTGCAGAAGCGCCTGACGCCGCTGATCCGCAAGACGCAGCCCTACACCAAGCGCATCGCGCACAAAGGCATCTGGGTTGAGCCGAAGCTCTTGGCCGAGATCGAGTACCGGGCCAAATCGGCGGAGGGCAAAGTCCGGCATCCCTTCTGTAGATGCCTGAGTAATTCTCCCCAGAAGTGCCGTTTGAAAAATCCCCAGTTGATCGTGCCGCCCATCCTCAGGG
>NZ_JBVBEF010000190.1:0-6050 GCF_055456055.1 Bradyrhizobium sp. LeoB3
TTTGGGAATCCCTCACGACGTCAGCGAGTCGATTTGCCGCACTCACGCCAAACCGCGTTTTGTACGTACCCTAGTGCTTTCGCAGGGACGACGGCTGAGAGCGCTCAATGCTTCGTCACCACGCTCCACTTGGTGACAACAGCCTCGCTCATCTGCCCCGCTTCTTCTGCGCAGGCAACTTCGTCGACCTTCACCGAGATTTCCTTGCCGACAAAAGGCCTCAGTTGCGCGGCTTGCGCGTCATTGGCGGGGACAAGCTGGAACGTCTCGGGACCTGTCTCGAGATTGCACAGCCCGTTCGGCGGCGGCAGGCGACGCGGTTCGCTGGTCAACTGATAGGTCGCGGTACGCTTGCCGGCTTTCTTGATGTCGCGGACGCGCAGCGTGTTGAGCTCGCCCGACAGCACATCGCCAGCGTGGATTGGCTTGCCCGGCTTCGGCGAAGCCTCCGCCTCTTGGGCCAGCGCGGCGGGCGCGGTCAGCACCGCCCCCAGAATGACCGCAAAGCACAGGCGAATGCCGAATCGGTGGTTCGTCATCTCGTTCAGTTCCGTTGTGTTCACCTAGAAGAGCGTTCGCTGCCGCATGGCTGCGGATAGCGTACCTTCATCGAGGTAATCAAGCTCGCCGCCGACCGGCACGCCATGCGCCAGCCGTGTCACCCGGACATTGGCCTCTTGAAGCATATCGGTGATGTAATGCGCCGTGGTCTGGCCATCCACGGTTGCATTCAGTGCCAGGATGATCTCGCTCACCTGCGGATCATGCGCGCGCGCCACGAGCTGATCGATGGTGAGATCCTGCGGGCCGACGCCGTCGAGCGGCGACAGCGTCGCGCCGAGGACGTGATAGCGCCCATTGGTCGCGTTCGCCCGTTCCAGCGCCCAGAGATCGGCGACGTCGGCAACCACAACGATGATGGAAGGATCGCGGCGTGGATCGGTGCAGACCGTGCAGGGATTCTGGGTATCGATATTGCCGCAGGTCTTGCAGACCTGGATCTTGTCGATCGCCACCTGCAGCGCCGCGGCGAGCGGCGTCATCAGGGCTTCGCGCTTCTTGATGAGGTGCAGCGCCGCGCGCCGGGCCGAGCGCGGCCCGAGGCCCGGCAGCCGCGCCAGAAGCTGGATCAGGCGCTCGATTTCAGGTCCGGCGACGCTTGCGGCCATTCAGGTGAGACCAAGTCCGGGCGGCAGGCCAAGCCCGCCGGTGAGCGCCTGCATCTTCTCCTGCACCGCGAGTTCCGCCTTGCGGCGCGCGTCATTATGCGCGGTGACGAGGAGGTCCTCGAGGATCTCGCGTTCCTCCGGCTTGATCAGGGATGGATCGATCCTGACGCCCTTGACTTCCATCTTCGCGCTCATGCGCACGGCGACAAGGCCGCCGCCGGAAATGCCCTCGACCTCGACATTGCCGAGTTCTTCCTGCATCGCCTGCATCTTGGACTGCAGCTGCGCTGCCTGCTTCATCATGCCGAGAAAATCAGCCATCGGTGGTCCCTTCAATCTGTTCGCGCATGATCTTCGCGCCAACGCTGCGCGTTTGTCGCGAAGCAAATCCGGCCCCACTTTCGCGGATCATGTTAGTCGTCGCTGTCGCCGCTCTCGATGGGGTCTTCGCCGACAATATCGGTCTCCGCCGGCTCGGCGGCAAGCCTGCGCACCTCGACGACCTTGGCGCCGGGAAAGCGCGCCAGAACCTCCTTCACCCGCGGATCGGCTTCGGCCGCGCGCTCGCGCTGGCTCTTTTCGGCGAGATTTTGCGAGCGAATGGTCGGCTGCCCGGCTTCGTTGGAGACGATCACGGTCCAGCGCCGGCCGGTCCATAGTTCCAATTTGCGCGAGAGATCGGTGACGAGACCGCGCGAGGCATGCGGCTCCAGCGCAATTTCGAGCCGCCCGTCCTCGATCCGTACCAGCCGCACATCCGCTTCGAGCGCGCCCTTGATCATCAAATCGCGCTTCTCGCCGGCAAGCGCGACAAGCTGCATGAAACTAGTGACGCGCAGTGCCGGCGCCGACTGGGTCTCGGGCACTGCTGCCTGCGGTCGCAGCGATGCCTCCGCGCTGGCCCGGGGCATTGCCGCGGGAGCGCGCACCGGCGACGAGGCAATCGAGGAAATGGGCGCCGATGGCGCGGCCCGCGACGCGGTCGCGCCGCCCGCGACCACCGGCGACCCTCCGCCATTCTGCTCAATCATCCTGATCGCTTCGTCCGGCGTCGGCAGGTCGGCGACATAGGCGATCCGCACCAACACCATCTCGGCGGCGGCGGCCGGGCGGGTGGCGGTCTGCACCTCGGCGATGCCCTTGAGCAGCATCTGCCACATCCGGGACAGCACCCGCATCGACAGTTTGGCTGCAAACTCGCGGGCGCGCACGCGCTCGGTCTCGCCGAACGCCACGTTGTCGGCGGTAGCAGGCACGATCTTCACGCGGGTAACGAAATTGACGAATTCGGCGAGGTCGGACAGCACCACCACCGGATCGGCGCCGACATCATATTGCGCGCGGAATTCGGTGAAGGCCGCCGCGATATCGCCGCGCGCCAGCGAATCGAAGAGGTCGATCACCCGGGTGCGGTCGGCAAGCCCGAGCATCTGCCGCACTTCCTCGGCGCGCACGGTTCCGGCCGCATGCGCGATCGCCTGGTCGAACAGCGACAGCGAATCGCGCACCGAGCCCTCCGCGGCCCGCGCGATGATGCCAAGCGCTTCGGGCTCGACCTCGACGCCTTCCTTGGTCGCAATGTTACCGAGATGCTTCATCAGCACGTCGGCCTCGACCCGGCGCAGGTCGAAACGCTGGCAGCGCGAAAGCACCGTGACCGGGACTTTGCGGATTTCAGTGGTGGCGAAGACGAATTTGGCGTGCTCCGGCGGCTCTTCCAGCGTCTTCAGGAACGCGTTGAAGGCCGCGGTCGAGAGCATGTGGACTTCGTCGATGATGTAGACCTTGTAGCGCGCGCTCGCCGGCGCATAGCGCACGCTGTCATTGATCTGGCGCACGTCGTCGACGCCGGTATGGGACGCGGCGTCCATCTCCAGCACGTCCATGTGCCGGCTTTCCATGATCGCCTGGCAGTGCAGGCCGAGCACGGGCATCTGGATGGTCGGCCCCTTCAGCGAGCCGTCGGGCAATTCATAGTTCAGCGCGCGGGCGAGGATGCGGGCGGTGGTGGTCTTGCCGACCCCGCGCACCCCGGTCAGGATCCAGGCCTGAGGGATTCGTCCGGTCTCGAACGCGTTCGAGACCGTCCGCACCATGGCCTCCTGGCCGATCAGATCGTCAAAGCTTGAAGGGCGGTATTTGCGCGCCAGCACCCGGTAGGGCTTTGCCGCTTCGAAGCCGGCCTGGCCGGCGCCTTCAGCCTGATTCGGAGGAGCGCCAGCGTCGTTCATTGGTCGATCCGCAATTGAATGTCTCTCGGGCCGGCTTTGCGGAAAGGAGCGGAATCAAGCGCAAAACCGCGGAACAGCCCGCCTTCTGCATGATTCGCTCGAAAAACAGGTAGGAGACTGACGAGCGACCCGATCCGGACCTCGTTAGGGCTGCTTCCTTCCGGACCTGACCCGGTTGGCGAGTGGCTCGTCCACCGCCAATCTCCCGGTCCCTATTTGGGGCCAATAGGGCCGGAAAGCAAGCGTGGCCTGCGCGGAACGCACCGGGCTTGTGCCGGAGGCCAGAAAGGCTTTAGGTGCCGTCATGCCCGGGCTTGTCCCGGGCATCCACGTCTTCCTCTACGTTGTGACAAGACGTGGATGGCCGGAACAAGTCCGGCCATGACGGGGAAATATGCATGTCCGCCTCGACCTGGTCACTGCACGCACGCCTCAAGGAAGACACGATCGACATTGGCGATCTGCCGCTCTGCCGGGTGCTGGTCATCAAGGACGCCAATTACCCTTGGCTGTTGTTGGTGCCGCGCCGTGAGGGCGCGGTGGAGATCATCGACCTCGAGGAGGTCGAGCAGGCGCAGTTGATGACCGAGATCACCCGAGTCGCGCGCGCCCTGAAGGACATCACTAAATGCGACAAGCTGAACACCGCCGCGCTCGGCAATGCGGTGCCGCAGCTTCATGTCCACATCATCGCGCGCCGTACCAGCGATGCCGCCTGGCCGCGCCCGGTATGGGGCGTGGTGCCGCCGCTGGCACATGATGCCGAAGAAGTGCAGAATTTCATCAGCGCGCTTCGCCGCAAGATCTGGTTGGGTTGAAGAATAGATGTCAGCATTCGATAATTTTCCGCTGGGGCAGCCGGCCTTCGTCACCAATGTTCTCGACCGCGCCGCGCATCTGCGCACCAATGAGGAGAAGCTGTTCGCGCTGGAAAGCCGCCGCGACGCGCGCGCTTACGTGATCTACCGCGACTCGCTGGTGGTGAAGCAGGAGGAAGCCGGTCCGCGGGCACTGCTTTCGGTTGAGGAGGCGCTGAAATTCGGCGCCAATCCGGGCACGGTGTTTCTGGGCCTGCGCGATGGCGCGCCGGTATTCGGCATGGGCATTGCGCCGCAAGCAGCGGAAAAGCTGGTCGGCCGCAGCGACGTCGCCGTCACCGAGCTGCGCGGCATGGCGATGCAGGGCACCGCCCCGCCCGACCAGCTCTCGGCGATCGCGATGGCGAAATCCATGGTGACCTGGCACCAGCGCCACGGCTTTTGCGCCAATTGCGGTGCGCGCACCGCGATGAAGGAGGGCGGCTGGAAGCGCGTATGCCCGAGCTGCAAGGCCGAGCATTTTCCGCGCACCGACCCTGTCGTCATCATGCTCGTGACCCACGGCGACAGATGCCTGCTGGGCCGCCAGAAGCAATTCCCTCCGGGCATGTATTCCTGCCTTGCGGGTTTCGTCGAAGCCGCCGAGACCATCGAGGACGCGGTCCGGCGCGAGATCTTCGAGGAGTCGGGAATCCGCTGCACCGAGGTCAATTATTACATGACGCAGCCATGGCCCTATCCATCATCCCTGATGA
This sequence comes from Bradyrhizobium sp. LeoB3, assembly GCF_055456055.1. Taxonomy (NCBI): domain Bacteria; kingdom Pseudomonadati; phylum Pseudomonadota; class Alphaproteobacteria; order Hyphomicrobiales; family Nitrobacteraceae; genus Bradyrhizobium; species Bradyrhizobium sp. LeoB3. Next base: position 4,974 of record NZ_JBVBEF010000190.1, read on the forward strand.
TCGGATGCACCGCGCGTGCAACCAATGAAGAAATCATCGTCGACCGCACTGAGCTCGAGGATGCGCGCTGGTTCGATCGCGCGGAGGCGACCTTGATGCTCAAGCGGCAGCATCCGGATGGCCTGGCTGGTCCACATCCTTTCGCCATAGCCCATCATTTGGTCGGACGTTGGCTGCATGGGAAAGACGCAGCGGGCGCATAGTGGCCCCGCAACGTACTGAAGTTGAAGAGTTTTTGGGACAGGACGAGATCGGCCGCCCGGCCGAGAACAGCCAATAGGCTTGCCTTAGAAGATTTTTCTCTATATGAGGGACTTAGCCCCTTCATATGGAACTTTTTTCTCATGACCGACCTCGCCGTTCCGCTGCATGACGCCAACCGCCGGCTCGACGCCATCGATCGCAAAATCCTGACCGTGCTGCAGGAGGATGCCTCCCTGTCAGTTGCCGAGATCGGCGATCGGGTCGGCCTGTCCTCCACCCCCTGCTGGAAGCGCATCCAGCGGCTCGAGGCCGATGGCGTGATCCTGCGCCGGGTTGCGCTGGTCGACCAGAACAAGATCGGGCTCGGCATCACCGTGTTCGTGTCGGTCGAGAGCTCCGACCATTCCGAGGCCTGGCTGCGCAAATTCGCCGACGCGGTCAGCGCGATGCCTGAAGTGATGGAGTTCTATCGGATGGCCGGCGACGTCGACTACATGCTGCGCGTCGTGGTCGCGGACATGTCGAGCTACGACATCTTCTACAAGAAGCTGATCAGCGCCGTGCCGCTGAAGAACGTCACCTCGCGCTTTGCGATGGAGAAGATCAAGTCGGTGACCGCGCTGCCGGTGCCGGCGGCGGCTTAAGCCCTCCACTGTCATCGTCCGCGAACGCGGACGATCCAGTATTCCAGAGAGGTTCGTCTTCGATTGAGACGCCGCGGCGTACTGGATACCCCGCCTGCGCGGGGTATGACGACGGCGGGGGTGGCCGGCGGCGCAATCAAATCTTCTGATTGTACTCGCCGACCTCCGGATGCGTGCGCAGCACCGCATCCACGGTCTCGAACATGTCGCGCATGCGCTGCTCGCTGAC
>NZ_JBVBEF010000191.1:0-6026 GCF_055456055.1 Bradyrhizobium sp. LeoB3
AATCCTCCAGGCATTCCGGCAAGAGCGTCAGCTGGGATCTGTCCGCGCCTTCAACGAAGCGTCCCATCCGTATCCCCCAATCAGAAAACGGAGGTTCCGTAGCCGACTCGTGGCTTTTCACACAGCCAGGGTCAAAAGCGGCGATCAGCCCAACGACGCGCGGCGTCCGGTTTCCCCCAGATCGCGGAAATGGCGGCGGCTCTCGCGGTGTTCGGTTTAGAGCCCAAGCGGTCGTCTCACTCTGGCTTTAGGGAAACGCTGTACCGGAAGTTTGGGGGAGCAGATTTGTCCCTTCGCCCGGCGGCGGAAGCGGTACAATGAAATCGTGCAACGAGGAGATCTTCGACGCGTCCCATCACGAAGTGATGGCAACCTGACGCCTTACCCGAGTTCGCGATCGAGAAAATGCATGGAACGGATCGATGAACGCATCCAGAGTCTGGTGACCCAATTGCTTGCTTGCCAACCGGTCCGCTCATGAGACCAAGATGCGTGCGTATTCCCATCAAGGCCACCGCCCGCGAGCCGATCAAACACGCCGGACTCAGCGACTTCCGCACCCCAAGCACAATCCCTATTGCGAAACGCAGCCGGTCCATACATCCGGTCAGAAGCGCCGGCCGGGACAAGCAGATCGCCTATGAGCTGAAGACCAAACGCCCCGCGGTGCGCCACGGTCAGCGTCAGCTCACGCCGCTTCTCGGGGCACTCACCCGCGCACCTTCGGCGATCGTGCGCGGTGCGGCGTTGAGCTGCTCGATGGCAAAGCCCGCGGCCTTCTTGTAGCCGGCCATGAAAGCCTCGCGCTCGGTCGGCGGGATGACGTCGTCGATGTCACTGAAGGTGCCGCCGCAGCGCTCGTCGACCAAGTTCAACAGTCCGAACGGGCCGGCGCCGCGGTTGCGCAGGATCACCTGCGAGATCGGGCCGCATAGGCGGGCGTCATAGGTCGCAAGAGCGGCCTCCGAGACGCCGTGCTCCAGCATCGCCGCGCCCAGCACGCGGGCATCGACGATGGCCTGGCTGGCGCCGTTCGAGCCGGTTGGATACATCGCGTGCGCGGCATCGCCAAGCAACGCCACCGGGCCGTCCTGCCAGGTCGCGACGGGGTCGCGGTCGATCATCGGATTTTCGTAAGCAATCTCTGCGCCCGCGATCAGCGCCGGCACGTCGAGCCAGTCATAGGTCCAGCCTGCAAAATGATGGGCGAACTCGCTGACCGGCACCTGCCTGAACCAGCCGGCCTGTTTCCAGCCTTCCGAATTGTCCATCGTCACTTCCGCGATCCAGTTGACGGTCGCCAGCCCCGTGACGGGATCGGGATGCGAGATCGGATAGATCACGACGCGGTGGCGATGGGTGCCGACCCCGACGAAGGACGAGCCGGTGCGGATTGGCCTGGCGCGGGTCACGCCGCGCCACATCACCGCGCCACCCCAATGGATTGGCGGCTGGGTGGGATGCATCTGCGCCCTGACGGCCGAGTGAATGCCGTCGGCGCCGATCAGTAGCGCGCCACGCGCCTCGGACCGCGCGCCGTCGCCATGCTCGATCTGCGCCGTGACCGAGCCGTCGCTGTTCCTCGTATAGGAGCTGATACGGGAGCCGAGCCGCACCGCTTGCGGTCCGGCCCGGTCCACGAATATTCGGTACAGCAGCATGTGCAGCTGGCCGCGATGCACGGCGTATTGCGGCCAGTTGTAACCGGCTCCGAGCCCGCGCGGCTCGGAATAGATGTCGTTGCCGTTCAGCCCGACCAGCGCCCATTCCTGGGCGGGCACGCCGATCGTATCGAGATCAACAGCGGCGATGCCGAGATCATAGAGTTCGCGCACGGCATTGGGCTGCAGGTTGATGCCGACGCCGAGCGGACGCATCTCGCGCACCGCCTCGTAGACGACGCAGGGCACGCCAATCTGCTGCAGCGTGAGCGCAGTCGCAAGGCCGCCGATACCGCCGCCTGCGATGACTACGGGGTGGTCACTCATGGAATGGTCCGTCGTTCAGTTCGAGGGGAATCGGGAAGGGATGACATCTGGACGGCGGACGTGGCGAATGGCTGCGCGCCGCGCTGAAACCCCTCCCGAATATTGCCAGCGTTGCCACCAGGCTTGTGACTGATAGCCCTAGTTTAGAAAGATTGGCGAGACAAGTCCTTCGGAAGTCTGCTAGCGACCGGTTTCAATCCGGGCGGCTCGTGCGCAACGATCAATGCCGCGGGCACCTGGCTCAAGGTGCTGTCTGCTACAAGTCTACGAGACAACCTAATTCCCCTTTGGAAAGTTTGTTTCACCCGCCGCTCGAAAGCGAGGTCCTATTCAATATCGTACTCAAATCGAACTCTGTTTGGACATATCGAGTCCGCTTCACCCCGCATGAGCGGACATGGAGCAGACACGCCGGGTCGGCCGCTTCGGGCCAGCAGCAGAAGCCAATGGCACCCGGCCTCATTACGCCTGAGGACGCAGAAATCTACATCTTGTCGATGATCGACGAAACACCGTCTTCGGACGCGCTTTCTTTAGCAGCGGCAGCGACAATCGCGGGGATTACGTTCTCGGCGGAGCCGCGCTTGCAGACCTTGACGGCATTCGATCGGTTTTCGGTCAGAGCGTGAAGCGCACATCGAGCGTTCGCTTCGCCGCTACCCGCGCGCTCGCCGCAACGCGGTCTCTAGGTGAGCCCTCTCCTTCTCCCAACGCGCTTCCTCAGCCTGCGCCTTTTCCTCGATAAGCTCGAGCTCAGCCTGAAGGTGGGCAGCGTTCTGTTCGTGCTTCCGGCGTGCAGCATCCAAGGCGTTTTGCGCGTTGTCGACGGCCTGCTGCCGTCGCTCGCGCTCCTTCTGCCGGGCAGCCTCTTCCTTTGCGCGCTCACGCTCGCGGCGCTTATGCTCCCTCTCGAAAGCGAGTGCGGCCTTTCGGTCGGCCGCCGCGTCTTCGGTTCGCTTTGTATGCTGCTGCGGCTTTCGCCTTGCCGACTTGCGGTCAGCCTTTTTCGATCTGCCGTCGCCAGCGAGATCGCTCGGCAGTTCCGCGTGCTCCCTGAATGCTCCGCTGGAGCCGACAGGGCGCTTCAGAACGACGCCCGGCGCCGCCATGGTCGCGGCGATGACGTCGGGATCCTCGCTTTGCTTCGCCGCTCCCTGGTGAAAGAGATTGCTTTCGGCGCCCCAGGCTTCCAGAGCCGCTTTCATCGAGGGTGCCGCCACCGCCAGGTCGAAGAAGCCGAGCGAAGTCTGGTACGTCTTCAGCTTCCTCGCCATTTGCTCGCGCTCCTGCGCCGCTGCTAGACCACCAGGCGGTCGAAATCTGTCGCAACCCGGCTGTTCGGAAACGTCATTGTCGCCTCAGCCAGTATTTCCTCATCGGTGTAGCGGCCCGAGATGTGGGTCAGGACGAGCAGCCTGACATCGCTCTTGGCGGCGAGCGCCGCCGCTTCCGCGGCGGTAAGATGGCCGTAGTCCCGCGCGATGGCCGCATCGCGATCCAGAAAAGTGGCCTCGATCACGAGTACGTCGGCGCCGCGAACGTGCTCGGCCAAGCTCTCGGTGGTTTCGACATCCCCCACGATGACGAGCTTCTTCTGCCCATCCGGCGGCCCGAGGACGTCTTCGGGATCAATCGTCCTGCCGTCCGCCAGCGTCACCGGCCTTCCTTCCGCTAGCTCCTTTCGCACCGGGCCGTCCGGCACGCCGAGCGCGGCGAGGCCGTCCGATCGAAGATGACGGCGGGCTGGGCTTTCAAAGGAAAATCCGAAGCTATCGGTGTCGCGGTGGCGTACTGGAAAGCAGTCGATCGCAAATTCGCCGACGTCGATGACCTGGCCCGCCGTCAACGGAACGAGCTGCAGCGGAATGGGCGCCCTTCCCTCACCCCATAGGCCTGCGAGCATGCGGACGACGACTTCGAGCGCGCCGGGACCGCCGTGGATCGTCATGACTTCGGTGCTCTTCCGCAGTCGCAGGGTCGAAAAGAGACCAGGAATGCCGAGCACGTGGTCGAAATGGCCATGGGTCAATAGCAACCGGTCCAGCCTTCGAAAGCCAGCCCCGGCGCGCAGCAATTGGCGCTGCGTTCCCTCTCCGCAATCGATCAGGATGCGATGATTACCGGCCTCGACGAGAAGCGCCGGATGATTACGTTCGGCCGACGGGACGCTTGCCGACGTCCCCAGGAAGGTGAGCGCGAACATTCGTGGCCTAGCGTCCCTCTTCTCGGTGTGGTTGGCCGAAAACGCTCACGCCCTCGCGCGACCAGATCATATCCGAGTCAGGCCGACTTTCGATGTTGCCTGCTTGTCGGCTTCTTCGCGGCCGTCTCCTTCGCCTGCTTCTTGCCTTGGATCGGCATCAGCATCTCTTTTTGGCCGGCCGCCGCCTTACGCGGCTTCTTGGCGGGTTTGGCAGCCTTCGCCGGCGCCGCTTGTTTGCCGACGCTCCGCCGCAGCGCCTCCATCAGGTCGACGACGTTCTCGCCGCGTGGCCGCTCCTTGGGGGTGATCGGCTTGCCGGCTCGCTTCTGGTTGATAAGGTCGATCAAAGCCGTCTCATACTGGTCCTCGAACTTGTCTGGCTCGAAACGGCCGCTCTTCTGGTTCACGATGTGCTTGGCGAGATCGATCATGTCTTTCGTGACTTTGACGTCCTGGATCTCGTCGAAATGCTCATCTTCGGAGCGGACTTCGTACGGATAGCGCAGCAACGTCCCGACCAGGCCCTTGTCCAGCGGCTCAAGCGCGATGATGTGCTCGCGGTTCGTCAGCACCACCCGCCCAATCGCAACCTTGTTCATCTCGCGGATGGTCTCGCGGATTACCGCAAAGGCGTCGTGGCCGACTTTGCCATCCGGCCGGAGATAGTAAGGGCGGATCAAGTAGCGCGGGTCGATTTCTTCACGATCGACGAACTCGTCGATGTCTATGGTCCGGGTGGATTCGAGCGCCACCTCCTCGAGCTCTTCCTTCGACACCTCGATGAAGGTTTCCTTGTCGAGCATGTAGCCCTTGACGATGTCCTCGTTGGCGACCTCCTCGCCTGTATCGGCGTCGACTTTCAGGTATCTGATGCGGTGCCCGGTCTTTCGATTGAGCTGATTGAAGGAGATCTTCTCGCTCTCCGATGTCGCTGGGTACAGCGCGACCGGACAGGTGACGAGGGACAGACGCAGGAAGCCTTTCCAGTTGGCGCGGGGAGCCATGTTACGCAGAACTCCGGTTTTCCAAGGCGATTGGATTCAAGACGATCGAACAAGGCTTGTTCCGACACTCTTCACCCTGATCCTTCAATTTATTCACGAACCCCGCTTCAGTCGCGACCAAGCGCGCTCCATCTTCCGTGAACGAAAAGGAAACGCGCCCCATGGGCTGCCACAACACCGGCGTTCGGATATAGGATTTATCGTCTTGCCGCATATCACCATAACCACCCGAGCAAGCTCGTAATGTGCAATCTCTACAGCATCACCACAAACCAGGAAGCGATCCGCGCACTGTTCCGGGTCGTAAACCGCTACGTCGGCAACCTGCCGCCGAACCCGGCGTCTTTCCGGATTATCCGGCACCCGTGGTGCGCAACGCCGGCGCCGGCCGTGAGCTGGCGCTGATGCGCTGGGGCATGCCACCGCCGCCGAGCAAACCGGGCCCGCCCGTGACCAATATCCGCAACACCAAATCGCCGCACTGACGAGGCTGGCTGAAGCCGGAGAACCGCTGCCTTGTCCCCATCAACAGCTTCGCCGAATACGCGCCGGAGCCGAATCCGGAGACCAAGAAAAAGGACGTGGTCTGGTTCGCGCTGAACAACGAGCGGCCACTTACCGCCTTCGCCGGGATCTGGACCGAGTTCAAGGGTGATCGGGGCACCAAGCCGAAGCCGATCTCTGGCCCTCACCTCGTCTATGGCTTCCTGACCACCGAGGCGAACACTGTCGTCGCGCCGATCCATCCCAAAGGGATGCCGGTGATCCTGACGACAGATGAGGAGCGCGATGTCTGGCTGCGCGCCCCTTGGGATGAGGCCAAGGCCCTGC
>NZ_JBVBEF010000192.1:0-6016 GCF_055456055.1 Bradyrhizobium sp. LeoB3
GATCGACACCTCTTGACCGTGCCGCAATCCCGCAAATCCGCTCGCCGCGCTCGCTGGCCCTCGACCGGCCACGGCAGCGCGCGCCCAGATATCCACCAGCCGTCGCAAATCGTCGGACAACTTGTCGAGTTCAAGGCCATCCGCCACGCATTCGTCAGCGACTTCACCGTCGCGCAACTCGTTGGGCCGACTCGATCTCAATCAACGAGCTCGCCCGCAGCGCTCAAATCCCCCCCGGTGAGGTCGTTTTGGGCAGATCGCCGATTGCGCTCATGCGGCTCGATGGGTAGTCTTTGGCGTCCTCAGGCTAACGTCCTCAGGCTAACTGCAGAGGCCCATGATCATCGCAATGATCACCGTGTGGATGATGCAGCCTGCCGTCTACGAGATAATCGACATGGTCTCCATGCGGCACCTGTTCATGTCTGCAGCCTGGACCGTGAGTATGTGAGCAGTGGACGTGAGGGGTGCAGTTCACAGGATTTGCTGCATCGATCGGGATAACATGTTCGTCCACATGATCCTCGTGCATATGGTGAAGATGACCATCGTGAAGATAGTCCACATGCCCGCCATGGCGAACCGCGGTGTGTCCGCAATTCGGGCCATGGCGATGAGGATGGTTCTCATGGTGTTTCTCGGTGCTAGTGGCCATCAGCATGCTCCATACGCATGTGGTTCCCAGCCCACTTAAAATGGTGCGAAACGCAACGCCGCCAAGGGGCGCAAAAAGTCGAAGGTCAAGCCGGCACGTAATGTTATGATGTTACCGCCCCGTACGACCGCAGCTCCACATATCGAAATGAGTTGACGCATTAAGCGGTTCGCACTCGGGGTTTCGCCCTACGTCGCCTGTTGGGCCCATAGCCGACGTTGGCCGCTGTGGCCGCCAAAGTCTGCTTCGAAATGTAAGGCAGACCGAGCTTGGGGTGGGCCGTAACGCCGGCTTATGACCCTGGCTGTGTAAAAACGCGAAATATCGAAACGCGACGGGAATTACATCCTTCAGGTCGTTCTTAAAGTTGAGTGCGCTTGCGAGTTTGAGGGCTAAGACAGTCTCGGACGAACGATTTCTTCTATCGCCATCAAGCGCCTTGGCGTTTTCACACAGCCAAGACCCGAAGCCGACATTCCGCAACGCAAGGAATCCTCGCCGCGAACTTCCGTCCCACTGCGTAACGAACTTCAAACCCCAAGTTTAAAGCCTTTGCCCGTCTCTGGGGTTAGCGCAGCTCGCCGATGCCGCTTGTGAAAGATAGGGCTCTCCCACGATTACCGATTGTTCACTACACTTCCGCCGAAAATGCGCTCAGCATAGTTCGAAGCAAAACGATGGTGGATGCGTAACAGATCGAGTCATCGCCATGCGCCACGCCCTACTCTTGCACGCTCTTGCCACAGCCGGCCTGTTCACCGGTCTGGGATCCAGCAGCCTCATCTCAGATGCATCCGCCGGGACCGCCGGCCACGCCTTGGCTGTCTCCGTCGACGATTTCTACTATAGAGACACTTCGAACGAGCCCACCGATCAGACGGCCGTGCATGAAAAGCGATTGCGGGCTTTCATGACCTCGCTGCGGGACGATGTCACGGCAGACGGCCGTTTTGAGCTCGTGCTGTCCTCCTGCGCACCAAATTGTCCGACCGACGGACCGGCGTTGCGCGATCGGCTGCGCGCGGCGTCACAGGCCGGCGCGCAAGTCCTGATCATCGGGGGCGTTCATAAGATGAGCACTCTGGTGCAGTTTGCGCAGACTGTCGCCATCGATACAACATCCCAGCGCGTCGTGTTCCGGAAGTACTTCCAGTTCCGCGGCGACAATGACGAGGCATGGCAGCGGGCGGAGCGCTTTGTATCGGAGGAGCTCCGCGACCGGCTGCTTGAAAGCAGATTGCAGCAATAGGCGGCGCGCGGCGAATGTGCATGGCCCGTGAGTCCGTTTTGACCCTTCGCGACAACATCCGCCTGTCGCCTCCATGTCGGCTCTGAAGGGGTAGACCGGACCGGATCGAGATCGGGCAAAACCGTCGCGATTGACCCGGAGCGGACTCGGATCAGCGCTCCTGAACGCTTCGCGGTGGTCGAGCGCGCGCCAAGCTCAGCACGCGCCCACCGTCATCAGCTGATGCATCACTTCACTTCGCGTCTTGTGCGGCGCGACTCGCCTCCATCAGCTTCTTCTCATCCTCCGGCGTCAGCTTCGGAGGGGCGACGGCAAGGGTCACCTTGTTGATCTTGCCCGTGAACGGGAACGGGACCTTGTAGTCGCGGTCGTCGACAGGTGTGGCACCGCTGGTGCCGATGTTGAACGTCTGATCGAGCGGCAAGCCAAGGGGAATGCTGCGCTCCATCCGTTTCATGGACACCGCCGTCCCGTCCACCTTCAGGGTCCCCGTTCCGCCGCGGCCGACGCCGCTGACATTGTTGAACGCGAGCGTGCCGGCGCCGAGCCCGTCATAGTGGAAGTCGTACACGATCGTGTGCTTGCCAGGACCAAGCGCGTCTGTGCCTTCCCAGCGCACCCGTTCGAGGTCGAGCAGGTTCTGAGTGAACACGGGTTTGCCTTTCACCAAGTACAGCGCGTATCCGGCAAATCGTCCTCCCTCGCCGATGATCACGCCCTCGGAGCCGTTCTGCGGCACGTCGATCTCGGCCGTTATCGTGAAGGAGGTGTTCAGCAGGCTCGGCTGGTTGCCATTGGGCATGCTCATGGGCGTACCCGAATAGGTGAAGACGTTGCGTCCTGCCGCCATGCTCGGACGGGGCGTGACAAAGCGCGTTGACGCCGAGCCGTCCAGCGGCAGCACCTGATATTTGGCAAACTGGCCGAACATCAGGTCCCGCATCTCTTGCACCTTGACCGGGTACTTCGCCGCGACGTCGTTTGACTGCGTCCAATCATTGCCGAGATCATAAAGCTCGAACTTGAACGCGGTGGCAGGATCGGCAACCGCCGCGCCGGCCAATTGCCAGGGGGCACGGATCGGAACGGCGCTCAGCATCCAGCCGTCATTGTACAGTCCCTGCACGCTCAACATCTCGAAATACTGGGTCCGGTGCGTGGACGGCGCGTTCGCGTTGGCCTTGTCGAAAGTGTAGCCCATGCTCACCCCTTCGATCGGCTTCTGGCCGACGCCATCGACCATAACAGGGGCTGGAATGCCGGTGGCCTCCAACAACGTCGGAACGATATCGATAACATGGTGAAACTGGGAGCGGATGCCGCCCTTATCCTTGATCTTGGCCGGCCAGGAGATTGCCATGCCCTGGCGCGTCCCGCCGAAGAACGAGGGAATCTGCTTGGTCCATTTGTACGGAGTGCAAAGGGCCCAGGCCCATCCCACCGCATAGTGCGGGTAGGTTTGCGCCGACCCCCAGGCGTCATACCACGGCATTTGCTGTTCAGCGCTCATGTCGATGCCATTGAACGGCAAAGCCTCATTGACTGTCCCGGTAACCGACCCCTCGGCTGAAGCACCGTTGTCGCCGCTAATGTAGATGATGAGCGTATTGTCGAGTTTGCCCATGTCCTCGACCGCCTGGATCACGCGGCCGATCTCGTGATCAGTATAGGCAAGATACGCCGCGTACACGTCGGCTTGTTTGATGAACAGCTTCCTCTCAACGTCAGTGAGCTTATCCCAACTCTTCAATAGATCGTCGGGCCACGGCGTCAGCTTCGCATCGGCAGGGATCACGCCAAGCTTCTTCTGGTTGTCGAAGATCTGATCGCGCAAGGCATTCCAGCCCTTGTCGAACAGATGCATGTCGCTGATCTTCTTGATCCATTCGGGAGTCGGATGGTGCGGCGCGTGCGTGCCGCCTGGAACGTAGTGCAGGAAGAACGGGATCTCCGGATTGACGTCGTTGAGCCCGTTCATCCACTGGATGGCGTCATCGGCCATGGCTGTGGTCAGATTCCAGTCGGGTTTTCCGAGGTAGGGCTGGATGTGCGTCGTGTTCCGGAACAGCGAGCCGGGCGTCCACTGGTCGGTGTCGCCGCCCATGAAACCATAGAAGTACTCGAACCCATGCCAGTCGGCCACTGGTCGAACGGGCCGGCCAGGCTGGTCTGATAGACCGGCGTGTTGTGGTTCTTGCCGAACCACGAGGTGCGATAGCCGTTCTCCAGCAGGATGCGGCCGATCGTGGCGCTGTCCTTGCCGATTACGCTGTTATAGCCGGGGTAGCCCGTCGCGATCTCGGAGATCACGCCGAAGCCTACCGAGTGGTGATTTCGTCCGGTGATGAGCGCCGCTCGCGTCGGCGAGCACAGCGAGGTCGAGTGGAAATTGTTGTAGCGCAGCCCCTCGGCTGCGATCCTGTCCAGTGCGGGCGTCGGAATGACGCCGCCGAAGGTCGACGGCGCACCAAAACCGACATCGTCGGTCATGATGAGCAGGACATTCGGCGCTCCCTTCGGCGGCACGACGCGCGCGGGCCAGCCGGGCTGTGACTGGAGAGCATTGAGATTGATCTGGCCGTCGAATTTTTGCGGAGGGGGCGGCAGATAGCGGCCGTCGATCGTCGTGGTAGCATCAGGCGAGCCACGAACGCCCGTGGTCTGCTGACCGAAAGCTGACGCAACGGTCAGCACGGTCAAAGCCACACCTGAGAGAGCAATCTTGAAAGTCTTCATGTGCACCCCTCCAATTCCATCAGCCGATGTTGCTCGAAAGCTTTGAGGCTGCTTCAGCCTGACGAGAACCCTGCCCGGCGTTATGCGATTCCGGCAAAATACGGGCAGATGATGGTGGGCTGAATCTTCGGTCATGTTGATTTGGATCAATGCCTTTTTTGAGCCCGGGCCAGGGTGGGATAGTCCCACCTTCCGCGCCCCGACACCTTCCCCTGGGCTGGAAGGCACAAGGGCCGTGCCCGCCAAAGCCCGTAAACGACATTCCCTTGATCTAACTCAAAGGCCGCCCATCCCCGTTTCGGACCATCGGGCCGTGCCGGAGCTCGACAAACAAGCTGAGGGCCGAGAGTCTAAGCCGTCGCGCTTGGAAGAAGTGCGGCGCGTGATCGAGGAGTATGCGGCCGACCTCCGCGAGATCATCAGGAAGCTCCGGCAAAAGATGAATTAGGCCCGCCGTCAGTTGGCGGCATCATTCATTCAGCGACTTCCGCTTGTGTGAAGGGTTTCGGATGCCGGCCGCCTGGGGGAGGGCGCGGCGTATTCGGGCGGCCGGCGTCCGAAAGCCTCCAAGGGAGGAAACCGCGCATGGCGGGTGGAGTGGCGCGGCAGACACTATGGGGATTTGAGCGCTGCGGGCGAGTTGGCCGATCGAGTTCGAACCGATGCGGCGAGTTGCGCGCCGGTGTTGCGGTCGTTGAATGAATCGTGGGCAGCGTCGAACTCTAGGAACTGTTGGCGGATTGGCGATGACATAAGAGCGTTCGGGTGCACTCCGCCGTGGCCAGTCGATGGGCAGCTGGCGAGATGACCAGTTTTGCGGAATGGCGGTCGCGCGGTCATGAGGTGTCGATCCTGATGAGGCGGGTTGGCGCGGTCGATTGATGGCGAGGCGTTGCGCCTGGCTCAAAGACCTCGATGACGATCATGCGGCCGCCGCAGCATGGACATGGTGGCTTGCTGATGTCGGCAATGGTCTCGGCGGCCTCATCCTCACGATCTTTGACGGCGAGCAGCTCGCGCGCGCGTTCGATATTGCCGGCGCAAGCGCCGCGCGCCAGCAGGCCGTAGTGGCGGATGCGGTGGAAGCCCTTTGGCAGCACGTGGATGAGGAAGCGGCGGATGAACTCGAAGGTAGCGAGCGTCATGCGCTTTTGACGGTCGCGGCCCTTGACCCGGTAATCCTTCCACCTGAAGGCGACGCCGTGTTGGTCGAAGGCGATCAGGCGGCTGTTGGCGATGGCGACGCGGTGGGTATAGCGCGACAGATAAGCCAGCACGGCCTCAGGGCCGCCGAACGGACGCTTGGCATAGACGACCCACTCGGTCTTGCGAAGCGGTGCAAGGAATGCGGCGAATGATCGCGTCGCGGCGAGATG
>NZ_JBVBEF010000193.1:0-5935 GCF_055456055.1 Bradyrhizobium sp. LeoB3
CGGCTGGAGCGTTTGCCGGGTGGGACTTGCACCCACTGGAAAGCGCCGCCTTGTCACGGCGCACACCCGTTGCGGACGTCCTCAGAAGCTCCATAAACTTGGTTCGAGGAAAGACTTTCTGGCGCCTCACCGCTGCGCGTTGGGGTGGGAGCCTGATTAGAAGGAGGTCGCGATGAGGATTGAAAGCACCTCATTTGGCGCGATTACGATTGATGGAAAGACGTATGAGCACGACGTGGTCATTCGCCTTTCCGGCAAGGTTGTGAAGCGGAAAAAGAAGTTATCACAGAAGCTCTATGGTACGTCGCACATACTTTCAAAAGTCGAGGCGAAATTTCTCTTTGAGAAAGGGTGCGACCAGGTCGTCATTGGCTCGGGTCAGATGGGCAACGTCGTCAACCTATCACCGGAAGCCGAAGCCTATTTCGAACGGAAGGGCTGCGAGGTCCTGTTGAAGCCAACACCCGAGGCGATCCGGATGTTCAACCAGTCGCACGCAAAGAGGATCGGGCTATTTCACGTGATCTCCCCGCCAGTGGAGGCTTGGTCGCGCATCAAGGCTCTGCGCAAGCTGTACCGGAAAGTTCTAGCCGAATACGAGCGAAGCGCGCGGCTTGCGGCTTATGCGGGACTGGCTATCGCCAGACCAACGAGAGCAATTCGATGACTCAGGCTATTTCGAGGTCGTCGGTTGCGACAGCGGAAAACGATACCGCATCTATTATGGGATAGTTCCGCCGAACGTCTATGAGATCAATTATGCGGGCCGTCTCAAGATGGGTTTGTGTTTCATGCCTCTTGGCCGCCTGCCGGCGGGGGATGTCATTCTTGCCCAAAAGGTTGCCTTGGAGACGGATGAGCACAGCGCGTTAAAAGTAGCCAACAGGTTTTCGCCAAACCGAGAATTGCTCCGCAGCCGATCTCTCTGAACCAAGTTCTTGGTGAACTAGAACGAACGGGCAGCCAACTAGGCCGTCGCAGGCGAGCGGGCGTACTCTAGTTTCGCAAACGACGACGTTCACGTGAGATCGTGCGAGCCGCAAGGCTTCACCGCGTTTTAGATTGAAGAGCAAAGCAGCGGCCATGTGACCGAATGAAATCCGCGGTTGACCGGCACCTGTCCGGGCAAAGATTGGCCCGACATCCGCCACAGGATATTCTCCTCAAGTTGCAGGACGCGATCCAGGACATCAATGCCATGGTTCAGGTGCCGTCGTCGCACACCCTTAAACACCAGGCGAAGTGCCTGGAGGCGGGCGCGTTATTGAAGGAACTCATCGTGAGGGCAGGGCGATGATGGAATCACCACTCTCCCCGGAGCCACGGCGGCAGGGTCGCTAGGAAGCTTGTGCCCTGCCCCTTCGCGCGCCTTCTGCTGCCGCCCGGCCGTTCGCCGCGTCGTTTAATTCGGAACTCAAAGGAACTTCCACGATGCGCGCCGATTAGTATTCAGGAACAAATGGAGTGATCAGTGCAAGCGCGAGATCGCCAGATTGCAGCGCTGGGTACGGAACGCTCGGCAGATGTCGATGCGTTCAAGCTCGCGTCTCTTACCGATACGGAGCAGTTCTATTCAAATGTCCTGAGGCATCTACTCGAATCGGATCTTCCGTTCATGATCGGAGGCGGCTACGCCGTAAATCTCTATACCCACGCGCGGTGCCCGACAAAGGACCTAGACATTTTTACGACTGCCGCGGAATTCCCCCGCCTGCTCTCTCACCTACAGCGGAACAATCGGGTATCGGCGGATGAAAGTTGGCTGGGAAAAGTTCATCGCGGCCGCGATTTCGTTGACGTCATCTTTGGCTCCAGCAATGGCGCCGTGCCGGTTCAGGAAGAGTGGTTTCAGTATGCAGCGCAGGCTCAAGTGCTCGGGCATCGCGTGCCTGTGATCAACCCCACCGAGCTGATCTGGTCCAAGGCGTTCATCCAGAAGCGTAACCGTCATGATGGCGTCGATATCGTCCATCTCATTCTTAAGCAGCGAGAAGCAATCGATTGGCAGCGCCTGATCATGTACATGAACCCACATTGGGAGATACTGCTTTGTCATCTGCTCACGTTTCGTTGGATCTATCCGAGCGAGCGAGATGCCATTCCAGATTGGCTGCTTGACGATCTCCTTGAACGATTGAGTCGGCAGCGGGAAGGTCCGCCACCGGCGACGAAACTCTGCCGCGGTCGGTTGCTTTCCAGCTCCGATTACCGAAGTGCGACCGAGAAATGGGGCTTTCTGAATGTCGGAGACGAGTGCGGCAATGAACGATGATGCAAGTTCATTCACATTTGCAAGCATCGGCGATCTTCATGTGAAGGATGGGCAGTCGGGCTCGCTTCGTGAATTGTTTCAAGCAATCTCGAGGAGTGCCGGCGCCCTGGTCCTTTGCGGCGACCTCACCGATACCGGAACTCCGGCACAAGCGGAAATCCTCGCTAAAGAACTGCGTGTCTGCTCTATCCCAGTAATCGGCGTGCTTGGGAATCACGATTACGAGTCGGGACATGCCGACGAGGTGAAACGAATCCTTTGTGACGCGGGCGTACACCTGCTCGATGGCCAGGCAGCCGAAGTTAATGGTGTGGCATTTATTGGTGTGAAGGGCTTTGCCGGCGGATTTGGTCCACGAATGCTAAGCTCTTTCGGCGAGCCGGCGATCAAGACGTTTGTTGCCGAAGCGATGAATGAAGCGATGCGGCTGGAGAACATCATGCGCACGGTGAACAGCCGGCGCGCCGTCGTGGTCCTTCACTATGCCCCGATTGTCGATACGGTGGAGGGTGAACCTCTCGAAATCTATCCCTTCCTCGGGTGCTCGCGCCTTGCAGAGACCATTGATCGCTTCAAAGTTTGCGCCGTCGTGCATGGTCATGCGCATCGCGGGAAGTATGAGGGCAGCACGCCCGCCGGAGCGCGGGTGTACAACGTCGCCATGGCCGTGCAGAAGCCTTCAGGGTTGCCCTATGGGCTCATTTCCGTCTGATGGTGGGAGTTCACCTGAAAGCCCCTTTCATGATCCAGGATTAAGGCACATTAGACGGTCCTTCGTGAATCTCATCTGAGGAGAAGCGCGATGAGCGACGCATTGCCCCCGTTGTTGAAAGTAGCACTGGAAGCGCATGGTGGGCACGACCGCTGGGTCAAGTTCAAGGGTATAGCATCGACCATCCTGACCGGCGGCGAGCTCTGGGAGCCGAAAGGCGCTCCTTTGATCCCGGTGTCGCGGCGCGCGACGAGCGAATTCCACCGCGAGCCGGGCTATGAAGCGCGCGACGTTGCTCCGATCGAGAACGAGGGTGAGACGCTTCGTGGCGTAGCCGTGCGGTTACCGGAAGGCGTCCTCAGCCACAGCCGGAACAGCGCTTCTACTTCGATTCGGATGGGTTGCTCCGCCGCCACGACTATCCGGTTGATGTATGGGCGGACACGCCCGCCGCGCACTTCATATTCGACTATGTCGACGTCAACGGACTGAAATATTCCACCCGTCGCAGCGTGTTCAGGATCAATCCGGACGGCACGCTCGACCGAGATTTCAACGCCGTCACGATCGAGCTGTCGAATTACGCGCTGTTCTGAGCGTCCGCGCTTTGCCCATACTTGGATGTCTTATGAAAAAACTTGTGTTGGCTACTGCGGCCGTAGTTGCGTTTACGGCACCAGCTCTCAGTCACGTGCGGCCTGCAAGGCGCAATGCCGGAAGGGTAAGTGAAATAGCGGTGTGACAGGTGCTTCGGATTACCATCCAAGCTGCCGCGCACGATGAAGGCCCGATGTCAGCTTTCGAGGGCTTAGCAGAAATCTTGTTGAGTCAGTTCATTGCCGTTCTTGACCCACTGGCGACCTCGGCTCGTCACAATGCATATCTCCCTCGCGAAGCGGAAAGCTCGGACTTCTCAAGGAGGGCAGATGCCGCCGGGATCGGCCTTTCAGCGATGCGCCACCAGCCAAGCGATGATGTTCGGCCAGATACGCCGGTACGCCTCCCGCCCTACAAGAATTCCGAGGTGCTGCAATGCAACCCCGATCTCGCCGGAGTATTTGATGAGCGAGACATCCTTGGTAGGCAACGCATCAAGGAACGGTTCAATCGAGGCGAGCGGCGCAACCTTGTCTGCCGTGTTGACGACCGCGAGGGTCGGAAGGTCAAGACATGACGGGCCGACCGTGCCACCTCGCACGGCAAGGGTGCCTCAGCAGAACCGGTTTTCTCGATACAGCCATTCGGCAATCTGATGGATCAGCCTCCCCGGGAGCGGGGCTTCGTCAAGCGCCCAGCGCGCAACCCGCGCGTGGACATCCAGCGCCCGTAAGTCGCCAATGCTCATTGCTGCATCCATCAACCGGGACCATACGAATGTATCAGGGGAGGCGAAAGCGCTTGCATGCGACAGCAGCGACCCCGGAATGATGTTCGTTTCACTCAGATCAGGCGGAATCATCGAGACGAGCGCATCACGAAATCGGTTTGTCCCTGGTTGAAAGCAAAGGGGCGCGCCGAGAAGCAATAGACCGCGGACAGCTCGCGGTTCGCATGCGCTAAAGGCTGCCGCTAACGTCCCGGCAAGCGAGTGGCCGATCAGGAAGGGCTTTGCCGCTTTCGGCTCGGTTGTGATTGTCGCCACACATTCGGATATGGCTCTCACACATTCATCGAGCCCGATATGTCCGCCTGATGGTGACGGCGCAATCCATTCGAGGAGGTATACGCGCACGCCGTATCTCAGGCAGTAGCGGATGGCGCTGACGTTTGGCCCGAGATCCCAGATATAGGGCCGCTTGATTGGAGCGGCGACAATGAGCAGCGATGTCTCTGGGCCGGGGCCTCCATAATCCCGAAGCCGCCAATAAGCTCCACTGGCAAGTCTCCGATGCGTCAGTTCGGCAGGATCAAATCCGATCGCGCCCAGCACCTGTCCCTGTGCGCGGCGCATGAAATCAAGCGCCGCAAATTGGGCCTCTTGTAACAACTCCACCGCAACCCCGCGCAAAAAAGGAAGTTGACCACATACTTTGGGACGCTCCCAAACACGAGCAACCCGCCACAGCATCGGCCGCCTCACCGGGGGCTGGTTGATCAGCTCTTCAAATCAGCCAGTTGGCACGCACGATTGGGAATTTTTGGATGCGCTGCCTAGTGTTATAGGCCACCTCGCCCCTCCCAGTACGTAGGCATTCCATAGTACCGGTGGGTTCGCGTTTCCCAGTCTCGATGCCTGCCACGAGTCATCACTGAATTCAGGCGCGTCCCTCAACTGCTGTTCGGTGATATTGGTTCGAAAACCACCAAGCGACTTATCATATGTCAGAGCACCCCATGGAATGGGATAATGGCTGTGCCCCAACCCAGCAAATCCGCCAAAGCTCATGACGGCATAGGCTACGCGACCTGACATCTTGTCGATAATGAGATGATCAATCTCACCGATATTCTTTCCATCTGCTCCATAAACCTCGGTTCCATGAATGTCTTCGCTTGAGATGCATTGATGATCCGGATGGGCTGTTGCACGGGCCATGGCTTCGGCTCCCTCACGAGTGGGTTTCGTCGACTTAACTCGACCTGTGTGGGGGTCGTTCCTGTTTTCGCGAGAACATTTCAGCGCTAATCACCAATCTACCGTCGCCGACATCGACTCTAACAACCTCCAGTCCCGAGGACCTATGGCGAAAAACCTGCATCAAGGTCTTCCATGGCCCGGCGCAGCTTTCGGCTCTGGCGATCAAAGAACTGGGCGTCCGGTAGGCAGCCGCAAGTGGTCTCGTTTATTTCGAATGTCGCCTTTGTGAAGGGTTTCGGATGCCGGCCGCATGAGGGACGGCGCCGCGTATTCGGCGGCTGGCGTCCGAAAGCCTGCAAGGGAGATGCTATGGGGCGGCGGCGAGGATATTGCATCCATCGTTGCTGATATGAACCGATGGAGCGCCCCTTGC
>NZ_JBVBEF010000194.1:0-5905 GCF_055456055.1 Bradyrhizobium sp. LeoB3
GCACGATCGGAAATCGTCTGCTTATCGGGGTAGATCGGAAGTGACTGGTCGACCTTCCAATCGGCGCTTTTGACCCAAGCCGACGCGGCCATCGAACAACGGCACGCCGCCAAGACTCGGCGGTTGTTGCCAGCAGCATCCTATGACACCATCCAGGTGCGTTTTTATGGCTTCTGGATGCCTATGCCACGTCGGAAATATACTTGGGAAAAGCTGTCGGACGAGCAGTTGCTCGAGCAACGCCTCAGTAGCCTGAAGGTTTCGGTCGAAGACACCTGGCTCGAGGATTGTCTCAGAACTCTATACGAAGAGCTTCAGGCGCGGGGCATCCGGCTGCGGCCACACGCATGGATATCGAGCGAATGGTTTAGTCCGGCAAATGTGCCGGGCATCGCCATCCCATTCTATCTCGCCCATCCCCGACTTATGAAGATCGAGAAGAAAATGATGCTTGACGTGGAGGGTGGCACCTGGTCCGAGTGCATGGCCATTCTCCGTCACGAGGCAGGCCATGCCGTGCAGCACGCCTACCAGCTGCAACGCCGCCGGCGTTGGCAGCAGTTGTTCGGCCCGTCTTCGAAACACTACCCCCTCTACTACCGGCCCAATCCGGCTAGCCGGCGTTATGTCCAGCACCTTCGGCTCTGGTACGCGCAGAGCCATCCGGACGAAGATTTCGCCGAAACCTTTGCAGTGTGGTTGCGGCCGCGGTCGAACTGGCGGACACGGTATGCCGGTTGGCCAGCGCTGAAGAAGCTTGAATATGTCGACGAGCTGATGGGCGAGATAGCAGGGAAGCGGCCGCCAGTCACGACGCGCGAGCGTA
Organism: Bradyrhizobium sp. LeoB3; assembly: GCF_055456055.1. NCBI lineage: Bacteria > Pseudomonadati > Pseudomonadota > Alphaproteobacteria > Hyphomicrobiales > Nitrobacteraceae > Bradyrhizobium > Bradyrhizobium sp. LeoB3. Next base: position 827 of record NZ_JBVBEF010000194.1, read on the forward strand.
CCGATCCGCTGCATAAGCTCAGTCAAACGCTTGGCGAGCATTACCAAAAAAAGCAGGCGTTCTACGCCTTCAAGCCACCGAAGACATACGACCGCGACCTCTCCCGCCTGTTCTCTGCTGACCCACGGCATCGGCGGCAGCAACCGGCTTCGGTTTTTATCAGACGGCACCGCGCCCAGATCAGACAGCTGGTTGCGCGGTGGACGGGCGAGAACCAGCTTACGCTCGATGCCGTTCTTGACGATATGATCTCCCGCTGCCGCGAACTCGATCTGCGTGCCCCCGGCTCCGAACGGAAGCTTGTGCTCGACTTCACCGTCCTGTTGACCGCCAAGACCATGCACGCGCTGTTCGGCCCGTCGCGGCGCAAATGGATCGCGCTATGAGACGTCTGCGCATTCTAGTGCTGATGCATCCGGACTGCGTGCCCCCGGACTCGACCGACGGATACACCGCGCGGGAAGTCAACGCATGGAAAACGGAATTCGACGTCGTGAGCACCTTGCGTGGGGCTGGCCATGACGTTCACCCGCTCGGCGTGCAGGAGGAAATCAAGCCGGTGCGCGACGAGATCGAAGGTTTCAAGCCCCATGTGGTATTCACGTTGCTGGAGGAATTCCACTATGCGTCCGCGTATGCCCAGCATATCGCCAGCTATCTCGAGCTGATGAAAATCCCGTATACCGGGTGTAACCCGCGCGGCCTGATCCTGGCGCGCGGCAAGGATCTATCCAAGACACTGGTGCACCATCGCCGGATCGCGGTGCCCGCCTTTGCCGTGTTTCCGATACGCCACAAGGTCAAACGGCCGGCGCGCCTTGCGCTGCCGCTGGTCGTCAAGAGCCTGAACGAGGATGGGTCCTTCGGAATCTCGCAAGCATCCATCGTCGATACGGACGAGCAGCTCGCAGAGCGCGTCGCGTTCGTTCACGAGCGGCTCGGTACTGCCGCCATCGCCGAACAGTACATCGAAGGACGTGAACTATATGTCGGCGTGCTCGGCAACAATCGGCTGCGCGTTCTGCCGGTCTGGGAATTGAAGTTCGGCAGCATGGGCGGTCAGGGGGCACGGCAGATAGCCACCGAAAAGGCCAAACACGATCCGAGTTATCAGGAACGCGTCGGAATTGTAGATGGGCCGGCCAAGGACCTTGCGCCGGAGGTATCCGCCGGCATTCAGCGAACGGCGAAACGCATCTACCGGACGCTGGGGCTCGATGGATACGCACGCATCGACTTTCGCCTTTCTGCCGACGGCACTCCGTATTTCATCGAAGCCAATCCCAACCCTGAAATAGCGAAGAGCCAGGAGTTCGCTACAGCCGCTCGGTATGACGGGCTTGATTACCCCGACCTGTTGCATCGCATTCTGGTCCTCGGAATCAGCCGGGCAAAGGCAGGCGCATCCGTAGGCTGAAAGACCACGCGAAACGGGCCATTGCGCGAGCTGGTCTGCTTCTGGCCCCGAGCCGACCAACACCCAAGCCGTTGTTACGTCGGCTGTCGGTGGCAGACCGGACGCCTGTCCATGCTGGGATGCACCGCCGCTTTTGACCCCAAACCGGACGTCGTTGCATCGCGAGACCTGCGCTGCGTCGGGATGTCCTGTTACCAAAAGTGCGGGACATCAAGAGCCAAGGGTTAAGCTATGTCATCCGTGGCTAAAATCTGCCGCGCGGTCTTTTCTTGTGCGATAATTCCTTCCAGCCGCGATATGTTCTCGAGCAAGCGCTGGCTGGTCAGCACAAGAGAGTAATAGCTGAATTGTGGATTCGGAAAAAAAATCTCGAGCAGCTTTTCATAAGTAATAGCCATCACTTGCCCGTCTTCGATGCATTCGACGGTCGCGGTTCTCCGCCGATTGGGCGTAAGGAAACCGAGTTCGCCCATGAGACGTCCCGGCGGAAGCTCGACGCCGATTTCCCTGACCAAAAACGTTCCTGTGACCGTCAGGAACATTTCGGAAGCTGCATCATCCTTCTTGAACAATTTGTCTCCCCGGCGATATCTGCGCTCAGTCATGAACGGTTTGAGCCATTCCAATGAGGTATCGCCCTCCGTCGCGATACGTGCCCTTTTGATCAGATTGAGCATTTGACGGAGGCGGATTGCATTGATCGGCAGCAAGAGCAGATAGAGGATGAAAGCCCCGACATTTCCCGAGAGCGCGCCATAGGCAACGAAGAACATGCAGCCGACCATGTTTGCGACGCGCAGCGGCACTATCGTTTGCATCAGCAAGGTAGCGGCAAGAAAGATGGCGCCAACGAGAGCGAACATGTTGGCGAGCGTGATGTTGGCCAGCACGATTTCCAGCAGCCGGTTGAATAGTGCGTCGTAGGTGATGTTGTTCGGATCGAGACCCATCTGAACCAGAATCTTTGCGATCCTGAGATTGTCCGCCGCCGTATCAAGAATGCGGTCTAGTATCGAAGCTGCACTGTTGGACCCCATCGGATCATCCTCCGCGCAAAGCTGTCGGTATTCGTCGGGTATCCCGGATACTGACAATTAAAGTCGGATAGCAACCGTTTGAGTAAGATTAGTAGCGGACTCGGTGCATCGATCGATTTTACTTCGGGCGTTGGTTTCGGCAATTGCCCGCTCTCTAGTTGGTTTTGCCGTTGTATCTGCCCCTAAGCTGAAGAGAGGTAACGCCGGTTCCTGGGCGACTTTCGCAAGTGGAGGGCAATAGCGTCGCAAAAATCGGGAACTTCCGAGTCTGACCCTCAACGGACATTCGGTCGGCATCTGCTGCGTTCAAGACAGGTTGTGGCCCCCGTATCCTGGTTTTGGTGTCCTAGTTCGATTTGTGTCCGCTGGAAACCGAAGGGCAGTCAGCGGCATATTAGGATTTATCGGAAGTGCAAACCCTACGATTAGGACCGGTAAGCACTGAGGTTGTGTCATGCAGCGCCGCCGCCCGATCAAACATACTTTCTTCGAAAGAACGTCTCGCCGAAGAAGCCAATCGATTGCGAGAGGAAGCCAAAAAGCTACCGCCCGGCCCAGCACGGGAAGGATGCTGCCGACCGAGCGATTGCCCGCAGTCGTGACCTTGCTGATCAGCGCCGACAGATGATGGCGAAATGCGAGAGGGATCGCCGCCAGGAGGAAGTCCGTTTTGCCTTTTTCCGGGACGTTTCCAGAAATCCGGAAGTTAGAATGATTTCGATCTGTGGCCATCGCTCACGGATGATAGCTGCCAGCCTCACGCCGTCGACCCCTTGGGGCATGTCGATGTCCGAGAAGACAATGCGGGATCCATCCTGGATTCTAATACTTCGATGGCTTGAGCCGCGTTAGCAGCCTCCACAGCTTCAAAACCCGCATGATCGACCATAGCGATCGCAGCCATAAGCAGCAATGCCTCGTCCTCTACGACCAGCACGACGGGCCTTTTCTCAGAGTTCAATTGCCAGGTTTCTGCACCTTTTCAAATGCCGTAAATTCGGCTCCAAAATCCGACGGTGAAGTAACGGAGAACTACTCCGCCCGTTCCTATGGGGACCACTCTGAGCGCTTGTCTCCCGGGAGAGCTGCTATCGCCGTTTCCGGAAATCGATGCTGCGCAGGATGATGCCGGGCGGCGACCCCTCGAACTCGGTCGCCTGATATTTGCCGTCGGCACACGCCTCGATGCGCTCGCGTAACCGCATGAATTGCGGCTCACGCTGGCTCGCTCTCGCGCGCACCACACCTTCCAGTTCATCCATGGCGGAGGTCGAGACCGCGCAGGGAATCTCCTTCTCGCCGTCGAGCATCGAGAACAGGACGACCATCCTGTCGTATTCGTAAGCGATGAAGCGACCCTGCGTGAGCGTCATCTTACCTACTCCTTGATGGGTCGCGGGCGTGCCGCGGTTCCCGACTCAGCCCTGCTCGGTAAGCCGGACAAAATCCTCCAGCACGGCTGCCACGAGATCGCGATGCCTTGTGTCTTCCGGCGGCAGGCCCGCGGCGTACAGCTTGAGTATATAGCGCGCCTTGACGGCCGCCTCCGGCCATGACGCGGCCGGAATTGACAACAGATGGTCTTCCACCTCGGCTCGGCGCTCGCGCAGCTCCCGTGCATGGGTCTCGACCTCCGCGAGCGCACGGCGGATGTCGGTTGCTTTTTGCGCCGTCATGCCGCGGTGGCGGTCGAGATCGAGCGGTTCGTCAGCCATCGGATGCGCTCGCGTCGATGCGTTGCGCGTCGGCCAGATCGACAGAGCCGATCGAGACCACCTCCATCGCCAACCCGCGTGAGCCTTCCACCGGCACCTTGATCATGGTGGCGACGCGGCGGAACGCCTCGAACGATAGCCCCTCGATCGTCTCCTCGTCGGTGGCGACCTCATAGGCGCCGGCGGGCAGCAGGCAATCGATGCCCCTGATCCGGAACGGGTGCTTGAACGTGACGACTTCACGTCGGGAACGGATGGTCATGCGCGCCTGCCTTTCGCAAAACGCCGGGCGCCGGCGCTGGCCCCGACAGCAGCATGCGCTCTTTGCGCCGCAATAGCCATCGCTATCTTGCCCGCGCGGCAACTAGAGGCGTACCGTGTCGCTTCGCGCGTACTCCTGCCGCAGCCGGCGCAAAATGCTTTAGCGCTCGCTATTCCCAAAGCATCAGCGTAGGGTCAGTTATCACCGCATTTCCCGTGGCATCGTCCGGTGACTGAGGGCCGCGCACGCTCCCGCCGCAAAGCGCAGGAGCATTTCGTTGCGGCAATTTCGTCTGGCCGAGTGGATCGTACCACCGGTCATCGTCCCGCTGGTGCCTGTGATCATTGTGATCGCGGTGGCCGTCTTCCATGCCTAAACTGAAATACTTGGTCAGCGGCCACCATGAAGGTATCAGCGAACATCTCGGGCGCGTCACGGTGGACCCAAAGCGGACCCTTGACACTGCCCGGTTGAAGTAGCGCGTCGTCAGGTCGATTGAAGGCGTGCCGACGGTCGGCCGCTAGATGCTAGGCTTAGGCATTCGGAGTGTGACGCGGCAACCCTGATCCAGATTTTCGTAATCGATCATGCCGCCGAGTTGCTGTGATAGCAGAGATACAACCCGCGATCCGACGCCTTCCGGCTGCT
>NZ_JBVBEF010000195.1:0-5855 GCF_055456055.1 Bradyrhizobium sp. LeoB3
ACCATGGATTCTCGGCGCTCCCCACAGCGGGTTGACGATGCTCATCTCGCGGATCAGCCGGCGAATTTCCAACGGTGCAGTTGGTCGACCGCCGCGGTGCTGCGATTTCCAGCGCCAATACGCTCTGAAACCGGCACGGTGCCAACGGATGACGGTATCCGGCTTCACTATCGTCAGCGCCTTGATGGTATTTGGCACCAAACGATACAGCCCAACAAAAATCAGGCGATCCATGGCACTGAAGGCCACTCTCTTCGGCGCATGCCGTCGCTGGATGTTAAGTTGATGACGAAGGATCAGGATCTCGGCTTCCAACGAGACCCGCGACCGGAACAATATGACCAGCACGGACCAGACCAGGCTGTAAGCTTCTCTCATGAGACAGAAGCATTGCGCGATTCGGCCTCACATACCAGCCGGATTAGGTTTCCGACAGGGACAGCCGTCCGACCCACTGCCGCTAACGGTTGAAGTCGTTGTTCTCATCGCTTGCGGAACGCCTCCACGATGTGATCGTGCAGCGGTTTGACCAGATGGCCCTTCGGATCCCCGGTTCAGGCCGGACGTCCACTTTGGGCCAGTGGAATTCAGGCTTCACTCGTCCAGAAGGTCGAAGAACTCTTCCACCTTGCCAAACGGCCCGACGCGACGCTCGCTGGTGTGGACGACGCGGTCGCCGTCGCGCTGGAACGATCGCGCCCTCGACTTTCGTAGCCGTCCCGGCAGGAACGTCGCGGCTACCGCCTCCTGACCGACATCAAGTCTTACGATGCCGCGTCGCCTGCAGTCGATCCTGAGTCTTGCGGCAGCAAAGAAATCGCGCGCTGCCGGCGGCAGTTTGCCGAAGCGTCGCTGAGTCTCCTCCTCCAGGTCATCCACTTCGTCCTCACTTCGACACCTGGCCGCACGAGCGTAGATTTCTAGCCGGACCGGCTCCGATTGCACGAAGCTTGGCGGCAACATATCCGCGACCGGAAGATTGAGGTCGGGCACCCACAGGTCGGCGGCCCTGTCGTGGGCTTTCTCCGAGGCCAGTTTCAGAAGATGGCTGTAGAGCACGGGACCGAAGACCTGCACATGGCCCGACTGCCGCTCGGAAAGCAGATCCCCCGCTCCTCTGAGGTCCAGATCTCGAGCACTGATCGCAAAGCCCGCGCCTGGCCGATTGAACTCCTCCAGAACAGCCAACCGCTTTTCGGATCGCTCTGAGTTTGAATCGGTCAACAGATACGCAAACGCGCGTATGCCACTGCGTCCCACCCTACCCCTGAGTTGATGGAGTTGCGCGAGACCGAACCGCTCGGGCCAGCAGACCACGATCGTGTTCGCACGAGGGATATCGAGACCGCTTTCCACGATGTTGGTCGCCAGCAGAACGTCCGCGCGGCCTTCGACGAAACTCATCATCCGATCCTCAATTTCGTCGGCAGATAACCTGCCGTGGAGACAGACGATGCGAAGATCCGGGGCCATCGCTTGCACGCGTGCCAGCATCGGATCGAGATCCTGGATACGTGGACAAATCAAGAAGCTTTGCCCGTGACGTCTTTGTTCACGCGATAAGGCCGCTACGATGGCAGCGTCCGAAAGCGGAGCAATCTTTGTCACGACGGGAAGGCGATGAACGGGCGGAGACGCAATGACACTGAGATCCCTGAAGCCCGCGAGACCTGCCGCGAGCGTCCTCGGGATCGGCGTGGCGCTCATCCAAAGCGTATGGACACCCTTGGCCAGCTCTGAAAGCCTCGCCTTCTCTGCTGCGCCAAAATGCTGCTCCTCGTCGATGACGACCAGCCCAAGGTCGGCAAACTTCACGTCCTTCGAGGCGAGAGCCTGCGTTCCGACCACAACCTTCAGCCCCCCGCTCTTTAGCCCTTCTCTCGTCTGCCGTGTCTCCGGCGCTGATGTGGCCCGCGACAGGCCTCCCACCTCAATACCTAACGGAGCAAACCGCTTGCGAAACGTCGCGACATGCTGTCTTGCCAAAACAGTTGTCGGCACCGCGATTGCCACCTGTCTCCCCGACAGCACGACTGCGGCCGCCGCTCGCAAGGCCACCTCGGTCTTACCGAATCCGACGTCGCCGCAGATGACCCGGTCCATGGGGTGCCCCGACGCGAGATCATCGAGGACGTCCCGAATGGCTTTCGCCTGGTCGACCGTCGTGAAGTACGGAAAACGAGCGACGAACCTCTCATAAGCCGGGCCTGGTGCTGCGAGTTTCGCTGCCCGCCGCCGGCGACGCTGACTGATATGTCTCGCGAGTTGCTTGCCGGCGATTTGAATTTCCTGTTCCGCCTCGGTGCGCCGAGCCCACCATGTACTCCCGTCGGCTTTGTCCAGCGTCAGCTCGCCGAGCTCCGATGCGTAGGGCCAGATCAGGGTCAGGTCCGCCGGCGGAACGAGAACGGCATCATCTCCTGCAAATACGAGCCGGATCATTTCGTGCGACGATACGCCCTTCATCGCCACCGTCTGCAATCCATCGAGCAAGGCCAACCCTCGCTGCAGATGAACGACCACGGTCCCCGGCTCGGGCACATCTGCGCGGTCGAAGGCGGCATTCCAGGCCCTGGCCATGGGCTGCGGATGATGGGCCCTGCTCCCGAGCACATCGGAAGCCGTCACGACAACCAAGGGCTTCCGGCCAGCCTCGACAAATCCGACATCGAAGTCGGCCAGAATCGCGGATTCGCGATTGCGTCCGGCCGTCGCCTCGCTCCAGTTGGAAAAGCGCTCAGCCTTGACCCCACTCATCCGCTCCATGGCGCGCAGATCCTCCTCCTGCGCCGCCACGAACATGAGGCGCGAACCGGCGCGTCGTGTCTCGTCGACGAATGCTCGCAGAGCCTTTCTAGGTGAGGCGATCTTCGAGAAGTCCGGTGTGGGGATGAAAGCTGCCTTGCGGGACAGCACCTGCATGCGTTTGGTCGCCTGCTTCCATTCGCGCCTGCCAAGGTATTCGCGCTCCTTGTCCGTGCGACTGGCCGCCTCCTCGATCGTGCTCAACCAGCTCTCGGCGTGCGCCGGAATCATCGCATCGGCGATCCACTTGGCCCGGCCGCAATAGTCAATCAGAGTCGCACGCTTTCCGCGTTTGCTCCCGAGCGCAAGGCGCTCCGACATCGGATCAATAATGAGCTCCTTCGCTTCGAAAACAACCTCGTGCTGTGTCGGGTCGAAAGACGAAATCCGCCGTATCACCTGGCCAGCGTGCTCCACGCGGAATGGACCGAGTGCGCCGGCGGGAAATATCTCGAAAGTATTCCCGTGGAACAGTGCGCTGCCAGGATACTCCGCCTCATCATCGAGATCGTATCCGAGGACCTCAAGCCGCGACTGGAGGTCCTGTTCGGAGAATGTAGCGCCCACCGTCAGATGGAGACTTGAACGAGACCAAGTCGCCGGCGGCGGCAGACGTTCCATCACCGCCTCCGCCGTGGACACGAGCAGGATTGGCTTCTCCGGCGTGGCAAGGCGCCGCAAGACCGAGCTCCGTCTGCCGGCGATTTCGTGTGACGGCTCCAACTGATCGAACGGCAGCGTGTTCAGCCGCGGGAAAACAAACGCCTCGCACGAGGGCTCGAGATCATGAATGACGGCGCCTAGCCGCTCGGCCCTGTTCTCGTTCTCGGCGAGAAAGACAATACCGTGGCGGCCAGACTTTCTCCATTGCGCGAGCAGATGGAGAGCCATCATGCCGAGCGGGGACGCAGAAGAAATCGCAGTCCGCGCAGAGGTCTTTCGTTTCTTTGCGCGACTCACCGCGCGCACTTTGCTTGAACGCCCCACTTTGATCCTGTTGTTGGTTCGCAATCCGCTTCGGCCGATGGCGAGGAGTTTCAATAAGGTCGGCCCGAATGTTGGCAGCGCTGCCTCGGGCCGCTTGCACACTTGACGTTGGTCGCGGGCGCACATTTACGATGTCATCGATCGCTCGATCGCCGGCGTCAGCAGCAGGTTCTGAGAGCTCCGATGACGGGCCCCGAACGCACACGCGCCCTCTGCCGAGCCCGAAGTTCCTCTCCGATCGCTTCGCCGCTACGAGCCAAAACCGGCATGGCGATTCTTTGAGGACTCGTTCAGGAGGCCAGCAAGCCTGAGACCTTCCAGAATGCCTTCGAACCGCTGCTCCCGAATCATCGCTGCAAGCATTGAAACGGCATCCGTTTGATGAACGGTGAAGTCAACATCCGGCGATTGCCGGGACAAGACATCGATGAGCGTCGGCACATCAACCTCATGATGGCGCAAAACCGAGACGGCTTCCTCCGCGAGATAGTCAGCGATATCTCCGTTAGCGGGCGGATCAAACTCGAACTCGGCCTCCGCGCGCTCCTTGATCGATCGTCTTATCCGCTCACTTTGCTGCTTTGCCGCCATCGAGAACAGGAACACCGCGTCCGCGAGCTTTTCCCGCGGCATGCTTCTCAACTCAGCAATCCGGGCCTGGATGTCCCTGCCGGAACTCTTATTGCTCTCGTGCCCTTGCTGTACCTGCCGTGCACCATGTGCGCGAGATCTGCTCTTCCACCTTCGAAACATCACCATGCTCTCCGACGGACGATATATCGCGGCAAATTGGTTAGATGAAAGCGCAAATTTTGCCAGAGCTCGGCCAGAAGCCACCCACTTTCCGGGTCGGAGGTTCACTCCTACGCTAATGCAGATGCTTCAAAACGCGTCTATTTCGCGATCCGCCTTGGTTTGCGCATCGTAGATCTTGATTTGCAGCATCGGAAAGCGCCGCTTCAAATCCTTAGCCCCGCCCTCAACGCCGTCCCTCGTTGCGAATTCAGTCTTCACACGACCATCCACAAGGATGGCATAACGGTTGTAGGGAGATCTCGGGTTGATTTCCACATATTCGACCCCGTTATGGAAATTGGAGCTTCGCCTGTCTTAGGCCCCTTAGTGCTTAGGGTGAGTCTCGCAGGCTAGACAAGACCCAAACGACCGTGACTACCCGACGACGTCGTCTAACGGCTGCGACGACGCCCCGTGGGCTGCTTCCCGAACAAAACGCTCACCGACAGATGTCAGACGTGTTCCGTTTCGCGTCCGCTCGAGGAGAGGAAACCCAATCCGGCGCTCCAAGACGTCAACGAGCGCCGACGTCCTCTCCGCCATCACCCTGGGCGACGCGCGCTACTTCTCCGAACGACGCCGAACGGCCCGACTGGTTCCAGCCCCAGTTTCCACCGACATCGTTGCATTCGGTGGCATCGTTACTTTCTCTCGAGTCGATGGACGCGTGCAGAAATTTCGCATTGTTGGGAAGACGAGCCAGACCCTAAGGCGGGCTCGGTTTCTTTCGCATCGCCGGTTGCAAAGTCAGTACTCGGTAAAGCCGTGGGAGATGTCGTGGGATCTGGCAATCAGCAGCTCGAGATCGTCGCGATCGCGTGAGGCCGCCCTGATGGTTTGCAGGCGCTCACGAATTACGAAAACAGACGTTACTAATGAAATCGGCTGCTGGCCGACTTGAGCTTGCATGCGGTACGCGACCGTGTTGCTCCGAGCGGCTGCGTAACGACTCTGGCTCTCTTTCTTGCAGTATCTTCTCATCAATGGTTGCTACGGTCTTTACATGACCGCTCATTTCCCGAATTGAACCCTCGGCAACTAACCGGCGCAAATTCGCCGCCTGCCGAACGAGATTACTCCCTCCCGAAACATTGACACCCCGCTGACACCGCAGCGCGTTCAGTTCAGTTTGCTCATGCTGGTTGTTGCAAGATTTTCTTTGATCTCTCGGTGCACACATCGTGCACACGGCGCCCGGCGCCGCCATGGTTGCGGCGACGACGTTCGGATCCTCGCTCTCCTTGGCCGCCCCCTGATGAAAGAGATTG
>NZ_JBVBEF010000196.1:0-5836 GCF_055456055.1 Bradyrhizobium sp. LeoB3
TGCGGGATTGCCTTGTAGCCACCTTCAGGGATGAGGTGCGCAGAATATTCCTTGACCTCCGAGCCCTCGATCAGGGGCGCCACGGATGGATGACGCTTGAAGCGATCGAGCAGCCCATATGGCGTCTCTGCAGTGCTCTGAAAGTCGGCGACGATACAGCCGATGCCGATCGATATGCATTCTTTATTGGCATAGATGAAGCCCATCCCTGTCATGCCGCAAGAAATGGTGCCGGCCGCTTCGACAACGACGCCTTCGTCGCCCTTGAGATTGAAACGGGCCTCGATGGTCTCACGCGGCAAGAAGTGCATTTCCTTAACCGCGAGTGCCACCTTGTCGGGCTTGGGCCGCTCGCGCAGGCGCGCACGCGTACCGAGCAGGCCATTAACGCCTTCGGCCAGTACCACGACATCTGCGTGGATTTCGCCGTCGCGACGATCTGTACGAACACCGATGACTTTCCCATTGGCGTCCCGTACCAGCTCAGTGACCGTGGTCTCGCACAGCACGGTCGCGCCGGCCTCGCGCACTTTCGAGGAGAACCATTTGTCGAACTGCGCACGGATGATCGTGTACCGGTTCGGCCGCTCCTCGTTGAAGTCCTCGGAGCGGTAGTGCACGCCGACATGCGAGCGATCGTCCATCATCCAGAACCGTTGCTCGACGAGATGACGTTCGAGCGGAGCGTCGTCGCGGAAGTCCGGGATTAGTTTTTCCAGCATGTCGGCGTAGAGGATTGCGCCCTGGACATTCTTCGATCCAGCATATTCACCGCGCTCGAGCTGTAGCACCTTCATGCCGCGTTTGGCCATGGCCAGCGCCGCCGCGTTGCCCGACATGCCGGCGCCGACCACGATTGCATCGAACTTCTCCTCGATCATAACAACCTCCTCTAGCTCGCGATCCGGTCGCGCGAATGCGGCGAAAGCCGTGCACGAAAAGCGGCCGTCAGCGCGGGTAACAAGTGCATAGCGTCATTGACGATGCCGATGTGGGCGAAGTCGAAGATCGGTGCGTTCTTGTCGGTATTGATGGCAACGATCAGATCTGCGCCCTCTACGCCGACCCGATGCTGGATCGCGCCGGAAATACCTGCGGCAATATAGAGCTTCGGCCGGATGGTCTTGCCGGTCTGGCCGATCTGCCGGTCGGAGCTGACCCAGCCCTTTTGTACCAGCGGCCGCGAACAGCCATATTCCGCGCCGAGCACGTCGGCGAGCTGTCGTACCAGCTGGAAACTCTCCGGCGAGCCCAGCCCCAGCCCGCCGGCGACGACGGCGTCGGCGTAGGCAAGATTGGATTTGGCCGAATCACGGTCCGGCATGAAGGATAGCACCTTGGTGACGATGTCTTCTTCGAGCAGGCGGAGCGGATGGATGATAATGCGGGCGGCATCGCGCGCGAGGCGCTCTGGCATCGGCATCACGCGCGGGCGGACGGTTGCCATCTGCGGCCGGTAATTCAAAGTGTAGATCGTGCAAAGCAGCGATCCGCCAAATGTCGGACGCGTGGCCGCAAGCGAACCATCCGCGTCGACATCGAGCTCGGTGCAGTCGGCGGTGAGACCCGTCAGTAGGGTGGTGGCTACCGAGCCCGCAAGATCGCGACCGAGCGTGGTTGCGCCCAACAGCAGGATCTCTGGCTTATAGGTGTTGACGAGATCGGTCAGCGCCTTCGTGTGGGACTCGTTGCGATACTCCGACAGCACATTCTCGCTCACGAGATAGGCTAGGTCGGCGCCGTAGCAGAAGGACTCGAGCGCGGCGTTACGCGCGGCCTCGCCCTCCGGGCCGATAACAACCGCAGCGAGATCGACCTTCAGCTTGTCGGCAAGCTTGCGGCCCGCACCCATGAGTTCCCAGGAGACTGGATGCACCTGGCCGCGCTCCTGCTCGACGAAGACCCAGATATGCTTGTAGGCCTTAAAGTGCTCCGGCAATTCTCTTTTCGCTCCTGCGCGGCCGCCCGCGACCGGCGTAGGAGCTGTGGTGATGTTGCTCATAGCCTTGTCCCCCTCACAACCCGCGCGCCTGCGCCACAAGACCGGTTTCTAGCTTGGGTCGGCCCTTCAAGATGGCTTTCATCAGCAACTCGGTCGGCTGCTTCGTGGCTCCCATCCGCCTCCTCTCGGTTTGTGGCGAAGGCGCAAAGACACGCTTGACTATGATCGGCGAGCCGCGCACGCCGCATTTCGAGATGTTCTCGACGCTGGCCTCCTGCTCGCTCCATTTCACAACTGGCCCCAGCGGCGCGCGCAGGGCGTCGGTTATGAGACCGCGGCAAATCTGGCTCGCTTCCGGCATGGTTGGCAAGGCACGGCAGCTCTGTGCGCAACATCGACGCGCCGCGTTCGGCGCGGCGCTACACATCGAGCCTGGTGAGCGCGGTGATCTTACTGGAGAACTTTTCACGCAATAAGCGCGCGGCCTCGCGCGCAAACAAGGCGTCTTGTTTGACGATACTCGCCGACCCTGACGCAAGATCGTGTTGGTAAGGGGATTGACGCCGATCTGCGCGAAATCGGGAACCTGCTTGATGGAAACGATACTGTGCATGCCTTCTCCAGAGGTAGCGTGGAAACGCGAGTTACCCATTAGCGGCCAACGCCCGGTCAATCCCAGCCTCAACGGCGTCAAAGATAAGTTCGAACGGCATTAACGCGAGCGTGAGCCACAAGATGACGCCGGCGCAAGCGGCGAGCAGTAACGGTAACATGATTGGTCTTTCTCCAAATCTCATCTCGGACGGCAACAATTCTGTGTACGCCGGCGCCAATGACGGACTTGGCCGGAGAACAGCAAGTGTCGTACCAGTTGCACGCGATCGAAAATCAGAGCTCCGATCAATGACTTGAGAAAAATTGATGAGGGGTCAGTTAGCATCGCAGACAATACAATCCGCCCATACGTCGGGAAGGCGACAGCGTGGCTTCGCGCGTTGCTGTAGAGAGTTGATCTGGAGGAAGGCGAATGGCACAACACACCGCACCGACATGCAGGCAGATCTGAACTGATACATGAGGCTATTTCAGCGAGCTCAACGGCACGAAGGCCGCCGGTTTCTTGGGCTCGGCGACCGCATCCTTCAAGACCTTGAACACCCGCTGATCGATCGGCGAGGACGCCACGAAATCGGCATAAGCCTGCTCCAGCACCGCCTTGCACCGCGCCGTGACCTCCGCCTCTGCGCTACCTTCGAATTGTTCCTTGGCGAGATATTGCCCCATGCGCCTTAAGATATGCAGGCGCGCGACATTGACGATCTTGGGGTCGTAGTCGACGCCAAGCAGCGCAAAAAAATCTTCAGCCGACGAGGCCTTGTTGAGCCGATCCAGGATGCTGGCTGCCCTCTGTTTGTTGCTCATCGAAACTTTCCTTTGGGTTAGGCCCTCCGGCCGGTGGTCGGGACGCAGCACAGGCTGGTCACTTCTTGCGACGCTGCTTCGCGCACGCGGCGCTCTATATTGCCTACGTAGACTATGCGTTGGCGCATCAGTGCGAGCAGCGAGGATTTCCGCGGCGCGCCCACGGTTTCGAAGTGATCGGCCGTAATGGTGCCGGACCATGGCCCGCCTCACGCGCAATTTGTCAACGAGCGCTCGCGGATGTCGCGCCAGATCGCCACCACCGTCTCGCGCGCCACCGGCCGCTTGTGCTCGGTGGCATGTTTTCGCACCCGCGAGAGGATCTGTTTTGTCTCCTCGGAGCTGGCGGCGAGCTGCAACTCGTCAAGGAGCGTCGTGATCGCGGACAGCCCGGAATGCTTGCCGATCACAATATGATTGAACCGACCAAGCAAATGGGGGTCGAGCCACTGATAGGTGCGTTGATCCTGCAATAAGCCATGCACATGAATGCCGGATTCATGGGTGAACACATGCTCCCTGACGATGGCCTTGTTCAGAGGAATTGCACGTGCAGCCGCGGCTGCCACTACCGCGGCGACGTTCTCGAGCTCCGGCAGCACGATGCCGGTGGCGCGCCCGTAGAGCTGTTTGAGCGCGACGGCGACTTCTTCCAGCGGCGCATTGCCCGCTCGCTCGCCGAGCCCTATGACGGTCACCGAGGCGTGGCTCGCGCCCCCCTTGATGGCGGCGAGCGTATTGGCGGTTGCGAGCCCGAGATCGTCATGGCCGTGAAATTCGAGCTCGAGATCGGTGGTCGCGCGCAAACGCGCGATCAGCGCATAGGTGGAGTCGGGATCAAGCACACTGAGCGTATCGGCAATGCGAAAGCGCCGTGCGCCCGCGGCTTTTGCGATGGCGATCAGCGTGATGAGAAAATCGACGTCAGCGCGGGAGGAGTCTTCGCCGCCGACGGCGACCTCAAGCCCCCGCTCGCGGGCGTAACTGACCACCCGCCTCACCTGCTCTAGCGCCAGCTCGCGGTCACCGCTAAGCTTGGCGGCAATCTGCACGTCAGATGCCGGAATCGAGACATTGACCATCGACACCTTGGCCTCGATCGCCGCATCGACATCGGCTTCACGCATCCGGCACCAGCCGATGATGGTGAGCGGGAGACCGGCCTCAACGATGGCGCGGATGGCGGCGATCTCTTCACTGCCCATCCCCGGCGTCCCGGCTTCGATCTCGGTAACGCCGGCCCGCGCCAGCGCCCGCGCGATCGCCACCTTTTCGTCGGTGGTGAAGGCAACGCCAGGCGCCTGTTCGCCGTCGCGCAGTGTCGTATCGTTGAGCACGATCGGACTTCCCGATGCCGTCTCGGACCATGACGGTTTGGCAGAGGCGGCGGCGATCATGCGAAGCTCCTTGTTGTCTTTGGCAAAGCAAGGCTTCAGCAACCCGCATGCCACGCCGGCACCCGCCCCAAGCTGTTGAACAAGCGCACAGTTTTTGGCTCAGCCGGGTTGTCGCAAACGCGACAGCGTGGCAAAGTCGACGCGTCGGCTTATCTCAGGGCGCGATCGCTTGGCATCAACTCGGCTTGCGACCCAGATGGATGATCAGATCGACGCGCGAGACTGCGTGGCCGGCAGCGGCACGGGAACATTCACAAGCAGGGGATTCGCATCGGGACCGTTGAGCAGGATATCGTCGCCGCCCAGATAATAATGCGGATGCGGCGTGGTGTTGGTGTCAAAAAATGATCGCGAACCGTCAACACGGATCCGACCCGATAGGCCGGCTCGCGTGAACTGGTTCAAAGTCTTGTAGACGGTAGACTGTGAGACCGGAAAGCCGGTCTCACGCGCCTCGGCAAATAACATCTCTGCGGTGACATGCCGCTCGCCCCTGGCAAACAACAACTCGCTTAAGATCACGCGCCGGCGCGTCGGGCGCAGCCCGGCCTTGAGCAACATATCCTTCCAGCCGGCGTCGGGACATTGCCTGCTGAATTGGGCGCAGGTCGTATCCACCTGCACCTCGTCGAAGCCAGCGCGATCCGCGCGGTCATCGGTTGGAAGTCTGGCCAACGGACGATCCATCCCGTGTTGCTCACATAGGCCAGATGCTGGCGGCGTCCGGGTTAGCCGCCCGCAACAGAACGTCACGCCGGCGCTCAGCCATCCGGCTCTCGCCACTTTCATCGCCAAAGCAGCGGTTGAAGTCCTTACATTGCGTGCACACCGGTGTCGTGCACATCACAAGGCCGTCGCCCTCGCACAGCATGCGATAGAAGAACCGCTTCCAGCGCATATTGTTGACATTGCGCGCGGCGAGCGGCGCGAAATGGCGGCTTAAGAGGCGGGATAATTCGCCACGATTGCGCAATCCGAGGTCTTCCCAGAGGTGATTTGGCTCGATCGCGCGACGCGCGATCATCGCAGCCAGCCAGTTGCCGATATCCCCTTCGGTCGAGCGTTGCGCGAGCAG
>NZ_JBVBEF010000197.1:0-5771 GCF_055456055.1 Bradyrhizobium sp. LeoB3
GGAATTGGCGCGACCGAAATAAGCAAGTCAATCAAGCAGCCTGAGTGACCCCTACGCGGCTCTCACCGGATGCTTACGCTCAATCCGCCCCAGTATTGTTGAAGCTGTCCCCTACTCCGCAGCAGACGCATTTCGCCGTCGGGATAAGGGAATCCAGGCTCCCGCTCGGCTTTCCCATTCTTCGGCGGCGAGCCCGAGACGCGTGCGCGGACGAAGAATTGCGACTTATCAGCAAGCTCAGCGCGAAGCCGGCGGGCTTCATTTAAATTTTGAGCTGGGCCGATTCTTCGAAAGGATCGGCGAGCCAGCTTTTGCCTCATGATGGGGCGGATTGATGTGCGGGCAAGTCAGTTTTCGCTTCCGCCTCGAGCCATCTTGATTGAGGCTTGCCTGTCTGGACAGAACCGAGCCTTCTACCCGGAAACCCAGTGCTCAAGGAAATGCCGGACTTTTCTCCCGCGGATTCCAGCCAGCGGGTCTAGTCTAGAGTGCAGTTGGATTGATAATCCAAGGCTGCTGCCCAGTGAACTTCCGTACCAAATCAATCATGTCTCGAGTGCCGCCGGGTCCGTCCCCGGCCTGCCCATCCCAAAGTGTCACAAACGACACCTTGCTGAGGCCCTGAGAAAGAGCCGTATAGAGCAACCAACGATTACATCGATCGTATTTGCCGATGTTCTTGGGCGCGAGCCCGAGTTCCTCAGGCATATAGAGAACCGTAGTTGCAGGGTGGGACTTAACTCGAGCAAAGCTCTCCTCCCAGAAGTGGTCGGGATCAGCAAATGTGACCGAATCAGCAAGAAATTCCGGTTCTGCGTCTGACAGGCGCATTTCGAGCGACATGCCACGCCTGAGGCAGGCCTCTGCAAATAACAAGTCACCCCCAGAAGCGCCTCCACTTAAGCCTAAGTCGCCTCGAGTGGCTCCGATCCGGTTGAGGCAATCCTCAATTCGTGCAGCGACTGCATTCACCTTTGCCGTTGGAAATCGTGCAGGCCTCTCAGTTCCAGGGCCTCTTGCCGATGGATCGTCTATCATATGACCGCTAAATAGCACGATGTGCTGAGGTTGAGACTGATCAAGAGCCCTTGAACCGACTCTCGTATCAAGTTCCTTCTCGGCCGCGTCTATCATCTTCGATACTTCGCCAACAATGTTCGGCCGATACTTCAGTGCACCAAGGAAATCTAACTGTTGGCTTGAGGCGTCTAGCGCAAATCGATCACCATTCGCGACAGCTAACGCGGCTCCCTCTGAATAATAGGTCGTCGCTTCCTTCTTGCGGTTGTGTACCAGCGCGAGCTCTCCGCTGCTTACGAGCGACCAATAATTCCTGCTAGCGTGAATACTCGCTGCCAAGCTCCACCGCGCACCATCATCAATTAGGTCAAGTGGCAGCGAGCTCTTTTCCTCTGTCACGTGCTCCCAAACTCGACCAAGCGTCAACGCATTAATGCCCGAATAGAATTCGCCGGGGACAGAGCGAAACGCGTCGAAATAGGCGGAAGCAGCGCTGTGCAACGCAGCGGCGGTGGCGCGAGCCGCAGCAGTAGGATTGGTCTTTCGCATTGGATGTGCATTCCAACCCTGTAACCATTCGTCTTTCCATGTGCGTGCACAAATGCCAAGTGATTCGCCGTCCCTGCTTTCCGACGCAAGCTGTGTGAGAGCTTCTCGCGCTTCGGTGTAGCGTCCAGCCCGGCCCAGTGCTCGTCCTTCAAGTTGGCGCGCTCTGATTTCAGCGCGATCCAGCTTCCGAGCCCGCTCGAGTATCTTCAATGCAAAGCGTGGCTTTTGCAATCGAATGAGCGCATCGGCTGCTGTACATAGTGCTTCAAATTCCAACAGGCTATTCGGGGTCTCGTCGGCTAAAACCAAAATATCTCCCGGACGCTGCTTACGTCGCGCAATCTCGATCCGTGTTTGCCATCGTTGTAAAGAATCCCAGTACTCATTGATGCCACCCACCCGTAATGTTTTCCAGTTTGGTTCCCGCAGATAGGGTAACTGCTGATAGACGGGGCTGGAACGCCTACCTTCCCAAGCTTCGAGAGTTTGCCTAATCGCATCAGTCAGGCTTTTGCGGTCGGCTTCTAAACTCCTCTGATCAGGTTCCGAGCCTGACAGAATATAGCGGTGCATTCGCTGGCCAGCGATGTCGAATGGTAGTCGCTCCCGCAGTGCGTATGTCATAAGAGTGCCGGTGCCACGCAAAGCATGTCGCACACCGATTTCGTACCAAACATTAGGATTGTCTAACGTGAGGTCTGCGACCACGAACTCTGCCAACAACAAATCTTGGAACATATCCGAATGTATCGATCCACCCCGACGGTCTGCATCGGCGCGATGTGGCGTTAGTCCGGCCGCGGAAATTGCGGGCGACAATAGCAGTTCGTATATCACGTCGAAATCGATCTCATTGTCATCGGGCCCCTTCTTCTTGCCAAAGGGCATAATAACAAATGCTCGGCTCGCCGATGTCATGACATTCGCGGCTCTTCATTGTCGCAAAAGCCCGCGAAGTGCGAAAGATCGACCTTCTTTTCAGCGACTTTGGCTCCGACTTGGCGAAGAAGCGGAACGCCATCAATCGAGTCCAGTGTTTGTACCTGATGTGGTCGGACATCGTTGCAGTCGATGGCATCCAGCCCAGCTCGTGACAGCTCAGCATTGTAGCGGACATACGAAAACAGCTTGTCCTCCCGCTCCAATGGGCCGACACTGCCGATCACATCTTCGACCTCGCCATCCAGCCGGTCGCCGGCTCTGCAATCACCAAACACACGACAGAGCAAGTCTTGTTCATTTGAAGCAGCGAACATGAGAGCCGCAGGGATCGTGGTCGCGTTGAACAACAAGCTCATTTGTCGCGGACTAAGTTCGGAGTGTGTCCCCGGACTTGTGCCGGTACCTACTGAGACGACCAACATCTTCTCGACTCCCGCCTCCCATCGAGCTGAAGGCTTCTGTGCCCAATAACGATCTACGGTGGCCATTAGAAACATCTGAAGTGCTGGATTGTTGTATGTTGTTATCCCGCCATCTACGAAGACTCGTTCTGTGGCTCGGTTAGGGAAGACAATCACTTCCGGCGGAAAATACGTGGGCGCCGCCGTGCTCGCGCGGATCAGCTGCCAAAGAGGAAGGTTTAGGTTGTTATCCGGGTGGCTTGCCAGGTTGTATTTGGCGTACGGATTATTCGACAGAGGCCACGGTGAATCAGTCGTCGCGTTCCGCATTACTAACAGCAATAGAGTTTGGAAGCGTTCCGACCCCAAGCAAGTATCATGCCCGAAGACTTGCCTAAGCATCAGTGCTAGTGGTTCATCATCGTATTTATGGCGAAGACGTTGAAGTAGTTTGGCCCGCACAAACATCTGCGGTCCGGCTTCTTCGTAGAATTTCTTTATCTCGCCGACTGCCATACCCATAGACAACCCGGCGGCAATGATTCCGCCCGTGCTGGTCCCTGCGATATAGTCGAAATAATGAGCCAGACGAAAACTAGCATCGCTAACTTTAGGTCTCAAAAGCTCTTCAATCTTCTGCAGTATCTCAAGCGCAAGGACGCCGCGAATTCCTCCGCCATCGATCGCTAGTAACCTCTTTTTCCCGGAACGCTCGATACGTTCAATCAAGGTCATGGCGCGCATCTCCAAACCTTACGTACGCGCTAAAGGCTGACGACCTGCAGTTAGCAACGCCAGATGAGTATCTCTTGCAACCTTTACGTTGATCTTGGGGTTCTCTGCCGGTAGAATAGTGGCCCATTTCAGCCTAAATGCAACCACCGTCGGAAGGCGACAGCGTGGACACGCCGCTGTTTTGCGACCAGCGATCATCCTACGGGGCATTAACATCACCAGTGGATGAGCTGCCAAAAACGAAGGGATTGGTACCGTCGTTGGCAGGGTAGGCCAGTATTATGAGTAAGATTGTAATTTCCTATCGCCGAGGAGATTCAGACGGAATTTCGGGTCGAATTCGCGATCGCCTGGTAGCTCGCTTCGGTCGAGAATCCGTTTTTATGGACATCGATAGCATACCTTTCGGCGTAAATTTCCAGGATCACTTTACGCACGCCCTCTCAGGTACGAATGTGTTGCTCGTAATCATCGGTCCGAGGTGGTTGGGACCCACTAAGGGCAAAGACCGACGTATTGATGACCCGAAGGATTTCGTCAGGATGGAGGTAGAGAAGGCGATCGAGCTTAAGGTGCCGATTCTGCCTATTCTCGTCGACAACGCCCAGATGCCTCCGCCGTCGCGGCTCCCTGCAAGTTTACAACGCCTTTCGTTCCTCAATGCTGCCGACGTCGACCCGGGCAGGGATTTCGACCACCATGTCGACCGGTTGTTTCGAGCGATCGATGGTTTTTTAGGGGCATCTACAGGGCCCGGTTCGCAGCACAAAGCTGTCGAAACCGGCGCTCCTCAAACGAGGCGGCATAATCCTGGATGGATGCTTTCTGCGCTGATGATCTTCGTCGCAAGCGCAGTGTTTGGGATCTGGTTGTTGTCGCAACCGTCAGACACAGTTCCTCGACCCGAAGTCACGCCTGATAGTCAAAATGCTGCTGTGTCCTGTGAGGAAGAGAAAAATCTGCGTTCACTCGGAACGCAGTTTGCCACCTTTATTAACTTCACCAACGCCAGTTCCCAAGCTGTTCGATTGTATTGGCTAAACCACCAGGGGGGGCGACAGCTATACGCCGTTCTGGAGCGCAGTGAAACCCGCAGCTTTCAAACGTACATTACGCATCCTTGGCTTATAGCGGATCTACAAGACAAATGCCTGGGGATCTACATGCCGACAGCGGCCAAATTGGAAGTGACTATTCATTAGCGCGCAGGATGATCGTGCGCACCTAGCCCTCCTCGTCTGCGATCATGCACTTCTCAAAGGCATGCTCCTTTGACTGGCTCCGCAGATTCCGAAGGTCCATAACTTCCAATACGCGAATGCTGGGGAGTTGGCAGGTTTAGGATCGTATTTCTGCTAGCACCTGTGCCCCTAAGCTCGTTATGTCCGCTTCTTAGGGAAGAGTGGACGGAGGCAGAGTAGACCGCCGACATCGGCTCACGGACCCAAAGCCGAACTGGGACAGCGCGTCGTCCAAACGAGTTAGCTTGCGGGCCCTGTCCAAGAAGCGTTGAACCGCTTCGAGATCGGAATTACTCTTCAAAATAGAACAAATGTTCGTCTATTGAACAATAGTTGATCGGGGGGATGCGATGGTCTGCAAGTTAACGGCGCTTGCGGTTTTTGGGGCGGGAATGTGGTTCGCTGGCACTGCACCATTGGCGGCCCAGCAGGGAGACTTCAACGCGCCTGACCTCGTCCTCGTCAACGGAAAGGTCCTAACGCTGGACGAACGATCGACCGTGACTGAGGCGGTCGCCGTCAGGAACGGAAAGGTTCTCGCGACCGGAAGCAGCGCATCGATTAAGTCGCTTGCCAGCGCTCGGACGCGCGTGCTCGATGTGTCCGGCAAGACCGTCATTCCAGGATTGATCGACACGCACGCTCACTTCAAGGCGGCTGGTCTTGCCGAATATGTCGTCAACATGAGCCGAGCGAAGACGGTGCCGGAAGCGCTCGAGGCGATCAGGACATTCGCGGCCACGAAGAAGCCGGGCGAGTGGATCGTGGGTGGCCCGTGGCATCCGCCGTCGCAACTCGCCGAGAAACGCTATCTGACCAAGCAGGAGATCGATAGCGTCGCTCCAAACAATCCGGTCTACCTGCGCACCGTCGGGCATTTCTC
>NZ_JBVBEF010000198.1:2500-5708 GCF_055456055.1 Bradyrhizobium sp. LeoB3
CAAAAGGTACGACGTCACCCAGAACGCATCTTGGGCTCCGTCTGTTTGTAGGTGTCCGGTTTCAGGTCTATTTCACTCCCCTCGTCGGGGTGCTTTTCACCTTTCCCTCACGGTACTGGTTCACTATCGGTCGCTGAGGAGTACTTAGGCTTGGAGGGTGGTCCCCCCATGTTCAGACAGGATTGCACGTGTCCCGCCTTACTCAAGGATACATCATCGCATTACCCGTACGGGGCTATCACCCTCTAAGGCCCTGCTTTCCTGACAGGTTCCGGTTGTCTTTGATGTATCACTGGCCTGGTCCGCGTTCGCTCGCCACTACTAACGGAGTCTCGATTGATGTCCTTTCCTCCAGGTACTTAGATGTTTCAGTTCCCTGGGTTCGCTTGAAACCTCCTATTTTATTCAGAAGTCTCATACCTTCTCTTGATAACCGGAAATCCAAAACCTCGCGGTTTGATTTCTCGCATTTCTGGTCGAACCCCAAAACACAAGGTGTTTAAACCTCAAGATCTTGGAGTTCCGGCTATCGAAGGTGGGTTTCCCCATTCGGAAATCCGTGGATCAAAGCTTCTTCGCAGCTCCCCACGGCTTATCGCAGCGTAGCACGTCCTTCATCGCCTCTCAGCGCCAAGGCATCCACCGAACACCCTTAAGGCACTTGATTGCTCTCATTATCAATGTCCACACACTCGGCAGAATGTATGCCGCCCAATCGCATTGAGACCGAAATCTCAAAGCGCGCACCCTCGATGAATGCTGCTTGCGCGGCCGGACATTGATTAGAAAGACCAGCTTGCTTCGTAAGATCGAACCAATAGCGAGGCGGTCAAGCTTCGCTAACAGGATCATTTTACAACCCGCTCATCTTGCGATGAACGAGCGCCGAAAATGATCTGGAGATAGTGAATGAGCACCCGCGAATTGCTCCGCAGATCCCAAACTTGGATCGATCTCCTCTTTACGATGTCAGATAACACGCACACCGCGTCCATCCGGACTGCGTGTGCGAATTGATGTTTCGCGGACGACGGTTGAGGCACCGGCGATCAAACCATCTGGTGGAGCCAGACGGGATCGAACCGACGACCTCATGCTTGCAAAGCACGCGCTCTCCCAGCTGAGCTATGGCCCCGTAACCAGAAGACGAATGCCCGCTCGATGAAAGTGGTGGGCCTGGGAAGACTTGAACTTCCGACCTCACGCTTATCAAGCGCGCGCTCTAACCAACTGAGCTACAAGCCCCTAACGCTCATCCTGCAAAGGATTAGGAACCCGCTCGCGCGCAACCGGCTTTCGCCGATGCATCGCACAGCGCTCAAGCCCCTGGCGCGTGTTCGTCCGCGAAGAAAGAGAAACGAAGACGGCGAGGTCCCGCCAATGGAGCTCAAGCGATCTGGCGATCGATTGGCCCCGAGATGTTTCTAAAACGATCCGATAGTGAGCGTGAGCTCTCTGAAGGATCATCCTTAGAAAGGAGGTGATCCAGCCGCAGGTTCCCCTACGGCTACCTTGTTACGACTTCACCCCAGTCGCTGACCCTACCGTGGCCGGCTGCCCCCTTTCGGTTAGCGCACCGTCTTCAGGTAAAACCAACTCCCATGGTGTGACGGGCGGTGTGTACAAGGCCCGGGAACGTATTCACCGTGGCGTGCTGATCCACGATTACTAGCGATTCCAACTTCATGGGCTCGAGTTGCAGAGCCCAATCCGAACTGAGACGGCTTTTTGAGATTTGCTAGGACTTGCGTCTTCGCTTCCCATTGTCACCGCCATTGTAGCACGTGTGTAGCCCAGCCCGTAAGGGCCATGAGGACTTGACGTCATCCCCACCTTCCTCGCGGCTTATCACCGGCAGTCTCCTTAGAGTGCTCAACTAAATGGTAGCAACTAAGGACGGGGGTTGCGCTCGTTGCGGGACTTAACCCAACATCTCACGACACGAGCTGACGACAGCCATGCAGCACCTGTCTCCGGTCCAGCCGAACTGAAGAACTCCGTCTCTGGAGTCCGCGACCGGGATGTCAAGGGCTGGTAAGGTTCTGCGCGTTGCGTCGAATTAAACCACATGCTCCACCGCTTGTGCGGGCCCCCGTCAATTCCTTTGAGTTTTAATCTTGCGACCGTACTCCCCAGGCGGAATGCTTAAAGCGTTAGCTGCGCCACTAGTGAGTAAACCCACTAACGGCTGGCATTCATCGTTTACGGCGTGGACTACCAGGGTATCTAATCCTGTTTGCTCCCCACGCTTTCGTGCCTCAGCGTCAGTATCGGGCCAGTGAGCCGCCTTCGCCACTGGTGTTCTTGCGAATATCTACGAATTTCACCTCTACACTCGCAGTTCCACTCACCTCTCCCGAACTCAAGATCTTCAGTATCAAAGGCAGTTCTGGAGTTGAGCTCCAGGATTTCACCCCTGACTTAAAGACCCGCCTACGCACCCTTTACGCCCAGTGATTCCGAGCAACGCTAGCCCCCTTCGTATTACCGCGGCTGCTGGCACGAAGTTAGCCGGGGCTTATTCTTGCGGTACCGTCATTATCTTCCCGCACAAAAGAGCTTTACAACCCTAGGGCCTTCATCACTCACGCGGCATGGCTGGATCAGGCTTGCGCCCATTGTCCAATATTCCCCACTGCTGCCTCCCGTAGGAGTTTGGGCCGTGTCTCAGTCCCAATGTGGCTGATCATCCTCTCAGACCAGCTACTGATCGTCGCCTTGGTGAGCCATTACCTCACCAACTAGCTAATCAGACGCGGGCCGATCTTTCGGCGATAAATCTTTCCCCGTAAGGGCTTATCCGGTATTAGCACAAGTTTCCCTGTGTTGTTCCGAACCAAAAGGTACGTTCCCACGCGTTACTCACCCGTCTGCCGCTGACGTATTGCTACGCCCGCTCGACTTGCATGTGTTAAGCCTGCCGCCAGCGTTCGCTCTGAGCCAGGATCAAACTCTCAAGTTGGACTTGAAACTTTGAACCGGCTGATCACAACGTTTGACGAGGTCCACACCAAAATCGCACAGCGATTCACATCGCTGGCGACCTGACCTCAATGAAGAGGCCATGGTGTAACCTTATTCAAAACGTGTACCGCCGAAGTCTTTCGTCCGGTCCCGATCGGGAAAACCAAGGTTTTCAAAATCGAGACCCGCAAGGACTCCGCCGTCCACGTTTCTCTTTCTTCATCTTTACTTGTCAAACAGCCCG
>NZ_JBVBEF010000199.1:0-5701 GCF_055456055.1 Bradyrhizobium sp. LeoB3
GGCGAGGGCAAATTGCCGATGTGCGCGGAGATGTGCTCGACCAAGTCGCTGCTCGCCGGCGATGGCGACATCATCGCGCAGATCTATGGCGAGCGGGTGCGCAAGCGCGGCTATGGTTCCGGCGCCTGGGGCTGGACCACGGCCTATCACGCTGACGTCGGGGTCTGAGCGGACGGCTCATGCGGCCTGCGATGGGCGCGGGATGAGAGCAGGGTAACGGTCATGACGTTTCTCGCACGCTTTCGTCTGGCGACCTTCGTCCTGGCGCTGCTTGCGATCACCGCGGCGGCGCCCGCCTTCGCACAGAAGGTCGGTCCCGACGGTGCGCCCAATCCAACCGCAAGCGTCACCAGCGAGCGCGACCTGCTAAGACAGCTCCCCCGCGTTGAAGGGCGCCTCGACATTCCCGACACAAAGGCCGGCGTGTTGATCCAGCCCGAGGGACGTACGTGGGATTATATCCACGAAGTACTGCTGCGTTGGGGCGGCGCCATCGTGATCCTCGGCACGATCCTGGTCTTGGGCGCCGCCTATCTGATCATCGGACGGATCCGGATTTCGGCCGGCCGATCGGGGCGGAAGGTGCTTCGCTTCAGAGCCTTAGAACGGTTTTCGCATTGGCTGACGGCGGTGTCTTTTGTCGTTCTTGGCCTAACCGGTCTTAATATCACCTTCGGCAAGGTGCTGCTTTTGCCGGTCGTCGGCCCGGAAGCGTTCTCGAGCATATCGCAAGCGGCAAAGTACGTGCACAACTTCACCAGCGCCGCATTCGTGGTGGGTCTCGTCCTGATCACGGTGATCTTTTTCAGGGACAATCTTCTGAAAAAAGTTGACATCGACTGGGTCAGGCAAGGCGGCGGCTTCGTCAAGTTGAAACACGCGCCAGCCGGACGCTTTAATCTGGGCGAGAAGCTTGTCTATTGGCTATCCCTTGTGGCCGGCGTCGCGGTCTCGGTATCGGGGTTTCTCTTGCTGTTCCCGTTTTACGGAACTGATATCGCCCAGATGCAGCTCGCGCAGGTAGTACACACGCTCGTGGCCATCCTGTTCATCGCCTTGATCCTCGGCCACATCTATATCGGCACGGTCGGGATGGAGGGCGCATTCGAGGCCATGGGCACCGGAGAGGTCGATCTCAACTGGGCCAAAGAGCATCACGACATTTGGCTTGCCGAACAGCTTAAGAAGGAGCGCGGACCAGGACAACCTTCAGTGACGCCTGCTGAATAAGCGACATCGTTCGCCTATTCATCTGTGCGGAGCTGTCACGGCGGGCTCACCGAATTGGATGCCAGTATCTGACGCGGGTGACTACCCTGCTGCATGCGACGGCCTCCAGGGGCGCGATTCCGCGCGGTTCATGCATCATCGATCTGCTCGGGGTGTGCCGGTTGAGCCAAATTTTGCCGGCGAGACTACCAGGGTGGCGGACCTGGACCGCCGTATTATCGCGCGCGCAAAGTATGATTTGATGTCGTCGGGTGTTACGCCCGCCGTGACATACTCGGGCTGACGGTCGGGGCGGGACCTATCCACTCTCGCACCTTTACGGGCACTTTGGGCTCGTACGTCTAACCGCGCTTGGCCGCGACCGGCCGTGGGCGAAGGCGTGAGGTCTTGTCCGAGAGCCGGATGCGGGAGATCTGCCTGTCCGGTTAGTTCTGTGCGTCAAGTTCAGCAAAATTGATCACCAAGCCAAGAAATGCAGTCTCGTTTTGTGGCCCGCGCAAGAATGAAGCGGGGGCAAGGCGACGTTGAATGGAGATGCGAAGCCCACCGAAAGAGAACGGCGATGTTTCGATCAACGGACATCGATGCCAATATCAAAAAGCGCGATAGTGATGAGTTATGTGGCTTCCGCAACCGCCGTTACACGCAGACGAATGCCCACGACGGCTCAGCTATGCCAAGGCGCATTACGGATCCGAGTGCATGCGGTTGGCCGGTGAAATGTGGGGTCGTGTTCTTGGATGTAGTCGAAATTGACGGTGCCGAACGTGGTCTGAGGCTTCTTCAAGGCCGAGCAAGTCTGTAACTGAAGCATTTCGTTTTTAAAATCACCGCGCGGAAAGGCGGCGATGACTTGGTCGCGTTGCTCTGGCGTGTACTCATCATATCCAATCCCGACGACGTCCACCAAGACACCCGCGTTTGTGAGAGCGATCTCGGGCCGCATGTATTGGGGAATACCGGGCGTGGTATGTAGGGCGATGGCTTCCCAAACCAGATTCGCTTTCGGGTCGGGAATGCCATGACTGCGGAGGAATTCGCGCGCTGCGTCGGCGCCATCAACTTCAAACCGCTTTGTGTCGGTATGATAGGCGTCGACAAGCCCTAAGTCGTGAAACAGCGCTGCGATATAGAGCAGTTCAGAATCGAATTTGAGATTTTGCCGAACGCCCTTCATTGCGCCGAACACGAAAACTCGGACCGAATGGTTGTACAGCATCTCGGTTTCATGTTGCCGCACGAGCTCGGCGGCTTCGCGCGCGATCTTGCTATCGGGAATCTTGATGCCAGATAAAACGTCAGCCATTGTCGAACTCCTTCCTCCGCGTCCGCGATCTGCGCTGTCTGCATTGACCGGGGCTCCCACGAAGCCTGATACGTCGGGATCGCTCCCGTCGCTGGTGTTAGCGAATAGAAGCGTTGCGCCTGGTCATTTGCCAAGATTGCCGATTTTGGCTGTACCATCGCGCGATGGCTGCCGTCCATCCGGCACGCCGACTAATGTGAACTATCGCGCAGGTGGCCAGCCGCTCGCCAGCGGGACAAAGATAGATATCGTCCGCGATGGCCCGGTGCGTCGTTCTCGACCGTGTGT
The DNA here is from genome assembly GCF_055456055.1 of Bradyrhizobium sp. LeoB3. Classification (NCBI taxonomy): domain Bacteria; kingdom Pseudomonadati; phylum Pseudomonadota; class Alphaproteobacteria; order Hyphomicrobiales; family Nitrobacteraceae; genus Bradyrhizobium; species Bradyrhizobium sp. LeoB3. The sequence goes on from NZ_JBVBEF010000199.1 coordinate 2,825, forward strand.
TCCCGATTCGCGCGAGAGCCGGCGACCTTCTCCGCGACGCTCATGGTTAGCCCGACTTCAAGCGGGCGCGGTGACTTCGCCCGCGGCTTCTACGTTGAGAATGATCTTCCCTTTCGGCGGCAGTCGTTGGCCTTCCAACATCATGTGGGCGTCTCGCGCATCGGTGAAGGGGAGGACCGCACCTACGCGGGTTTTCAGTTCGCCCCGATCAATAAGTTCGGCGATTGTGCGCAGCCGCTCGGTAGTCACTTCCACCAAGAAGAAGGCTGCGGTGACACCGTGTTGCTTTGCGCGGTCTTGATCAGGCTGTGACACGGCGGAGATCAACTTGCCGCCCGGGCGAAGCACCTGAAAAGAACGTATTTGCGTTTCGCCTCCGACGAGGTCCAGTACCGCGTCCGCATCCTTCACCTCTTCCTCGAAGCGTTGCGTGTGATAGTCCAATACCTTGTCGGCACCGAGGGACCGCACGTACTCGATGTCCTTGGCCCCCGCCGTCGCGATTGAACGAAGGCGAGCACGACGAGCGAGCTGAACCGCGTAGGCTCCGACGTTTCCCGCAGCTCCGTGAACGACCACCGTCTGCCCGGCTTCGAGGCGAGCGTGGTCGAACAGACCTTGCCACGCCGTGACCGCGACGACGGGAACGGAAGCCGCTTGGGCATAGTTCAGCGAGCCGGTTTCTTCGCGAGCATTCCAGCAGAGGCTACGGCATATTCTGCGTAAGCGCCAAGAAATTGGGTGTTGATCACTCCGAAAACCTGATCTCCGACAGCGATGTCGGAAATGCCCGATCCCACGGCTGCGACTGTTCCGGACAGATCAGAGCCGAGCGTAAGAGGAAGAGGCTGCGGCAACGCGCTTTTGCCGGCCCTGATCCACCCGTCCCAGGGACCGACTCCTGCTGCGTGAACATTGACAAGAACCTCGCCCGGACCAGGATCTGGCCTGGGAACCCGTTCCAAAATCATCGCTTCCGGCGGACCAAATTTGTGTACTCGCCATGCCAACATGGAGCAGCGAGCAGGACCTTGAGACGCATTGTCGACGGGGGAATTTGCCATTCTGGACCCCCCTACTAAGACGTGAGTCAGCTGCCGGCTTGCGCCATTCGCCGAGTCCAACATCGCACCTACGCTCGACGCTCTTTACAACCCGGAAGATTCTGCGTGCATGAGAGATGGGCTCTGCAGCCTTTGTTGCGCCTTTGAATTCGGGACTGGTATCGACAATGGCTGGTCATCGGCCCCTCTCGACGCGCAACTTTGTACATCTGATTGTTGCTTGAAGGAAGTGAAGTTCTTGCAGCTTTGTAATTGGCGTCCTGCACATTGTCTTTGATTGCTGTCGCGAGCTCCTTCGATCGGGTCTCAGGAGCTTCAAACCGCCCCAATCCATCGAGTACACCACGCGAACAGGACACCTGGTCAACAAATGACAGCTACCATGCCTGAATATCTCACTGCAGGATCTTCATACAGGACGGTACTTCCGGTTCAACATTCGCGAGTTATGTAGTGGGCAACGATCCACCGCACCGGTGCGCCGGCACGCATGAATTGCGGTGCTGTTGGCAGTTCAGTGCTCCGATCGGAGATAGGAGTTTGATAATGGCCGACATGATTTCTGGCATTAAGCTCCCCGAGGACCCCGAAGCCGCCCGCATCGCTTTAGACGAATGGCTCCGCCGCTCACAGGCAATAGCCTGATCCCGCATCCGCCAACCACGGCGTGCTCGTCGAATACGGCCCGGGCGGCTACTCGCCTGGTCACACGCATGCCGACGCATGCCGAATCCACCTTCATCTATGCGACCGTTCTTGAGGGGGCGATCAGCAGTCAGGTCAACGACGGAGCGGTGACGACCTACAAGGCCGGACAGAGCTTCTCTGAGCAGCCCGGCGACCGCCACCGCGTCAGCGCCAATGCCAGCGAGACCGAGCCGGCCAAACTCCTCGCGGTGTTCGTGGTGGACACGAACGAGGCGGAACCTGACGATCCCATTCGGGAACTGAGCTTTAATACCTTCCGTGCGGAGATCTTGCCGAGGTAACCCAGCAGAGCTGGCGTTTGCTGTAGCTTATCGGCTGGAAGAAGGGGCGACAGCGCTATACACGAAACTGACCGCAGGAAAGGCCCTGCCTGATGTTTGCTGCGGTGCATGAGTCCGGTTATGTGAAGGGTTTCGGATGCCGGCCCAATGATTGACGGTGCCGCGGGCTCCGAGGGCCGGCGTCCGAAAGCCTCCAAAGGAGGAAACCGCGCTGGGGGGACGTAGGACGATGCCGCGTGATCGAGCTCAGTCGCGTCAAACAACCTTCAGACGATCCGGAAGATCGCCTATGGGGATTTAATGTTTGGCAGCACCTGTACTTTCAAGAGCTTGGCCCTAGCAAAAATACCACACCATACAACCTAAACGCGAAGTCATCAAAATTCGAATCCCATGGGGCAAACTGATCTCTAGCGATCTGGAAAGCCCCTGAGCTATCTGAGCCGAGACTGTTTCGAGTTGCTCGTCAAGAGCATCACCGCATTACTCTACTTGCTTCGAGATTCCTGGACTGGGTGCAATTAGGGCGACGGGCATACGATCACGGTCGAGAATGCCGGGTTCGAGTTGGCTCTTGTGTAATGGTTGGTGCTCCGCCACGAACTTCCAGATCAGCACCTCCTCGATCATCGGATCAGCGCCAGCTACGGGCCAATTGCCTCGTTCGCCACGATGAGCTGTCGCCCATGCTTCGCCGTGTCTTGTTTCGCCGTGTCGCCAGCTGCGGCGTTCTACCGCGCGAGCGGTATTGCCCCACCTGCGAATGCCTGCAACGGCGGCGGGAATTGCGAGAACGCCCCCGGTCGAGACCCGCCCGGTCACCG
>NZ_JBVBEF010000200.1:0-5576 GCF_055456055.1 Bradyrhizobium sp. LeoB3
ATGGCGATGTCGAATGCGGGCATGTCGGCATGAACCGGAATGAGATAGTCGGTGAACGACTTGCCGAGGATGCTGCCAGTCGCAGCATCGGTCACGGTCTGCTCATGCAACGCCATGCCGATGCCGCCGATGAGGCCGCCGATATACTGGCTCTTCGCCAGCAGCGGATTGAGGATGTGCCCGGCCGCGAAGGCGCCACAGACGCGGCGGACGCGGATCTCGCCGAGTTCGGGGTCGACACCGATCTCCACAAAGATCGCGCCATAGCCCATGCCGGTCGCGGCAAGCTTCTGATGATCGGTCGCCGGGCTCTCGCCCTCCGCCTCGAGGCCATCTGCGGCCGCACGCGCGAGCACGTCGGTGAGCCTTTCGCCGGCGTTGCCGGAGCGGCTGCGGATCATCCCGTCGGCGAATTCGAGATCCTCCGGCGGCTTGCCGCTGAGCGGCGAGGTGGCGTCTGTGGTTGCGACGCTCGCCAGCGCCGCGCGCAGTCTCGCCGTCGCCGCTTCCACGGCGGGAAAGATGCTCGCCGTGACCTGCGAGCCGCCGGAGAAGGGGCCGTCCGGCAACTCGGTGTCGCCGAGTTCGACGGTGATCTTGTCCATGGGGAGTCCGAGCGCATCGGCTGCGATCTGGCCGAGCGCGGTGTAGGTGCCCGAGCCCATGTCCTGGGTGCCGCACTGGACCAGCAGCGAGCCGTCGGCGCGCAGCGCGACGCGCGCGCGGCAGGCCTGGCGTATCGCCGGATAGAGCGTGGTCGCCATGCCGAAGCCGATTTTCCAGCGGCCGTCCTTGGTGGCCGATCGCGCACGGCGCTCGGCCCAGCCGAAACGCTCGGCGCCGACGCGATAGCATTCGCGAAGGCTGTTGCTGCTCCAGAGCCGGCCGTTCTCCTGGTCGCGATCGGCAAAATTGTCGAGGCGCAATTCGAGCGGATCGACCCCGAGCAATTCTGCCGCCTCGTCCATCGCCGACTCCAGTGCAAAGGTGCCGGGAGCCGTTCCCGGCGCACGCATCGGAACCGGCTGCGGCTCGTTGGTGCGCACGAGGCTGTGACGCGTGGTGACGTTGGGGCAGGCGTAGAGGAAGCGCGTGTAGACCGCGGTCGAGTCGGAAAATTCCGCATGTGTCGAGGTTTGGGCTACGACATCATGCTCGATCGCCGTCAGCCGGCCATCGACGAAGCCGAGCGCGAGATCTTGCGCCGTCTCCTGCCGCCGCCCGACCAGGGTGAACATCTGTGCGCGGGTCAGCTCGAGCCGCACCGGACGGTTCGTCTTTCGCGACGCCAGCATCGCCCAGAACATCCACGGCCACCACAGCTGTCCCTTGCAGCCGAAGCCGCCGCCGAGATAGCGCGACAGCACGCGGATGTCGACGGGCGGCATCTCGAACGCATGCGCGATGATCGCCCGCGTGGCGAAAATCGCCTGCGTGCAGGTGTGGACGACGACCTTGTTGCCTTCCCACCAGCAAACGACCGCATGGGGCTCCATCGGATGATGATTGTTGACGGCGGTTGTGTAGCGGCGCCGCACCACGAGCCCGGCTTCGCTCAACGCCTTCGCAGAATCGCCGCGGCGGGTCGAGGCCGGGAAACGCCCGACCATCGCCGGCTCATAGGCCTGGTCCAGCGCCTGGCCCATTTGCGTCAACGCGGTGCGCGCTGCGATCGAGGCTTGTGTCGCCTTCGCCGCTTCGCGGGCCTCCGACAGCGTAGTGGCGGCGACGAGCGCGACGGGCTGGCCGTGAAAATGAATCGCCTTCTCCCGGATCAGGGCGGTTGCTGCCGACGGCTTCAGCGATGCGGCATCTTCATGCGTGACGAGGGTAGCAAATTCCGGCAGCGCGGCGGCGCGCGATGCGTCGAGCGACTGCAATTCGCCGCAGGCGATGGGCGACTCCACGAGGGCCGCGTGCAGCAGGCCCTCGGGCATCATCTCGCCTTCATAGCGGGCCTGGCCGGTGACCTTGAGGGTGCCTTCATAGCGCGCGATGGTTCGGCTCTTCACGACTGGCCTCCGGCCGTTTGCAGGGCGCGAATGACGGCGTTGCGCAGCAAGGGGATCTTGAATGCGTTGCCTTCGAGCGGGCGCGCGCCTTCGATTGCGAGCGCGCCGGCCTCGGCGAAGGCGTGCTCCGTCGGTGCGCGACCGATCAGCGCCGCCTCGCTTTTCTCAAGTCGCCAGGGCAGTGGTGCAACACCGCCAGCCGCGAGCCGCGCCTCGGCGATGACGCCATCCTCGATGCGCAGCGCCGCCGCGACGGAGACGACGGCAAATTCGAACGAGGCGCGATCACGGATCTTCAGATAGGTCGCGTGGTTTGCGAAACGCGCCGCATTGAGCATGCGGATCGCCGTGATCATCTCCCCGGGCCGCAGAGATGAATCGGGTGCGGTGGTCTCGCCCGGCAGCGGGTAAAGCTCGGACAGTGCGAGTGCGCGTTCGCCGCTAGCACTGCTCACCACGATCCTGGCGTCAAGCGCGGCCAGCGCCACCGCGAGGTCGGACGGATGCGTGGCGACGCAGCCGGGCGAGCCACCGAACAGCACGGCATGGCGGTTCTCGCCATGTCGGGTGCCGCATCCGGACCCGGGATCGCGCTTGTTGCAGGCCAGTCCCGCATCGCGAAAATAGGGACAACGTGTCCGCTGCAGCAGATTGCCGCCCATGGTTGCGACATTGCGCACCTGTCCGCTCGCGCTCGCAAGGATGCCATCGCATACAAGAGGATAGTGCGCTTTCACCTCCGCATGGGCGGCGATGTCGCTCAGCCGGGCCATCGCGCCGATGCTGAGCGTGTCGCCGGTGCGGATAATAGTCGCAAGCGGAAGGTGCGAAATGTCGATCACGTCATGCGGCGCGGTGAGCGACGCTTTCCAGAGCGGTAGCAGATCGGTGCCGCCGGCGAGATAGGCGGCACCTGCCCTCTCGCCGCGCGCGAGCGCATCGGTGAGTTCGGCCGCGCGAATATAATTGAAGGAAGCGCTGCTCATAGCCCGCCGACCTCCGCGATCGCAGCGACGATGTTGGCATGGGCGCCACAGCGGCAGAGATTGCCGCTCATGCCTTCGCGGATGTCGTCGATCGAGCGAGAGCCCTCCGCCAGCAAGGCGATCGCGGACAGAATCTGGCCCGGCGTGCAGTAGCCGCACTGCAGCGCATCGTGCCGGATGAACGCATCCTGCAGCGGATGCAGGCGATCGGCCGTGCCGATCCCCTCTATCGTCGTCACGTCGGCCTCTCCAAAGGATGCTGCCAGCGCCAGGCAGGATGCGATCCGACGGCCCGCGACCAGCACCGTGCAGGCGCCGCAGCCGCCCATGTCACAGCCCTTCTTGGTGCCGGTGAGCCCGAGCTCGTCGCGGATCACGTCCAGCAGGGTCGCGGTCGGCGCGATCTCGCGCTCGTATCGCGTGCCGTTGATCTTTATGGACAGCGCGATGCTCTGTTTCGGAATGTTGGCGTTCGGTGATTGCGTCATGTGGTGTATGTACATCGCCGTGGCACTGGAATGTTCGGCTGCGATTATGGCAGGCTAGGGCGAAGCTGGAAGGCATGGTATTATCCTAGGATGGCAGGTCCCCCTTTGGGCGTTGTTCGAAAGATGCTGCAATGTCGGTGATCGAGAGGAGCCGCAGTGAGCTCGGGGATTTCCTGCGGTCGCGCCGTGAGAAATTGCGGCCGCGGGATGTCGGGCTTGCCGATGGACGGCGGCGGCGAACCGCCGGTCTGCGGCGCGAGGAAGTGGCCGAACTCGCCGGCATCGGCGTCGACTGGTATGTGCGCCTCGAGCAGGGCCGCTCGGTCAATCCGTCGATCACGACCATCAATGCGCTGGCCCGGGCGCTCCAGCTCAACAAGGTCGAGCACCTTCATCTCAAGGCCCTCACCCGTTCCGGCGAGCGGCGGAGTTTCCAGCAGGAGACGGTGCCGGCATCATTGCAGCGGATGATCGACGCGATGAAGCACCCGGCCTATGTGACCGGTCGCCGATGGGACCTGCTCGGCTGGAACAAGGCGGCGAACGACATTTTCGCGTTCGATCATCTCGCGAGCGAAGACCGCAACGTGCTCGTCTCCATGTTGACGCGGCCCTCGGCGCGGAAGCTGTTCGGGGCGGCCTGGGCCGATGAAGCCAAGCGCGTCGTCGCGCAGTTCCGGGCGGTGCACGATCTATGGGCCGACGATCCCGCGTTTCATGAGCTGTTGCTCAAGCTCAGGAAAGGCTGCCCGGAATTTTCGGTCTGGTGGAAAACCCACGACATCCGCGGCACGGCCGCCGGCATCAAGCGGCTGCATCATCCGAAGAAGGGCGTCGTGTCCTTCGAACATGCGAGCTTCCAGGCCAATGACGACCCGTCATTGCGGGTCGTGATCTACACGCCGGTGAAGTAGGGGGGCGGGGTTCTACTGACAGTCGCCAATTGCGGCCCCGACCACGAGGGCCTAGGCCCCCGATTTGGCGACTGGAGAGGTGGCAGAGTGGTTGAATGCACCGCACTCGAAATGCGGCATAGGTGCAAGCCTATCGGGGGTTCGAATCCCTCCCTCTCCGCCACCTGACCGAAGAGTTCAGGAAACCTCGGCAAAATGAGGCTTTCCCGCAGAGGCGGGTTTTGACCCTGTGTAGCACCCTTGTGGAGCACCCAGCATACCCCCTATGGGTCCGTCGCCCAGTGCTCTCGGAATGAATGGCCTCAAGGAAATGGGCACTTTGGTTGATGCGGCCACGATCGATATCGATCGCTTACTGAAGGAGGCGAAACCGTTTCCCGCCAAAAAGAAGTTGGAGTGGCTGCGCAAGGAAGGTGAAAAGGTCAAGCTCGCTATGGCGAAAGCTGGCCGGCGCGTACTGTACGATCCCAAAGGATACGCCGATTGGTACAAGGACAGCCGAAAGGTTCGGAAGCCATGGAAGCTCGCATGCTGGGAGGGCAACGCGAACGTTGCTGAAGCGGCGCGCCAGTTCGTCAGTAAGAATTTCGACCGATCCGGGCCGCGGGACTGGCTTAACGTCGACAAACATCAGGTACGAAAAGGCGATTGGCTCCTGTGCTTCACCTGGACAAACTCGCAGGCGCGGCGACTGAGCTGGCTGTACGTCGATCGCGTGGTTCCGGTCCAGAAGTTAGAGCATGGGGCGTACGAACAAGATTTCCCATTCCAGGCATTCCAGGCAGAAGACCCCGTCCGCTATGATGCGCCTCCATTCCATCTCGGACGTAAATTCGCCCAAGCGCTCACAAAAGCAATCAAGAAGGTGGGTGCGGCGAAGGTGGATAAATCGAACTATGCCATCCCACCTCGCGCACTACTTGACGCGCTCGCGCAGATGAGCGGCCAACGAACCAGATAGCTCCCTCAGGTACAACTGTTCGGCTCCTAGCTTGACCGGAGGTAGTTTGCCCAGAAGAAAGGAGTATGGCGCGTTGATAGGTGTAGACGGCGTCAGCGGTCTCGAAAGACCATCCTGCGCCCAAGCGTGAGGAAATGCGGGAACGCGCGACGGCAGCCCCCACGACATTTGGCATCGCGCAATCCTGGCTATGTCTTCTGCGGGTTGGCACGCAA
>NZ_JBVBEF010000201.1:0-5447 GCF_055456055.1 Bradyrhizobium sp. LeoB3
GCTATCGCTTCGCCGGACTGACATTAGAGTGCCCGGCGAAGCCTCGGCGTAGCCGGGTCCCGGGCATCCACGTCCTTCGCGCCCGAGACAACGTGGATGGCCGGGTCAAGCCCGGCCATGACGGAGGAGAGGACTGCGCGATGCGTCGCTCAGTCATTCCGGGGCGATGCGCGAGCATCGAGCTATGATGTGCAATTGCACATCAGAGAATCCATTTCTCCACTGGCGTATGCAGCTCGATGGATTCCGGGCTCGTCCTTCGGACGCCCCGGAATGACGGAGAGAGCGATGCGCGCTTCACGCAGGCGGTTCATCCGGATCGAGTGCAGCCTCGAAGCGCGTCGATGCATCGCTTGCTTCGCCGGCCGCACCAAACACCGCGGCGGCGGTGATGTCCTTGGCGAGATGTGTGCATTCGAGCCAGACCAGATCGAGCATCAAGGGCGGCAGTTCGCGCGCCTGCTGCATGTTCCTGCAGCGGGCCTCGGCGCCTTCCATGCCCCACCATTGCTGGGCGACCGTCACGACTTTGCGGAAGTTGCGCAAGGTGCCCGACGACTTCGCGCGATCGACCTTGGCGAGCTGCGCGCAATGGTTCAGCCAGTTCAGCCCGGCGACGATCGCAATCGCGACATCGTCGACCGCACGTCCGGTGAAATCGATCACCGTGTCCTCGTGCGGCTGCTGGCGCAGGAATCCGTCGATCATCTCGGCTTGGCGCGATGGCTCCGTCAGCAGCGCGGAGTCGCGTCCCGGAATCATGGTCAGATAGCGCATCCCTTCCAGCCGCGTGTGGCGCCAGATTTCGCGCGGGGTGCTACTGGCATCGTTCGGTTTACGCTTGCAGGCGGGATAGACGAGCTCGCTGCGATCGGCCTTCTCGAGATATGTCGGGACGACCTTGTCCAGCCCCTGCAACAAGGCATCTGCGCCGGCCCTGGCATCCAGGACCTCTTCTGACGGCACCTCTCTGCCCCAACCAAACAAGGCCATGCTTGTTTCCAGCGTGATCCTCTCCTTTTACGAGTGTAGCACCGGCGCGGCCGATTGCACTGTGCCAATCCGCCGTATTTTCGGCAGAAACGGGGCCGCGGGCGGCAGGATCCAAGGGAACCGGCGCTTTCCTAGCGATTGACGAGCCAGATGATCACGCTCAGCACGATGCTGAGCAGTAGCGATGTCATCAGTGGAAAATAGAACGAATAGTTTGATCCCTCGACACGGATGTCGCCAGGCAGCCGACCGAGCCCGAGCTTGCCGATCACCGGCCAGAGCAGACCGGCGGCGAGGAGCAGCAGTCCGAGGATCATCAGCGTACGCTGCATCCGATGCCTCCAATTCGTAGGGCGGTTTATCGATCCGCCCCGCGAATATCGCTTAACCCCACGGTCCGCGCGAAGTGGACGCGCCGCCCCATGGGCTGCGGGAAGGATAGCCCGCCCCGGCGGTAGGTGCAGCACCGCCGCCGAGCTCGGCGGCGAGCTGCTGCAGCGCCGCGACGCGGTTCTCGGTCGACGGGTGGGTGGAGAAGAGATTGTCGACGCCATGGCCCGACAACGGATTGATGATAAACATATGCGCGGTCGCTGGATTGCGCTCGGCCTCGAAGTTCGGCACCTGGTGCGCGGCATTCTCGATCTTCATCAGCGCGGAAGCGAGCCACATCGGCTGGCCGACGATACGCGCGCCGAGATTGTCGGCGGCATATTCCCGGGTGCGGCTGATCGCCGTCTGCACCAGCATGGCTCCGAGCGGCCCCAGGATCATCAGCGCGATCGAGCCGACGACGCCTGGACCGCTGTTGCTGTTGCGGTGGCCGCCGAAGAACATGCCAAATTGCGCCAGCATCGAGATCGCGCCGGCGATGGTGGCGGTGATGGTCATCAAGAGCGTGTCGTGGTTCTTGATATGCGCAAGCTCGTGCGCGATCACGCCGGCGAGCTCCTCTCGGCTGAGCTGCTGCATGATGCCGGCGGTGACGGCGACCGCGGCATTCTGCGGGTTGCGGCCGGTGGCAAAAGCGTTGGGTTGCGCCTCGTCCATCACGAACACGCGCGGCATCGGCAGGCCGGCGCGGCTCGCGAGCTCGGCGACAAGGCCGACAAGCTCAGGCGCGGTGCGCGCATCGACCTCATGGGCGCCGTACATCCTGAGCACCATGCGGTCGGAATTCCAGTAGGTGAATAGATTGGTCGCGGCCGCAACCACCAGCGCGATCATCGCGCCGCTGGCGCCGCCGATGAGATAGCCGATCCCCATGAACAGGGCGGTGAGACCGGCCAGCAGAAGAGCTGTCTTGAAATAGTTCATCGTCGTTTCCCCTGCGTCGTTGCGGAAAAACCACTGTTGCAGGCGCACCTTAGGTAGGAACTTGCCCATCGCCGCCGCAAGTGGCGAAAGGTGCGTCGGGGCGACGCGGGCGGGCGGAAACAAGCAGGCTTCCTCCCACGTCGTCCCGGCGAAGGCCGGGACCCATAGCCACAAATGGTCGTTCTGGCGCGCGCAAGCAGCCGCACCCTAGCACAACAATGCACGTTTGTGGTTATGGGTCCCGGGCCAAGCCCGGGACGACGGTGGAGTGAGGGATAGCCCGAGCATAAAGCTTCACGTAAGATCATTACCATCTTTCGTAAGCCCATCCCCTAACGGCGAGTTCTGATGTTCAAGACCCGATTTGCGATCGCGGCCGTCACGATGATTGCGGCATCTGCAGCCTCCGCGCAGCAATTGTTGCCGGCACCGACACGTCAGGCACCGGCGGCTGCGCGGCCTGCGGCGGTGCCCTCCTCACGCGCGGCGGCTTGCCACAATGGCCAGAGCTTCGAGCGCTTCCTTGCCGATCTCAAGCAGCGCGCAGTGTCCGAAGGCGTGTCGCAGCAGGCGATCGCGGAAGCCTCGCCCTACCTCGTCTACAACCAGGGCATCGTCAACCGCGACCGCGGGCAGCGCGTGTTCGGGCAGATCTTCACCGAGTTCGCGGGGCGAATGGCCGCGCCCTACCGGATGCAGCAGGGACAGCAGCGCATCAAGACCTATGCAGCGGCGTTCGCGCGCGCGGAGAAGGAGTACGGCGTGCCGCCGGCGGTGATCGCGGCGTTCTGGGGACTGGAGAGCGACTTCGGCGCCAACATGGGCAATCTGCCGACGCTGCCTTCGCTGGTGTCGCTTGCCTATGATTGCCGGCGCTCGGAGATGTTCCAGAACGAGACCATCGCAGCCTTGAAGATCATCGACCGCGGCGACCTTTCGGCCGATGAGATGGTCGGCTCCTGGGCCGGCGAGCTCGGGCAGACGCAATTCCTGCCGACGCACTATTTCAACTATGCCGTCGACTACGACGGCGATGGCCATCGCAATCTCCTGAGCAGCGGGCCCGACGTGATCGGATCGACTGCGAACTATATCGCCAACGGATTGAAGTGGCGGCGCGGCGAGCCGTGGCTGCAGGAAGTGCGCGTGACCGCTTCCAACTTTCCGTGGGACCAGGCCGATCTCACGAACAAGCTGCCGCGTTCAAAATGGGCGCAGCTCGGCGTGACATATCCGGATGGACGTCCACTAGCGAATGACGACATGCCCGCATCGCTGCTGTTACCGATGGGACGAAATGGGCCGGCGTTCCTGGCCTATGCCAATTTCGCCGCCTACACCGAATGGAATAATTCGCTGATCTATTCGACCACCGCAGGCTATCTTGCGTCCCGCATCGCAGGCAGCCCGCCGATGCTGCGGCCTTCGGGTCCCGTGGCGCAATTGCCGTTCAACGAGATCAAGGAATTGCAGCAGCTCCTGGTGCGCGCCGGCTTCAATGTCGGCAAGGTCGACGGCGTGCTCGGACAGGCGAGCCGTAGCGCCGTGAAGGCGATGCAGATCAAATATGGACTACCGGCGGATTCCTGGCCGACCGCGGACCTGCTGGCGCGGATGCGCGGGCGCACCCAGCCGACGGAAGCGGCGATGCCGGCCGTTCGTTAGGACGTCAAGTCCGCTTCGGGAAATGACGCCTCTGTGACGGACCTGCTCAAGAGGTCGTTCTTGCTGCTCACATCCTGATTTGGAACAAATCCTACTGGGGCATTGCGCCCATCGCCGCAATGCACAAGTGTTGGGTATCGTTCATTTCCGGAAAGCCCCCATGAGCCAATCCTCCAAACTGTTCGAGCCCTTCAAGCTTGGTCCACTGACGCTGCCCAATCGGGCGGTGATGGCGCCGTTGACACGCAACCGGGCGGCACCGTCGAGCTTCGTTCCGAGCCCGCTCGCGGTCGACTATTACGCGCAGCGCGCCTCCGCCGGCCTTCTGATCACCGAGGCGAGCCAGGTCTCGCAGCAGGGCCAGGGCTACCAGGACACGCCCGGCATCTATTCGAAGGAACAGATTGCGGGATGGCGCAAGGTTACCGATGCCGTGCACGCGCGCGGCGGACGCATTGTCATCCAGCTCTGGCATGTCGGCCGCATCTCCCACACCCTGCTACAGCCGAACGGCGGCGCGCCGGTTGCGCCATCCGCGATCCGCGCCAAGACCAAAACCTTCGTCAATGGCAGCTTTACCGACGTGTCCGAGCCCCGCGCGCTCGAGCTCGCCGAAATTCCTGGGATCATCGAAGACTTCCGGCGCGGCGCGGCGAATGCGATCGAAGCCGGTTTTGACGGCGTCGAGATCCACGGCGCCAACGGCTATCTGCTCGACCAGTTCGCCAAGGATGGCACCAACAAACGCACCGACGCCTATGGCGGATCGATAGAGAACCGCGCGCGGCTGATGCTGGAAGTCTCGAAGGCGGTGGCCGCGGAAGTCGGCGCCGAGCGCACCGGCATCCGCATCTCGCCGGTGACGCCAGCCAATGACGTCTCCGACTCCAATCCGCAGCCGCTGTTCGATTACATCGTCGATGGGCTCAACGCGCTGAAGCTGGTCTATATCCACGTCATCGAAGGCGCGACCGGCGGGCCGCGCGATGTCGCGCCGTTCGACTACGCGTCGCTGCGCAAGCGCTTCAAGCAGGCATATGTGGCCAACAACGGCTATGATTTCGCGCTGGCGAACAAGGTGCTGGAATCCGGTGCCGCCGACCTGATCGCGTTCGGCAAGCTGTTCATCTCCAACCCCGACCTGGTCGAGCGCCTGAAGAGTGGCGCAGCGCTGAACGAATGGGACAAGGCCACGTTCTACGGCGGCGGCGCGAAGGGATACACGGACTATCCGACGCTGGAGGCCGCGGAAGCGGCGCAGTAAAGCACGCGCCGTCATTGCGAGGAGCGACAGCGACGAAGCAATCCATGCTGCCGCGCGCGCGGACAGCTGGATTGCTTCGCTTCGCTCGCAATGACGGGTGGAAAGGACGCCGTCTCTCTCCCACTGTCATTCCGGGGCGCGCGAAGCGTGAGCCCGGAATCCATCGGGCAGCAGGCGACGCCGTGAAATGGATTCCGGGCTCGCGCTT
>NZ_JBVBEF010000202.1:0-5224 GCF_055456055.1 Bradyrhizobium sp. LeoB3
TTGCGTGCCAACCCGCAGAAGACATAGCCAGGATTGCGCGATGCCAAATGTCGTGGGGGCTGCCGTCGCGCGTTCCCCGCATTTCCTCACGCTTGGCCGTAGGATGGTCTTTCGAGACCGCTGACGCCGTCTACACCTATCAACGCGCCATCACTCCTTTCTTCTGGGCAAACTACCTCCCGGTCAAGCTAGGAGCCGAACAGTTGTACCTGACAGGGCTACGGGACACGACGGGCGCACTGTTTCCGGCGATGCCGTTTACCGGGTCCGTGTGCTCACGAACTCGGACATTTCGTCATCGATCGAGTGACCGGGACCGACAGCATCTCGCTCATTTCGATCACGCCTCGCGATGGTTTCGAGGTCATCTGTCGCGGCACGCGCAGTGAGGCTTTCGTGAACAATGGCGCGACCGGCACCGGTTGCCTCGATGCCTCCGACGTTCGCGCAATCCTTTCGCCGTTGATGCCGAAGGCCGGCGAAGTCGCGACTGCAAGGCCGATGTCTACGCGAGCGTGTTCGACTCAGTCGTGCAGTTGATGGGCGGTGAAGCAGCAGAGCAATTGCTGCTTGGCGATGCGTCTTTTGCCGCAGATGATCGCCGACAGGCGATGGAATTGGCCGCGCTTATCTGCAAGTCGCAGGAGGCTATCGCCGCGTTTTTCACATTCTGCAAACAGCAGGCGACCGATATGCTGAGCGAGCACGTCACTCTGCTTTGGTCGCTCGGCATCATTCTTCGCATGCGTCGCGACATGACGGCGGCTCAGATGGACGAGGCGATCGCGTCGGTCCTTGCCAGCGAAGTGGCCGGCGCTTGAGCGTACTCGGCGTCGGCGGTGCCGGAAGCGGGTTGAGAACGCGGGCAGGTTCAAGGCGGAATAAAATGTGGAGATCACACGTGGCGGATCAGTGCAAGCGCCGTCAACTTCCGCGATTAGGGGGCCAACCGGACGTCGTGGCGCTGCATAGGGGTGTCGCAATTTGCTCCTTGAGCCATACCGACCGGCTCTGAAATTGTCTGCTTTCAGGGGTAGACCGGAAGTGACCGGCGCATGGTCAGAACGACGCGAATGACCCGAAGCCGACTCCGGCGAGGCAGCGGAAACTTCAGCACGTTCGACGAGTGTGCGGTAGCGCGCGGGCCGCGAGCTGTCGAAGACAATCCCTACAACTTCTCAACCGAACCCCGCACTATCGAAGACAATCCCTACAACTCCTCAATCGAAATTCGCACGGTCATCCAACGCATTGGATGCTGGATTCTGAATTTTTGGTCTTGTGATTGGCGAGCTTCGTTCCAACTACGCCGATGCAATTCCGCCACCTTGGAAGCCCATCCGATCTATCAAAGGAGTCTCCGATGTCCTTGCATACCTCGCTGTCACGACGCGGCTTCTGCACATGCTGTGCCGTAGCCGCCGCCGCTTTCGCAACCAACCGTGGCTGGTTGAAGCCTGACGAGGCCTACGCCGAGTCACGCAACATCGTCGATACGATCCGCGACGCCGCCGCAACGATGCCCCTCCAGGTCCACAAGCTGCGTGGCAACGTGACGGTCCTCGAAGGCTCCGGAGGCAATATCGCGGTCCTCACCGGCGAAGACGGCAAGCTGTTCGTCGATGCCGGCATTACCCCGACACGGCCGCGGATTCTGGAGGCGGTCAACAGCCTTAGCCGCGATCCGATCAAACACCTGATCAACACCCACTGGCACTTCGATCACACGGACGGCAATCAGTGGCTAAACGAAGAAGGCGCTGCCATTCTGGCTCACGAGAACACGCATAAGCATTTGCTGACTGCCCAGAGGGTCGAGGACTGGGACTACAATTTTCCTTCGCCGCCCTTGGCCGCGGTGCCGACCGAGGTGTTCGCTTCGGAAAAACGCCTCAGCCTCAATCGCTCCACCCTCGATCTGAAGCACTATAGCCCCGCGCATACGGACAGCGACATCTCGGTTCGCTTCGCTGAGGCTGATATCCTCCATTGCGGAGACACTTACTGGAACGGCTTCTATCCGTTCATCGACTATTCGACCGGTGGCAACATCGACGGGATGATCCGGGCGACCGAGCAGAACATCGCCGCCACCAGCGGCGAGACCATCGTCATTCCCGGCCACAACATGCCGGGCCAAGCCAGCGCCGTGAGCAACAAGGACGAGTTGATCGGCTATCGCGATATGCTCGTCGCCATCAGGGAGAAGGTCACAACGCTCAAGCGGTCGGGCCGCTCGCTCGATGAGACCATCGCAGCCAAGCCAACCGAGCAGTTCGACGCGAAATGGGGCCGGTTCCTCATTACGCCGGCCTTGTTCACCAGGCTGGTCTACGAGGGCGTCTGATGGCAAATCCTGTCGTAGGTTCGAAGGCCCCGCGTTGGCCGGTCGCACCATCAGCGACGGCACCCGCGACGGCAACGCCGCCGCCGCTGCTGGCATTGCCGGTGGCGTCCGTAGCGAGGACAGCTTCCGCGGTTTCCCGCTACGCGGCTTGTGCGCCGGCATCGGCACAAGATGGCGATTATGGGCGCTCACCTGACCTGCTCGCCGTCCTGAAATGCAAACAATATCTCCGCCGCGGTATGCACGGTGAAGCGGCTTTCGTCATTGAACGAACGCATGAGTGCCCAATCCTCGGCGGGCGCCTTCTTGGCGAAGGCCGCCACACGGTGCTCCTGCCCGCTTCTAGGCGCCGGGATTCCCGCACTTGTGATCGGACTAGGCTATGGCGCTTATTGGCTCGTCCGCCGCCGCCGTAACGCTAGCTGATTTTCCGAGAGACTTACATAAATTGAAACGAGGCCGCTCTTTGGCGGCCTTTTCGTTTTTCCTTTGCGAGCGTGCTGTCCGTTCATGGCCCGAATGCGAAGTCCGCGCGGGATCGGAAATCGTCTGCTTATCGGGGTAGATCGGAAGTGACTGGTCGACCTTCCAATCGGCGCTTTTGACCCAAAGGCGACGTGGCAAGTTGCCACTGCAATCAGGCGAAATCATAGATGTCCGGAGTACCTCGATGTAGAGGATAGCATTTTCGCATCGGTATCGCCTGCAGGATCAGGAAGGTTCTGCTTGTTCCATCAGTCCAGCGAGGCTGCGTCTTGGGCGGCCTCTGCCTTCACGGCGCTCTTCAGCGAACGGATCCATTCCGTGTCGCCCACCGATTGAGAGAGAAGCCGCGCTCCGATCATGGCCGCGAACAGAACCTTGGCTTCCTGATCGGACGACGCGCCGTTCGTACCGCGCGACTTCGCCAAGTGATCGAGAAACTGTGCGTACAGAGCCTCCGTCCCGTCCCTGTAGGACTCGCGCGAGGACTCGTCGGCGGCCTCGGCCGTCACGTGAGGAGCGAAGGCGATCATCGGACAAGCCTGATCGGCCCCTTTCTTCGTCAGATAGTAGTCGACGATGGCGGCCGACCGGACGCCCGGATCGTCGTACTTGCGTTCGCAGACCTGCCGCCAGGCGGCGGATGACTGCTCGAAGGTCAGGGAGAAGACTTGCTCGACGAGGGCGTCCTTGGACTTGAAGTGCTTGTAGAAGCCGCCAACCGTCATGTCAGCGGCGTTCATGACCTCGGCCACCGAAACGCTGTCCACACCGAACTCGCGGAAGAGGCGGGACGCGCACTTCAGGATCTTCTGCCGATTCTTCTGCGCCTGCTCCTGCGATGAGCGACCCATGTCCGTTGTTCCTTTCCGAACTCGATCGAGATCCGCGACTTTACGCCGGCCTCGGTCGTAAGAAACCGCCGTCCCGCAAGCAATCGTGACTGGCTAGAATAGATTATATATATTATCTATTTTTTTGAAAGTCTCCAAAGCCACGTTTTCGCGAAGGAACTCGACATGGCGACCACCTACGACCCCAAGATCACGGCGCTTCTCTGCATCGATTTCTACAACGATTTCCTCCATCCAGACGGCAAGCTTTGGCCTTCGGTCAAGGACGTCGCCGAGCAGGTGAACCTGCTCGACAATCTCCGTGCGATCGTCGTCGCCGCGCGGGAGGCCGGGATCAAGATCATCCATGTACCGCATCACCGCATGGAGCCCGACACCTACAAGGACTGGAAGTATCCGTCGCCCTATCAGTTGCAGGCGGCGAAGAACATGATCTTCGCCCGCGGTCAGTGGGGCGGCGAATTCCACGATGATTTCAAGCTCCGGCCGGGCGATCTCTGCTGCACGGAGCATTGGGCTTCGAGCGGCTTCCCCAATACCGACCTCGATCAACTGCTGAAGCGGCACGGCAAGGAAAAGATCATCTGCGTGGGTCTGCTCGCCAATACCTGCCTGGAGGCCACCGCCCGCATCGGCATGGAGCTTGGTTATCACGTCACCTACGTGCGCGATGCCACCGCTGCCCGCTCGCCCGAGGCGATGCATGCGGCGGTCAACATCGACGCGCCGACCTATGCCCATGAGATCGTGACGACCGCCGAACTGATCGCGGCGATCAAGGCTTCCCCGGCGGCGGCCGCGGCGTGAGAGGAAGCGACGTGACTGCCGATATCGAGACTGCGGTCCACTATCGGTACGTGGAGCCGCTGCCAACCGAAGGAGGTTTTTGAGATGCCCGTAGCCAAGATTCATGTGCACGAAGGTGCGTTCAAGGATAGCGAGCTCGCCGCAATCGGGACGGCCGTACAGGCAGCACTGGAGGAAGTGCTCTCGGTCCCGCCGGAGGACTACTTCCGCATCACGCACGTTCTTCCGAAAGGACAGTTCGTCCACACGCCGGCTTTCGTCGGCTGTACGTACAGCGATCGCTTCGTCCTCCTCGAGCTGACCTTTATCTCCGGTCGCCCGAAGGAGAAGCGCCTGGCGTTGCTCGCCGCGCTGAACCGGCTCGTCCTGGAGAAGGCCGGCGTGAGGGCGGACGACCTCGTCGTTCTGATCTATGAGATGCCCGGCGAGAATATCTCCTTCGGCCAAGGGCTCGCGCAGCGAGCGCATATCTCGACCTGAGGGGCTCCGCGCCCCGTCATGTCCGGCCGTGCAGACGAAATGATCGAATAGCTCGACAGTGTGCTGCAGTGCATGAGTCCGAAAATGGCCCGATTGAGACATGCAGGCGGACACAAAGAAGGTCTGCTTATGAGGAAGAACCGGAAGTCGTCGGCGCACGGCCAAATCGACGCGATTGGTGGAGTCGAGATGTGGCGCGGTGGCTTTAGGCTACACATATCTGTTCCCGCCCCTTTCGTCTGGCGGTGCCTTA
>NZ_JBVBEF010000203.1:0-5222 GCF_055456055.1 Bradyrhizobium sp. LeoB3
CTTACATCAACCGTATAATCAATGTCGCTTGGTGCTTCGGGCATGGCATCCTCCTCGATCCCGAAGCGAGCATATTGTGTCCATTTCAACCGATCCTACAAGGCGACACTTGCGAGATAACGCTGCGGCGGGGTCGATCGTGGTTGGGGGTGAAGAAGCGTGCTCAGTATCTGTGGGCAGACCTGCCGTATTGGTCCACACATGGCCCCTAGCAGCGGTTGCAGGATGTCCGCTATTCCGCCGCTGTAAGGGGTAAGGAGACATCCGGCGGATAGGCCAAAAATAACGCGAGTGACCCGAAGCCGACCCCAACCTGTCTGGCAGCCCGTTAAGTCAATGTTTCTGACTTATGGTTCGCCTGAAGGTGGTGTAGCTTTCTCTGCTGTGACGCACGCATCGTTGCGGCGCGCAATCTCAATCTCACACTGGCCGCATTGCGACTTGCGTCTCTTGCTGCATAGAGCTTGGGAGACACTCGCATGAAAAGATTACTTCTGGCGGCGAACCGGTTTGATTGCGCTCTGCATTCCGGCAACGGGCGCAAGATACTGAAGTCCCGGTGATGCCCGATACGCTCGTATGGAAGGATAATTCAGCCTTTCCGAAGGGCGTTCAGATCGCCACCTTGGTCGGTGATCCCGGAAAGGCGGGCGACGTTGTTGTCTTGCGCATCAAGTTTCCAGCGAACTTCCAAATGCCTCCGCATACTCATCCCTATTCTGAAGTTGTCACCATCATAAGCGGAGCCGTCGGCACCAGGCATGGTGACAAATTTGAAAAGAAGGGTGATCTTCTGAAGCCAGGCTCGTTATGGGTGTATCCCGCAAAACACGGGCATTACGCCTGGACTGGAAGCGAGGAAGGGATACTTCAGGTTCAGTTTATTGGCCCAGGTGGCATCGATTACCTCAATCCAGCTGACGATCCGCGCAAATAGTAGCCGCCCGCATTGTAAGAGGCCGTCTCAAGCGGACACTTATCTTTCCGGCATTTGCAAGGGAGGATGTCATGCGATCTTCTCCAAAAGTTGCGAGCGCAGCACTTTTACTGTGCATCGTGTCATTATCGTTTTCCTCCAGCGCTTTGGTCGAGCCGAAAGCGGACGTGGGGGCCGCAACCTTGGCATGGGGGCAGGCTCTAGGCGAAGACGATCCCGAAAAGGTATTACCCTTCTATTCGGACGATGCCGTGCTCTGGGGCACGCTGTCGCCGACCGTGCGATCCGACCGGGCGGCGCTGCGAGACTATTTCGTGACCGCATTCAAAGTTCTACCCGGGCTCAAGGTCGCTTTCGGCGATCAACTAATCCGGGTGTACGGCAACGCGGCGGTCAATACCGGTTACTACACGTTCTCCTACGTCAAGGATGGCGAGACGAAGAGCTTGCCGGCGCGCTACAGCTTCACCTACGTCAAGAACGGCGAGCGTTGGCTGATCGTCGACCACCATTCCTCGGCTATGCCATCGACCCCGAGATAGCTCACAAGGTTGAGTGGTGGCCCCTCGTTAGGGGCTCAGCTGCGGGGATTCGCGGTTATCTGTTCGTCCGGACTTGGCCCGTAACTGAAGATCCCGTCGTCCATCCTGGAAGCCGGCTCGTCGAGGTAAAGCGGACATAGGTCCGATCGATCGATGCTGGTCCTCGACCTGCGACATCCGAATGAAAAAGCCCCGCCATTGCTGGCGGGGCTTCACGTGTTTCAGGTAGGGGGCCAACTTTGCCCCGATTAGGGGACCAACTTATAGGGGACCAACTTTGCCCACGGCTGCGGCGCCGGGCAAAGTTGGTCCCCTAGTGTCTGAAGCAAGCAATTGGAATTTGATGCATCGGAAACGGCGAGCGAAGCGGTGACTAGCGATTGCCGCGCAAAGTATTTCCCCTGAGCGGGCGTCCCTGCTGCCGGGCAAGTCGCAATGCGCTGATGCTGGGAGGTCGAAGGCGTCAAGGTGTCCGGGTTGTCGAAGGGGTTTCGACGAGTTCGCGTGACACCTGAAATTCACCATCGCCGTCGAACGAAAGGCCCATGAGCTCGATCAGCTTCAATCCTTGTTCGCGTGTAACAGGATGAACGGCCTTCACCACGTCCGGATCCTCCGGGAAAGCCTCCCGCCCGATGACGGCGCGAATGTCCATCAACCCCACGTCCGTGCTCGATCCTTCAAAGAGGAGCTCCTCCGTCTTTGGGTCCCAGACGCAGACGATGGTGGCAAGCGAGGTTGTCATTTCGGTGCCGATTTACGTGGGTTTGGCTTGATCTGGGCTCCAGTTTCCGGATCGAACGCGCCCTTATGTTCGCCCCGATCATTGTAAACCTCAACCTTCCCATGCTGATAGTCCCAATCGCCGAACCCGCCGTCAGCGAGCTTCCATCTCTTCCGCAGGCCACCGGCAAAAGGCGTTTTGGGCTTCGTTCGAACCGAGCCGGGGAAGCCTTTGAGCTCCTTCGGCGGAGGTTTCATGCCCTGGCTGAGTACGACGGTGCCGCCGAGTTCAGCGTGTTCAGCCAGCTTTGTCTCGATCGCATTGGCGATCTTCCCGGCCAGCGCTCGCTCTCCTGGGCACCGGTCAATATCGCGAGAACATTCCGCCGCATGTTTGGCGGCGAGCGAGAGCGCGATTGCGCCACCGACGCCCACGGCACTCCCCACAAATACCCTCTTGAAAGCCGGCTTGCGCAGGCACGGCGAGCAACTGAGTGGCGACAAGCGTCGTAGCGATCGCAGCAAATCCTATTTGGTCTCTGAACGGATGTTCCGGGATCTCATCTCGTCCTATCGCCGAGCGATGCCGGTGGAATTGCTGTCGGACAGTGATGTGGCCCTGATCCAGAGTGCGCAGGTCGTCACGGATCAGCCGTACAACCTAGATGACCTTCCGGAGGTGGAAGACACGCCGTCCCACGGCAGGTAGGCCGCTGGAATGGACGTACCAAAGGAACCTCCGATTGGTAACCTCGTCGCTTATGAGTACCTGTGGCTCTCACAGAGCGGTTCTCGCGACGACGGCACAAGACCTACCCACTTTAGCCGTCATTGGACGATCCGACGCGAGAACATCGGCCGCCTGCAATGATTGGCGACTACGGCCGCGTGCCGACCTATCCGTTTGCACACAACCAAGACCAGAGCGGACGAACCGCAGTCGACCTGAACACGCAATCCCGGACAAGCGGACTATCGGGACCAGCCGACCATCTACACGGCCCATTCGCGCGTCAGGACTTCGCTCTTGATCGTCATTCTGGTCAATGTGAACCCATCGCAGGCGGCCCAGAGCGTACAATTATAAACCGATTGCCTGGTCAATTGGGCGGATCTTCTTCGCCGGGTCTCTTTTAGCCCAATCAACGCTTGACCCGGACCTTAGGGCTGCCCCCACAAAAACAGTGTCCGTGGAAAGAAGCCCATGACAGCGCGTACGCATTTTCGAACTGCTGCCGAAACAGCCCGCCTCCTCGGCCTCACGGTTAAGGCGCTCCGCGTCTTTGAGCGTCATGGATTGGTGCAGGCACAGAGAACGACTGTAGGCTGGCGGGTCTACGGTCCGAATGAGTTGCTTCGTCTGCACCAAGTTATTTGGCTGAAACGTCTTGGCCTTAAGCTCACTCAAATCGGTGCCATCCTGAATGACCAAAGCGTCGATCTCGATAGGCTTTTGGCTTTGCACGAAGCAGTCCTGCTCGATCGTAAGCACTCCATCGATCAAGCGCTACGCTTGATTGGAAAAGCTCGGGCCAAGCTGACGCTTGGCGAATCCCTGTCCGCGGACGAGTTGATCGATCTGACAAAGGAGACTGCCATGACGAGAGAAGTCCCAGATTGGGCCAAAAAGATTTCGCCTTTCGTCGACCGCCATTTGTCCGAAGCCGACAAGGAAGAGCTCAAGAAGCGTTATGATGGCATGGCTTGGAAACGCCTCATTGCAGAGGCAAAGTCTCTGCTGGGAACGGACCCAGCGGCACCTGCTGCACTTGCGGTCGCCAGCAGATGGAAAGAGCTGACCGCCGCCGTCACTGGCGGTAATCAGGACGTGAAGGAGAAACTCAGGAATATACAGCAGGATGCCTGGGCAGATCCGCAAACAGCGCAAACATTCCCTGTCACCCCTGATGTCTTGGAGTTTATCAGAGCAGCCGTCGCAAAGCTCGAAGGGCAAAAGCATTGACCAACATCTGCACGTCCAATCGGTTCAGAAACGCCGGTACGAGCCAGCCTCTGCGGCTGCCTCTTCCGCGTACACGACCTCGCCGGAGGTCCGGTAGTGGCCCATCAGCGAAGTGGTGGCACCTGTAATTGAGGTCCCGCTTAGCAGGGCATTAGCGGACCAGATTTTCTCGCGCTGAGTTTTTCGCATTTTGATGCCAAACGGAAACCGCATCCGAATTCCGGTAGCCGAGCGCGCCGACAATGTCTTGTAGAGGCGGGTGCCACGACGTAACCTAAAGCTCCAAGGCGGCGAATTGCCCCTTGCTTTTTCGGCTGCGCGTATCACATCGGCAGCCAAGCATTCGGACAATCAATAGAAGCCGCATTTTCTAGGGAGCGACCGCTATCGTTCACGCCGATCCTTGGTCATCTGGAACGTCGGATACAAGGGAGGAACTCATGAACGTTTCATTCACCCGCACCCTGATCGTTTCATCTGTCGCTGCGCTCGGCCCGTCCGGTATCCTCGGCGGAGTCGATGCGGCAAGGGCCGATGACGTGCCCGACGCGCTATCCGTTGAGTGGCAAGGCAAGAAACCGTGCGAGAAACTTTTTGACGACGCGCACGTCCGCGTGGCCCGGTGCACGTTTCCACCAGGGGCTGTGCACGTCTGCCACTCACACCCGGGTTACCTTGCATATGTGGTGAGCGGAGGCCAAGGACAGGTCGAGGACGAGAAAGGAATACGTAAAATCAATGCAACCGCCGGCGCATTGCTTGATGTGCCTCCGACCCCATGGCATGAGTTTGCAAACGTGGGAGACACCACGATTCAATATGTCATTGTCGAGAAAAAATATCAGGCTGTAACCCCAGTGAGTCAGACCGCATGCCCGAAAGGAACAGTGGGGCGCTCTCAATAACTGACGGCACGGATCAAGCCGCCCGCTCACATTTCGGGTTCGTAGGTAGGAGTCATTTGCTGAAACGACTGCTGTTGTGAAGGGTTTCGGATGCCGGCCGCTTGAGGGAGGGCGCGGCGTATTCGGCGGCCGGCGTCCGAAAGCCTCCAAGG
>NZ_JBVBEF010000204.1:0-5187 GCF_055456055.1 Bradyrhizobium sp. LeoB3
CCTTGTCCGCGCTTGTCGAAGGTCACGACCCGGGCGAAGCCCGCGAGCCGCCGCAGAAAAGCGGTGTATCCTGGGAGGTCGTGCTGGAATTCGATATGTGAGATGAAGCCGGGAACCAAAATCAGGTCGATCGGCCCGTCGCCCATCACCTGATAGGCGATGCTAACGTCGCCGCTCCGGGCATATCTCGTCTCGGGCAGTTTGAAGTCAGTCATCGAGCGAAACCTCGGGGCCTACTCCATTGTTGCCGCCTGAATAGCCGAGATCAACCCCGTAGCATCTGCCACTCCGGTTTACGTCTAAAGACCTCAGCCGTAGTCCCGCACATTTCCGCCTTGGGTCACAAGCAGCATTTGACGCCGCTCTGAGCCGCGTCCGGTCTACCCCGGTGAGCTGACGCGGTGATCTTCAATCCGGGTTTCGGCTATGGCTGCAGCTTCTGGAAAAACGCCAGGACATGGCGGCGCCTCAACTGACGGCGTATGACCACTTGGCCCGCTGCATCAACGCCATGTACTTGGAAGACCGACTTCGCAATATCCAGACCGATCATCGAAATTGACTGCATAGGCTGCTCCTTCGAATCGTGGGAGCCTCAAACGACGCCCAGTACTTGGCACTCTCGTGCCGGGGGAGGAGCCGTCCACAGCATCAGATTCGGACTCACAGCTAGCAGAGTTACTTCGCTCGCTTAGTGATCGCCGCCAGCATCCCTTCTCGAGAACCCAGGTTGCAGTCAAAAATCGTGGGGTCGAAACCTCTTGCGCCCCTGTGTCACTGGCATATGTGAGGGCGGTTAGCACTCGCTCATTGCGACTGCCAACGCAAAAATATTCACAAAAGTCAAGGAGGATTGCATGAAGTTTCGTCCGCTTCACGACCGCGTCGTGGTCACGCGCATCGAAGCCGAGGAGAAGTCCGCTGGCGGCATCATCATTCCCGACACCGCCAAGGAAAAGCCTTCCCAGGGCGAAGTTATTGCCGTTGGCCCTGGCGGCCGCGATGAGAACGGCAAGCTGATCCCGATCGACGTGCAGATCGGCGACCGGGTGCTGTTCGGCAAGTGGTCGGGCACTGAGGTCAAGATCGACGGCCAGGAGCTGTTGATCATGAAGGAGAGCGACATCATGGGCGTTCTCACCGACGGGTCGGCCAAGAAGAAGGCCGCCTGATCCATCGCTCGCACCGCTCACCCCTGAGGAGCGCCTGCCGGGCGCCCCGCCAAGGGTGAGACGAGGGTAAGACAAGAACTCAGGGAAACCAACAATGTCAGCCAAAGAAGTCAAATTCGGCGTCGACTCTCGCGACCGCATGCTGCGCGGCGTCGACATCCTCGCCAATGCGGTGAGGGTCACGCTCGGCCCGAAGGGCCGCAACGTCGTCCTCGACAAGTCGTTCGGCGCTCCCCGCATCACCAAGGACGGCGTCGCCGTCGCCAAGGAGATCGAGCTCGAGGACAAGTTCGAGAACATGGGGGCGCAGATGGTGCGCGAGGTCGCCTCCAAGTCCGCTGACGCGGCCGGCGACGGCACCACCACCGCGACCGTGCTCGCAGCCGCGATCGTGCGCGAGGGCGCCAAGGCGGTTGCCGCCGGCATGAACCCGATGGACCTCAAGCGCGGCATCGACCTCGCCGTCGAGGCCGTCGTCGCGGACCTCGAGAAGAACTCCAAGAAGGTCACCTCGAACGACGAGATCGCCCAGGTCGGCACCATTTCGGCCAACGGCGACGCCGAGATCGGCAAGTTCCTCGCCGACGCCATGAAGAAGGTCGGCAATGAGGGTGTCATCACCGTCGAGGAAGCCAAGTCGCTGGCGACCGAGCTCGACGTCGTCGAGGGCATGCAGTTCGACCGCGGCTACATCTCGCCCTACTTCGTCACCAACGCCGACAAGATGCGCGCTGAGATGGAGGACGCTTACATCCTGATATACGAGAAGAAGCTCTCCTCGTTGAACGAGCTGCTGCCGCTGCTGGAAGCCATCGTGCAAACCGGCAAGCCGCTGGTGATCATCGCCGAGGACGTCGAAGGCGAGGCGCTCGCGACCCTGGTCGTGAACCGCCTCCGCGGCGGCCTGAAGGTCGCGGCGGTCAAGGCTCCGGGTTTCGGCGATCGCCGCAAGGCCATGCTGCAGGACATCGCGATCCTGACCGGCGGCCA
Organism: Bradyrhizobium sp. LeoB3; assembly: GCF_055456055.1. Classification (NCBI taxonomy): domain Bacteria; kingdom Pseudomonadati; phylum Pseudomonadota; class Alphaproteobacteria; order Hyphomicrobiales; family Nitrobacteraceae; genus Bradyrhizobium; species Bradyrhizobium sp. LeoB3. The sequence continues at coordinate 2,163 of NZ_JBVBEF010000204.1, forward strand.
GGCGATCTCGGAAGACCTCGGCATCAAGCTCGAGAACGTCACCCTCAACATGCTCGGCCGCGCCAAGAAGGTGATGATCGACAAGGAGAACACCACGATCGTCAGCGGCGCCGGCAAGAAGGCCGACATCGAGGCGCGCGTGGCGCAGATCAAGGCGCAGATCGAGGAGACCACCTCGGACTACGACCGTGAGAAGCTGCAGGAGCGTCTGGCCAAGCTCGCGGGCGGCGTCGCGGTGATCCGCGTCGGTGGCGCGACCGAGGTCGAGGTGAAGGAGCGCAAGGATCGCGTTGATGACGCGATGCACGCGACCCGCGCGGCCGTGGAAGAAGGCATCCTGCCGGGCGGCGGCGTCGCCCTGCTCCGTGCCTCCGAGCATCTCAAGGGCATCCGCATCAAGAACGACGACCAGAGGACCGGCGTCGAGATTGTGCGCAAGGCGCTGTCCGCGCCGGCCCGTCAGATCGCAATCAATGCCGGCGAGGACGGCTCCGTCATCGTCGGCAAGGTGCTGGAGAAGGATCAGTACGGCTACGGCTTCGACGCGCAGACCGGCGAATACGGCAACCTGGTGTCCAGGGGCATCATCGACCCGACCAAGGTCGTGCGCGTGGCGATCCAGAATGCCTCCTCCGTGGCGGCGCTCTTGATCACCACCGAAGCCATGGTCGCCGAGCTGCCGAAGAAGGCCGCTGCCGGCCCCGCGATGCCCCCGGGCGGTGGCATGGGTGGTATGGACTTCTAATCCCGACCATTGAGCGCTCGAAAGAAGAAAGGCCCGGTAGCGATGCCGGACCTTTCTGCATTAACTGCGCGTCTGCTCGACGACGATCGCTTCTGCAAAAGCCGACCCACGGCAGGCTAAAAAAGCTCACCCAGTTGCTCACGAATACAAGGCGAAGACAGAGGGGGAGGTGATGATTTGACCGGCGCTGGGCTATAGTCCCCAAAGTCAGCTTATGCCGTCCTTTCGTCAGCCCGAGCGTAGAGGATTTGACCAATGACCAGCGGATATTTTGAAGACGTCGAGGTCGGTGACAGCCAGAAGGCTGGACCCTATTCTGTCTCCAAGGAAGAAATCATTCAGTTCGCCAAGCGGTTTGACCCGAGGCCCTTCCATATCGATGAGGCAGCCGCTGCGCGTTCGGTTTTTGGAGGACTGTCGGCATCTGCTGCCCACACGTTCGCGATCTTCATCTCGCTAACTAACGAATTACAGCCTCAAGTCCGTGCCATTGCCGGGTTGGGCTATGATGAGCTGCGGCTGCCCAACGCAGTGCGTCCCGGCGACGACCTTTATCTCGAAGCGACCACGTTGGAAAAGCGCGAGTCGAAGTCGAGGCCCGATAGTGGAATCGTTCGCGGCCAGTTCCGCTTGCGCAACCAAAAAGGCGAACCGGTGCTGCAGTGTGTCGGCAACGGTCTCGTTGCGCGGCGACCGGATGCGAAAGGATCAACGTAAGCCAGGATCAAAGGCTGCCTTGGACAGCTTGCATGACCCTATTCGGGTCACGTTCAGGAAGCAGACCTAGCGGCGCTCTGAGCTGAGGTCAGCCACGGGCCAGGAGCAGACTTCGCACCTAACCCACGAATGTTCCCACGCGCCCTGAACCGACATATGGCTTCTAGGGCTGTTTCATCTTGCCGATCGTGGACTCGGGCACCCCCGCGAAATTGTTCGCCAGCAAATAGTTTGGGCTCGACCGCACCCAATGGTCGAGGTCGATCTCCTCAAATTTGCCATTGTCCCACGTTTGCACGATTTCAAGGTCTTCGTCTCCGACATTCCTGATCGCGTGGCCGAAACCCATAGGGATGTAAACCGCATCGCCCGGACTGACGTCAGTGACCTTGCCGCGCCCGCCTGATCCGAACAGCGCGACCTGCCCTTTGCCGCGCAGATAGTAGTGCCATTCGTTCGCATTGGTGTTCCAATGCAGATTGCGCTGCTTACCCTTCTCAATGATCATCAGGCCGCCGGACATCGTCTTGGAGGCCGGGAACTCGTCAATGGAGGCGAGGCGAAACGTGCCGCCCTCGAAGTCACGTACTGCCTTTTGGTCTCGCAGCAGCCTGAATTTGTGTGTCGACTCCCTCGGCCAGGGCGCGTCGAGCGCTTGCGAAATAGGCACAATCGGCCCCGCCTGTATGTAGGTCTCTCCTTTGGGAAAGGCGTCGAACAAGTCCGTCGGCAGATGGAAGTTGGCGGCCACGAGGTTCTTCGGCGTTATGTCAATCCAGTCGGTGATCGAAAAGGTACCGTGCTCGGAGAACGCACCATTGTCGAAGGCCAGAACAAAGTGGCAAGGCTCGTCGCCGATGGTTTGGATCGAGTGGCCGTGGCCCCTGGCGAAGTACCAAAGATCGCCCGGCTCGTAGTTGTTGATCTCGCTCGCGCCCGAAGGCTCGACCACCACTGTTTGGCATCGGCCGTCAATGACGAAGGCCCATTCGGCGGCTATGGCATGCCAGTGTAGTTCGCGCGATGCTCCCGGGTTAAGGAACATGTGAACGCCCGCGATCCCTTTGCTTACCGGGAGCTGATGTTCCGTCGATTCCTTTGCCCAGCCGCCCGATGTAAGTTTCGGAACGCTGCCGTCGAGCGGATACTTGAAGTTCGGCATGGCCTCAATGTCTTTTGGGTCGTGGTACGCGACCTTGGCGCCCGGCGGAAGCTGCACTGCGTTTCGGCCATACCCGCCGTCGCCTGGATTGCCCCGATCGTTTGCGGCTGCTCCAGCCGCGTTCTGCATCAGTGCAAGCCCACTAGCGCCAAGCGCGGCTGCGCCTAAAAGAGCACGTCGAGTAGCGTCCATTTGACACCTCCTAACTAACTCACTCCGTTTCAGTTGCTGGAATTGCATTCGCCCTCCCGACCGGTCAGGGCGGGATTGGATTATATCGCGATGTTGGGGACTCTGTCAGAGTTATGGTGCGCGCCGATTTATGACCGCTAGACTGTATGTCCCCTCCACAAAATGAGGCGACTCACCCTCAATGTTGCGACGAGGGTTGCCTGGATGGA
>NZ_JBVBEF010000205.1:0-5138 GCF_055456055.1 Bradyrhizobium sp. LeoB3
GTCGATCCCTTCAAAGAGATCGTGAAACTCGCCTATCTCGTGTGCCGCGAGAAGGTGGGAGCGGAACGACGCTTACCCGGAATACCCGTGTGGCGAATGTTCAAAGACGCCTTCTTGCAGCGCAGTATGTCCGTATGTCAACGGATAAACAGAGCTATTCCATCCAAAACCAAGCTGCTGCCATCGCAGCCTACGCGCGTGCGCACAACCTAACTATCATCCGCACCTACTCGGACGAAGGAGAGAGTGGTCTAAAGATTACGAACAGATCCGGACTGGCTAGCCTGATTGAGGATGTTCGCTCAGGGCAGGCCAACTTCGATCATCTTCTCGTCTATGACGTCAGCCGATGGGGACGCTTCCAGGACATTGACGAAAGCGCACACTACGAGTTCCTGTGCAAGCAAGCCGGCATCAAGGTCGTTTATTGCGCGGAGCAGTTCGACAACGATGGGAGCCTACTGTCGAGCATCATAAAGAACCTGAAGCGGGTGATGGCCGCGGAGTACAGCCGTGAGCTGTCGGCGAAGGTTCTGGATGGCGCCTGTAGACTATCGCGATTGGGGTTTCGAGCGGGGGGAAGACCAGGCTATGGATTGCGGCGGGAGCTTGTTGATGAGAACGGACACTCACGGGGCTTCTTGCAAGCCGGTGAGCGCAAGTACCTGCAGACCGATCACGTTATTCTTAGACCAGGACCGGAACATGAGCAGGAGATCGTTCGGGAAATCTTCAGGCGGTTCGCAGTAGCAAAATGGTCTCAGGTTGAGATCGTTCGGCAACTGAACAAGGATCGCCTACTCACATTATATGGAAGGCAGTGGACCACGTCGGCCATCCATTACTTGCTGCAGAACGAAAGCTATATCGGAAACGTCGTTTATAACCGAAAAACCTTTCACCTTGGCCAGCCTCAGAAGCTAAATCCCCCCGATCGGTGGATCAGGAGCGAAGGCGCCCTTCCTCAAATCGTGGAGCCGGCCCTCTTTTGGCGAGCCCACAAAGGTTACGTGATCATTACAACAGGCTGTCCAGCGAGGAAATGCTGAAGCGGTTGCGGTTGCTGCTAAAGAGGCAAGGAAAACTCACCGGACGGATTATTGATGAGGCGGTAGGCCTGCCTTGCTCATCGGAGTACCAATTGCGGTTTGGGAGCATACGGACAGCCTACAGACTTATCGGCTATGAAGCCACGATCGATTGCAGCTATCTGGGAACACGCGAAGCCTGTGCTGAGCTGATCACTGATTTGCGAACTCAGGTTGTCGATGCCCTCGACAGGGCGAATTGGAGATCAGCCTTGAGGGAGCACGGGACGTTAGTGGTAAACGAAGAGACTGCCATCTCGTTTCGGGTCGCGCGCTACTGGCGTGCGAAGGGTAGAAAACCGATTTGGACCGTTCGGCATGGCGCTCGCTTGCCTGACGGGTTCATTCTTGCCATTCGGCTGGACGAAACGAACAGGACACCGTTGGACTATTTCTTGCTGCCGACTGGCAAGGTCGCGCGACGGACAATCTGCTTCAGTGAGAAAGGCTGCTCTCGATACCGCAACCATCAGTTTTTATCCGCTCAACGAGCAATACAAGCACTGCTGACCGAAGTGTCAGGGTACCCGTCCGATCAATCATCGTCCGAGTAAAGGAGCGCGCACCATCTGGGACCGTTTAATTACAGCTTAATTTCTCTGTGATCACCATGGGGGAAACGCAGCGGCGATCTGTCTTCGCGATAGACCGTTCGGAGGTGGTCCGCATGGGTGACGCTGTAGTCTATTTCGCTGTCATTGCGGGGTGGCTCGCTTTCAACGGGATTGTTGCCGCGGCCTTGACGTATTGCGCGCCTGGCGATCGGCTTTGGCGCCGCCCGCAATTAGAACCCGCTGACGGCGGTCAAGACTCGCATCAGTCCGAGGAAGAGACCGCTATCGTGCGGATGCTCAAGCCGACCTGAGGACGCACGCACGGCGAGCGGTACCGTCGCAGCCTGAGGCCCGGCGGTCTCACCTGTTTAGCTCGTTGCGCAAGCAGGGTTGCCTCAGCTTCACGTATCATTTTGCGAAGAATATAAAGTTGGACCATACGGTGCATCATCACCTCGACCCGCTTAGCTAGGGCCTCGGCTGAGATCTCATTACAACCACTCATAAACACTACTTCCACGATACTATTAAAAATGCCGTAGCCGTCAAACTTGATCTCGTGAATCCGTGTGGGCAGTGCCGGCTCGATGAAGCCCGTGTAGGGCCCTCAGCTATGTGGCGATGAGGACAGTTCACAGTACCGCTGTGGTTCGAACGCTGCGCACGACCTCGACGCCTACCTTGGCCAGCGCAACGTCAACTGTGTTCCTCTCAGCCTCGACCGGTATGGCAGCACGGTCGCGATGTGTTCGGTTGCGGGCAGGGATCTTGGGGAATGCCTTGGACGCAACGGTCTCGCGCTGGATTGGCCGCAATACGAAGCTCGGGGCGAAGCTGAGCGTGCGGGCCAAGGACTCTGGAAGGGCAGCTATATGAGCCGTGGCTCTACCGTGCATGCATCCGCGCAAGCGGAAACCCGTCCGCCTGTTCGGACGACGCAAATGCCCATCCTTGATGGGCTCAACTGCGAGGCATCAATCCACAATGTGCGATAGTCGCAAGCAGCTCGACATCGACGCGGCGCGCAGGCGCTGAAGGCCGCGGAAGCCGTGGTGTTCGAATGAGTGCGCCGCTGACCTTATCCATGGACACGGCGTCGCTCCAGGCAGCCGTTTCCGAGATCGGCTTACTTCTTGCCGAGGTGGGAGAGCGCGGCCTTGAATTTGTCCAGGCTCTTGCTTCGCCTGATCGAGTCCGGCGAGCAGCTTATCGCGCTCAAGAGTGACGTCGACGCCGCAGCCGGCGCAGGTGAAACGATCATTCGCGCGTATCCAAGCGATGGTCTCGGCCGTCTTGCGGCTGCACTTCGGGCAGGGAATTTTGATGCTGTGATCGTCGAACAGGCGTTTGGACATTCTGAAATCTCCGATGCTTGCGTAGAACCTTCGATCGGAGACAGCGCGCCGGGTGAGTCGCAAGGCTCATCCGGCGTGTCATCCACAGGAGGCGGGCGATGACGCTGTCTCGCCGTCGCTTCTTCAATCTCTTCGCGCTGGTGCCGCTCGCAGCGGTGCGGCCACGCGGCACTGAGACGCTGCCAGCGCTCGGGCTTGTCCGCGGCGCGCCGTTGTCCGGCGAGGGCTTATTCGTTCCCGCCTTAGGAGTGGAGGTACTCGCGTGTCGCCTAACCGATGGGCTTAGTGCCGAGATTGAGAAGGTGCACCGGGAATGCCGTGCTCAGACATCCTCAGAAGTTCATCCACGAGAAACTGGAGGGCGTCGTTGACTTCTTTCGTGAAGCCCTCATTGCCCAGCTGCAAAGTTTGCGAAAGCATATCCGCAGTTCGCATGGCGAAAGCCGACACATCCGCAGGCGCCAGCAGATTCTTTTCTGCAAGCGTGATCATTAAGCTCGCCAGCATCGTTACCTGCGCCGTCAAGACTGCGCGCATCGCGCCGCCGGACGTGATGTTTATGACTTTGAGTATCTGGTCGTCGTTCAATTCTATCTCCTGTGGAGTGCAGTGCGTGAAAGCGCACCGTCAAGCGTGTCAGCTTGGCAGTGATGCCGTCAGCGAAGCCAGGCCGGTGAGGGTCCCGTTCGGGATTGCAGCCGATTCGCTGGCTTAGCCCAGATATGAACCGGTAAGTGATCACCATTCTGCTCCTCAAATTCGTCATCGCCACCCTGATGGTCTTCACCGCGTTTGGTCTCGCGTCCGCGGTGCTGGTCGGCCGGCGCCGCGCCCAGCCGGTCGACCCTTATTTCCATCCCTTCGGCGACATGCCGGGTTTTTCGCGCGAGCAGCTCGAGCAGATCGCGCGGCTGTCCGTGCCTCCCCGTTCCGATCGAGTTGCCCTCCGATCGGATGCCGGCGCCGGCCGGCCCTCCGTCCGCTCGGGCGACGCCGGCGCCGGCAACTCTCTCCGGAGGCGCCGCCATGCCTTCCGATTTCACAATGGCCGAGCACGCCAATTTCGTCGCCGCGAAGGTGGTGGCGCATGCGACCGCCTATCTCGATCATCGTAACGATCGCGAGCTGCTGGCACACAACGCGCAAGTAGTAATGGGTGAGCTGCTGATCGCCGTCGGCGAGGACCGCGCCGCGAAGGCGATCCTCGATCCGGCGCGGCTACTCGCCCAGGCGATGATGGGCACGGCGAATGCCGAGGGCGAGGCGCGCATCGACAGCTGGCGTGACGTGATGAGCGCCCTGGTCGAGCTGATCCGGAACGAGAGCCATGAGCCCCGCCGTCGGAGCACAGCGCTCATGAGACCGCTCTCCCAGGTGCTGACCGACCTGATCATCTGTGCCGAGAATGCAGTGACGCTGAGGGGCAATGCCCCGCCGCGCAACTTCGGCGCGCTCGCGGCCGACATTCGGCATGCTGACACATTGCGCGCGGAAGGCGTCCGCACCACGCGCGCGGCGATGGCGATGATTACCGCGATAGAGGCCTATCGCGCGACCGATGGCGATGCAGGCTCGCCGTGGCTGATGATCGTCGGCGCGACACTGTCACTGCTGTGCGCGAAGCATGGGTCGCGCTCAACGAGGAGAAGGAGACGCGCGCCAATGGCCGCTAACTCCGCGATCGAGTGGACCGATGCCACCGTGAATTTCTGGTGGGGTTGCGCGAAGGTCGGACCTGGTTGCGATCACTGCTATGCGGAAGCGTGGGCCAAGCGAACGGGCGCCAACATTTGGGGGGATGGTGCCCCTCGCCGCAACATCAAGAGCGCGGTCGCGCTGATCCATCGTCTCGACAATGACTATTCATGGTGGGCCGCGGACGCGTGCAGCGGTTTCCTGCCGAAGCATTGCGGCTTGCGGCGTCGCGTCTTCGTTCAGTCCATGTCGGACCTGTTCGACCTGGAGGTGCCGATCGACTGGTTCTCGGAGGCGTGACAGCACATCGAAGCATGCAACCGGCTCGAGCTCCAGATCGTCCCTGCGCCCGCGCAAACGGCCGCCAAGGGCCGATTCCGTTGAAAAAGGTTGAAGTAGTTCAATGTATCTGGCGCCAGCCTCGACGAGACCGAGCGCTTTGCCGG
>NZ_JBVBEF010000206.1:0-5029 GCF_055456055.1 Bradyrhizobium sp. LeoB3
CCCAAACGCGAGACGTATTGGCGTAGCGATTGTTCATCTATTCATTGGCTATGATCGGTGATTGAATAAAGGTCGCTAATGTCGCCTCTTGGCCCGAAGCAGCGGAGAGACGGCGGGCAGAGCATGTCCGCTCTGCCCGGGCACTTCAGACGTCAATCTGTTCCGCTATTGCCAAGGCGTTATCGACTTCGATGCCGAGATACCGGACGGTGCTTTCAATCTTGGTATGACCGAGCAGGAGTTGGACGGCTCTCAAGTTGCCCGTCCGCCTGTAGATCAGGGTTGCCTTTGTTCGACGCAGTGAGTGTGTCCCGAAGATGTGGGGGTCTAAGCCGACGCTGGCGATCCACCCGGCAAGGAGCCGCGCATACTGCCGTGTCGTCAAGCTGACATTGAACCCACGCCGGCTCGTGAACAGATAGTCACCCGGCCTCTTGGCGGTCGCCTTCAGATATTCATCGACGGCTTCTCGCGTCGCCTCGGTGAGTTCGAACTTGACCGGCCGGCCGGTCTTCTTCTGCCGAACGGTTGCGCGGTCGGCCGCGTAGCCCCTGGGGGCGATATCACCGACTTTAAGCGCCACAACGTCGCAGCCGCGGAGCTTACTGTCGATGGCAAGATTGAACAGAGCAAGGTCCCGAACGCGCCCCTCGACTTGAAGATTCGTTCGAATGGACCACACGTGCTTGAGCCGGAGTGGCGGCTTCGCTCCGACGATCTTCCCCTTATTCCAGGGGATGCGCTTCGAAACCACTTCGGTAACGCTTGAGATGTCAGGCATGATGGCCTCCTCAGTTAGTGAGGCGCGCCATATTGGAGCCGGTAAACTCTTGAAAGAACGTCGGCTTTCAGATCGTTTGAGACGTGGTTCAAGCTCGATTCAACCGATCAGGTGACGGTTTTGACCCAAACCGGTCATCCAAAGAGCGGCACCCTAGACAGGCAGTCTCGCCTGAGGGATCATGCAGCGTTAGACGAACTAGGGCGGCTGCCATGGACGTCGGAGGTTGGCTGCGGAGGCTTGGCCTCGAACAATATGAGGCCGTTTTCCGCGACAATGAAATCGACGACACGGTCCTGCCGAATTTGACCGCGGAGGACTTGAAGGAGCTTGGTGTTGGACTTGTCGGGCATCGCCGTAAGCTGCTCGACGCCATCGCTGCCTTGCGTGCTGAAGTGATCGCACCAACGCCGCTGTCCGACGCCGTCCTGGAAACCGACGAACCCGCCAAGGACACCGCCGAGCGCCGCCAGGTCACCGTGGTGTTCTCGGACCTTGTCGGTTCGACGGCGCTCTCGGCTCGTCTGGACCCCGAAGACCTTCGCGAGATCATTTCGGCCTACCAGAGGTGCGTCGCCGAGACCGTGCGCGGCTTCCGGGGCTTCGTCGCCAGGTATATGGGCGATGGTGTGCTGATTTACTTCGGCTATCCGGCAGCGCATGAGGACGACGCCGAGCGCGCAGTTCGGTCCGGCCTCGCGCTGATCGATGCGGTGGCCGCGCTCCCGGCTCCTTACCCCCTACAAGTGCGGATAGGGGTTGCCACCGGGATGGTGGTGGTCGGGGATCTGGTGGGGTCCGGAGAAGCGCAGCAGCACGATATTGTCGGCGAGACACCGAACCTCGCGGCGCGCCTTCAAGGCATCGCCGAACCGAATACGGTTGTCATTGCGGACGCCACCCGCAGGCTCCTCGGCAATCTCTTCGATTTACTCGACTTGGGGCCCAAGGAGCTCAAAGGGATCGCCGGGCCGGTGAAGGCTTTCGCGGTGCTGCAGGCAAGTACCGTCGCCAGCCGCTTCGAGGCGATGCACCCTGCCGGCCTGACTGCACTCGTCGGGCGAGAGGAAGAGCTTGAACTGCTCATGCGCAGTTGGGCGAGAGCGAAGACCGGCGAAGGCCAAGTGGTGTTGCTATCAGGTGAGGCCGGGATCGGCAAATCCAGGCTCGCCGCCGCGCTTATGGAAGAAATCGCGGCCGAGCCACACACGCGGTTGCGTTTTTTCTGCTCGCCCCAACACACCGACAGCGCCTTTTATCCGATCATCGGGCAGTTCGAACGTGCCGCCGGATTTGCACACGGCGACACACCGCAAAACAAGCTCGACAAGCTCGATGCGCTGTTAGCGCAGACCGCGACGTCCAGGTACGACGCGGCGCTGTTGGCCGAGATGCTGTCGCTTCCCAACGACGGACGCAACCCAGCTCTGGAGCCTGTTCCCGAGCGGCGCCGGCAGAAAACGCTGGAGGCCCTCGGCTTACAATTGGAAGCCCTGACGCGCTCCAGCCCAGTGTTATTGATCTTCGAGGATGTGCATTGGGGCGACCCCACGACCCTGGAAGCGTTCGGTCGTGCAGTGGACCGGATCGCGACCCTTCGCGGGCTGTTGATCGTGACGTTCCGGCCGGAGTTCGAGCCGCCCTGGGTCGGACGCCCGCATGTGACCGCGCTGGCGATCAACCATCTGGCAGAGCGGGACATCGACGCCATGATCGACCGCGTTGTAGGCAACAAGCTGCTGCCGGCGAACATCAGAAAGGACATTATCGACCGTACTGACGGCATCCCATTGTTCGTAGAAGAGATGACAAAGGCAGTGCTGGAAACTGGGGGCGAGCTGGAAGTGATGCAAACTGCGGCTGCGGTTCACTCCCCGGCGCCGGCAGTCCCCGCGAGTTTGTATGCTTCGCTGATGGCGAGGCTCGACCGGCTCGGCCCGGCCAAGGAGTTGGCACAGGTCGGGGCGGCGATCGGTCGCGAGTTTTCTCACGCGCTGTTGGCCGCGGTGGTGTACAAGCCGGAGGCGGAACTGGCCTCGTCGCTCGGCCGCCTTGTCCGCGTCGGACTGTTGTTCCGCAAGGGCGTGCCGCCGCACGCAACGTACTTGTTCAAGCATGCCCTGGTGCAGGACACGGCCTATGGCACCTTGCTGCGCCAGCCTAGACGCGCACTCCACGCGCGTATTGCAGACACCCTCGAAAAGCAGTTTCCTGACATCGCGGAAGGTCAGCCAGATCTGCTGGCGCGGCATTGCACCGAGGCCGGGCTGATCGACAAGGCCGCGGCGTTGTGGGGCAATGCAGGATTGCGGTCACTGAAGCGCTCGGCGTTGGTTGAAGCCGCCGAGCAGCTTAGGCGGGCGCTTGGACAGATCGCAACTTTGCCCAGCACGCCGGCGCTCCGCCGCGAAGAAATCAGGTTTCAAGTTGCACTGTTATACCCACTCATGCACGTCAAAGGGCTTGCGGCGCCGGAAACCAAGACTGCCGCGGAGCGGGCGCTTCTCCTGATCGAACAGGCTGAAGCGCTCGGGGAGCCTCCTCGGGATCCACTGCTTCTGTTTCGGGCTCTCAACGGTTGGTGGCTCACCAACTTTCTCGCATTCAACGGCGACGAGGCGCGCGAGCGCGCCGCGCAGATCCTGGCGCTTGCCGAGAAACAGGGAGATAAGGGCATGCTCATGCTCGGGCATCGCTGCGTGGCCTATGTCTTGGGGTTCACGGGCAACTTCGCGGAAGCCCTTCTACACTACGATCAGGCGAATGCGCTTTACGAACCTGTCGAACATCGGCCGCCAGCGATGTGGTTTGCCCACGATTTGCGGTCGATGACACGATGGGTGCTTGGCTATCCTGAGGCTTTGCTCTCGGACACACAACAAGCGCTCAATGCGGCACGTGAGACTGGCCCCGCCTCACTGATGGCCGTGATGGATCTAGCATGCTTAAGCCAACTCTTCAGCGGTAACTACGCGACAGCGAAGGCGCTATCGGATGAGCTCATCGCGTTGGCCGAGGAAAAAGGCGCCACTTACTGGAAGACCGTCGGATTGTTATGCGAGCCGATCTTTTGGCGTTAACTGGCAACGCCTCGGGCGCAGTCAGCATCTTCACCTCAGCGATCTCCATATATCGCTCAATGGGATCAACATTTAATTTACCGTGGCATTTATCCCATTTGGCAATGGCCTATGGGGAGTTTGGTCAGTTCGATGAGGCCTGGAGCTATATTGGTGAAGCAATGACGGCGGTCGAAACGACGAAGGAAAGATGGTACGAGGCCGAGGTCCATCGCATTGCTGGCGAAATCGCCCTGATGTCGCCAGAGCGGGATGCAGCAAAAGCCGAAGCCTGTTTCGAGCGAGCGCTCGCGGTTGGACGCAAACAGCAGGCGAAATCCTGGGAGCTGCGCGCGGCTATGAGCATGGCGCGGCTCTGGCGTGATCAAGGGAAGCGAGATGAAGCCCGAGAACTTCTCGCTCCAGTCTACGGCTGGTTCACCGAAGGCTTCGACACGTTGGACTTGAAGCAGGCCAAGGCGCTGCTCGACGAACTGGCGGAATGATGGCGCATATGATTGCCATGTAATGTCGGCTCTTGGCCCAGGCTGTGTGAAAACGATCTGTTTGCCGTGATTCGCGCGATAAGATTCCCTGCGTTTGCAGGGGGCATCTAATGAAGCGCTTTGTTGAAGGGGTGAACCGCGGACAGAGCACGTTGTTTCCTGCACTGCTCGACGACTACGTGGCCGAGGACAATCCGGTACGTGCGGTTGATGTGTTCGTCGACGGGCTCGATCTGGCTAAGCTCAGCTTCGTTGGCGTCCAGCCGCTCGACACGGGGCGACCCGGCTACCATCCCGGCATGATGCTCAAGCTCTACATCTACGGCTACCTCAATCGTGTGCCGTCGAGCCGACGCCTGGAGCGGGAATGCCAGCGCAATATCGAGATGATCTGGCTGACCGGGCAGCTGGCGCCGGACTTCAAGACCATCGCAGATTTCCGCAAGGACAATGGCAAGGCCATTCGTGAGGTCTGCCGCGAGTTTGTCGCGCTGTGCCGCAAGCTTGACCTGCTTGTTGCAGCGAGCGTCGCCATCGATGGATCGAAGTTCAAGGCCGTCACTGCGCGGGACAAGAACTTCACCGAGGCGAAGATGAAGCGGCGCTTGGAGCGGATCGACGAGAGCATCGCCCGCTATCTCTCGCAGCTCGAGACCGCCGATCGGCACGGCGATGCAGTGCCA
>NZ_JBVBEF010000207.1:0-4988 GCF_055456055.1 Bradyrhizobium sp. LeoB3
ACTTATTGCTGTCCATAAGGGCTGTTACACAGCACTCGTCTTAACCCGACAAGGCGGCCCTCACCGGAGGGAGACGACGCTTGTGGGGATAGAAGAAGTTGTTCGTCCAAAACTCTCTTAGCGCTTAAACTCGCAAGCGCACTCAATTTTAAAGAGCGAACTGAAGAATGTAATTCTCACCGCGTTTCGATCTTTCACGTTTTTACACAGCCAGGGTCAAAATCGGCGGTCCGGATCCTTGCGCGCCGCGTCCGGTCTGCACTTGAGAGCCGACGCTTGGACGAGTGTTGAGCTAGGCAGCGTCGGGCCAATCCCGGACATTCTTGGGAGCCGCAGTCGCCGCCTCTGGACAGTAGGCGCCAATCGGATCTTTGGTCGGAACTAGCTGTTTCTAAGGCGCATCTGGTGGCGTAGAACGTTAGTTGCCCCCGAGCGGGACGTGCCGAAATCGCCGTTCGGGCGAACGAGCAACACGGGTGCCATCGGCAGGCATACTCTCTTAAGAGACCGCACCTTTTTCGGTTTCGTCACCATTCACCACGAAGTGCGCGCGCCGCTTCTGCGGCGGCTCGTTGCGTAACCTCGGGAGAAAAACGATGAACAAAATTGATCGAAGGTCAGCACTGGCAATCGGGTTGGCAGCGGCTTCGGCCGGTATGATGAAGCCCGCCGTAGCTCAAACCACGGGCTACAAGGATACGACGCCGTGGCCCGGTGTCGTGGTGCGTGCTTACGATGGCGAGACACCATCCCTCATCCCCGGTTTTAGGACCGTCTCAATGCGCGATGTCATCATGCAACCGGGATCGAAAACTATGGGCCCCCCGATGATGAATGCCATGATCTGCCATATCCCCGAGGGGGAGCTTCGGATCGAGCAGGAGGGAAAAACCTTCACGGCCAAGAAGAACTTTGTCTGGACCTGCAACAAGGAAACAAAAGAGCAGGCGCACAATGACGGGAACCTGGTCGCAATCATGCGGATCACGGACCTGAAGGCTTAGGCTCGTTTCTTCGTAAGAGACCAATTGCTGGTGCGGATGGCGTACTCAAGGAGGCGCCATCCGCGAGATGTTCGGAGTCAAACTCGGAAGTCGCCGTCGGCTCGGGTCACCTCCGCTTTGCCCGCGAGAAGAGACATTGACCAAGGTAACCGGCATGCCCGAAAAGGGCCACAGGACTAAACCGCTCGCGCGGTAGAACGCCGCGGCTGGCGACACCGCGAAGCAATAGGCGACAGCTCATCGTGACGAGCGGTGCAATTAGCCCGTTGCTGGCGATGATCCGATGATCGAGGACGTGCTGATCTGGAAGTTCGTGGCGGAGCACCCCCATTGCACAAGAGCCAACTTGAACCCGGCATTCTCGACCGTGATTGTGTGCACCATCGCGCTCGTTGGACCCAGTCAAGGAATCTCGACGCAAGCAGAGTTACAAATGCGGTGATGCTCTTGACGAGCAACTCGAAACAGTTTCTGCTCAGTAGCTCCGGGGGCTTTCCAGATCGATAGAGATCAGTTTGCCTCATGAGATTCGAATATCGAGGAACTCACGTTTAGATTGTGTGGTGTGGTATTTTACTACGGCCAAGCCATTGAAAGTACAGGTGCCGCCAAACATTAAATCCCCATAGACGACCTTACTGATCGTCTGAGGGTTGTTTGACGCGACTTAGCTCGATCACGCGGCATCGTCCTACATCCCCCCAGCGCGGTTTCCTCCTTTGGAGGCTTTCGGACGCCGGCCGCCGAGCACGCGGCGCCGTCCCCCCAGCGGCCGGCATCCGAAACCCTTCACAGATTCGGAATTGGCGGACCAGCACATCTTGGACCGCTTCGACCCGGTAGCTGAGCTACTCCTCGCGTTCGCGATGGCAGCCAAGGGCCAAATTCAGAGGTCTTCGTGTGCAGGGCCGGACCCGTGCTTGTTCTCCGAGGAACCACTGCGTAACTCTTTCGTTGTGCTGGTCTTCCGCACAGCAAAAGGAACACGACTATGGATCGCGAACATGTGAAGGGCGCTGCCGACAAGGCAAAAGGCGCCATTAAAGAAGGTGCCGGTAAGCTCACTGGCGACAAGGAGATGGAAACCGAAGGCAAGATCGACAAGGCTAAGGGATCCGCACACAACGCCGCCGGAGATGTGAAGGATGCAGCGCGGGACGCCGCTGGCGCCCTCAAAAAATAAGCACAAGAGGGAAAACCAGGAACTAGCCGCTCTCGACGTAGTCCGGTCTACCTTCCACATCGGACGTTGCAGCGCTCGCGGCAGATCGACGCAAAGGGCCAACACCGGTCATTCCGCAACCGCGTAGATGAGTGCTGCCCTCACCAGGAAGCGGGGCGGCGCATCGGGTGGAGGTACAAACGCCGCAAGCCATTTGAAGCGCCTCGCCTTTACGTTTTCGGTACACAGGCTTGACCTTGACGCCCGCGCGTCGCAGGTTTTGGGCGCCGCGCGCGGCTCGCGCGCCCAACAGGCAGATCGATCTCTCATGGCATTCGTGCAGTTCACGCAACCGGACGATCAGCCCATCGTCATCAAAACGGATAGGATCGTGACCGCCACACCACTGCCCGACGGACAAGGCACGCGCATCACCCTTCAACAACGGTGGTCATCAGGACGTGAAGCAACTCATCGCTGACGTGCTGCGGCAGTTGAACATAAGCGCGTAGGCTCAGGACATCGCCGCCACTGGGCGAACCATTCCGCCGATCAAGTGAGATCGTGCACTTTCTTGAGTGCTGCCCAATGTCGCAGATGGGTCATCGAACAAAGCAAAACGGCCTCAGTGTGCGCACATCTGAGGCCGTTTGAGACCTCCCGCCGGGCATTGGGCAAAATGTCGACCGGTCGGTGGCTTGGCTTTCGGAGATAGAATCGCCGATTGCTGAGGATCAAGACCAGCGCAAGGTGAATCGTTCCGTCCCAATCTGATATATTTAGTGTCCTGATCGCGCGCGGATGGCGCGCTGGCTCCTGTTTTGGCCCTTGAATCGCTCTGTAACCACTAATTCGGCAACCGAACACGAATTAACTGGCTATTCGGTTCGATCGGGATCCATATAGCTCGATCACCGACGCACCACGGGCATCCACCGGTGACAGAGAGTGTTGCGCTCCCGCCTATTCGAGGGGAGGCATCATATGCCCCAATCTCAACGCATGTCGTCCGCCATTCCGCCGGTTGCATTTGGGCGTCCCGCCTGTCCGAAGTGCAAGGCCGAGATGATGCTTACCAGCATCGAGCCAGCACGCCCAGGCGTCGACTTGCATACGTTCAAATGTGCTGTCTGCAATCACGTAGTTACGGCCCTGGCCGCGTATGAAGATCCTATGAAGTCCAAGGCTCTTGGACGCTGGCTTCAAGGCGATTTGCACTCGCCGACGTAAACACAAAAGGGCAAATTAGGCCTCGAATTCCCGGGAAACTCCGATGCGACTTTCGACCCACCGACAAAAAATTGCGTGGTGAGCAAACGCAAAAGGAGGAGGAAATGAGGGATTACACATACGACGTCAGGTGCCCACCGCGGCCTTGCGTAAGGCACGAAAGGCCTTCAAGGAGGCGGACGTCAAGGTAGCGATGGCCGAGTATGAACGCACGCAAAAGGCGTTCCATGCAATCCGCGAGCGGTTAAAGGCGGAGCGATTGGCTCGCGACGCCGAAGCAGCGCGGAAGCTCAAAACCTGATCGGAGGCTTTCGGTCAAATCTGAGTAGCTCCTCGAACCTGTTAGGCTGAAATATCTTGCCGTACTCGTCGGTGATCTGCACCCGCCATCCGGCCCTAACTAGGTGCGAGCTTTCGCAACCGCCAGCATTGGACTGACGTGGCTCGCAACGACGGTTTCCCGTCCTCCTTCCTCGCATGAATGCTGAACGTCATCGCATCCTCAAAAGAGAAAGGCCGGCGGGCGTTACGCCGCTCTGCGGGACTATTAGCTGCAACCACTGATGGCCCGGCACCGCCTGATCATACGTTGGTCGGTATCTGCCCCTCAGCGAAAGCCAGCATAGATGCGTGCGCTCGACACCCCGTCCCTCTCACCATCGCGTCACTTTGACCCTGCGCCGGTGACCTCCGGTCTGCCCCCAATAAGCGGACAATCCAGGAGCCGGTCGGCATGTCTCAAAGGTGCCAGATCCCGAGCTGCGCCCCGTGTAGACGCGTAAACGACGGCCGGATTGAACCGCTAGGAGCGGGGGTTACGACGCTTTGCGTTAAGGGCCGAAAAATAGCTGACTACGAGCGCCGTCCCATGCGCCAATCGCAGGCAAAGTGCGTTACAATAGCTTTAGGAACGACGGAAGGCTGATGCTTCAATGACATCGTGGCTACTTCTTGACGTCCCGCTCTTTCTCCTGACCGCCATCGCTACGCATTTGATTATGTCATTTGCGCAGACGGTGATGCATTATAAACTCGGCCACCATCCCATGGGCGGCCGATTCTTTCATAATCACATCGACTTCCATCACACCCATTGTTCCAAAGATCATCTCGTCTCACGAACCTACCTCGGTGACGAGGGCAACAACACACCGTTTTTCTTTATCCCTTTGTTTCTCGTCGGCGGATGCGCTTATTTCCTGCTGCCGCTCAGTCTTTTTGTGACGATGGTCATTGTAAGCGCGGCATCGTTTTATGCGCACGTCTTTTTTGATAAAGAATACCACGTGGAGGGATCGCGGCTTCAGCGATTTGCGTGGTTCAGACGGATGCAAGAGCTGCACTTCATTCATCACCGGCACGCGAACAAAAATTTTGCCGTGATCCACTTCTTCTGGGATAGGCTTCTCGGCACCTATCGAAGGCCGGATGCCAGTGCATAGCATCAGACGACTCTAATATTTCAGTTCAACAGGACTCTAAAGGGCGGGAATTCTACGTGACGCATGTCCGTTGTGGGTCAAAAGCGCCGATTGGAAGGTCGACCAGTCACTTCCGATCTACCCCGATAAGCAGACGATTTCCGATCGTGC
>NZ_JBVBEF010000208.1:0-4943 GCF_055456055.1 Bradyrhizobium sp. LeoB3
ACCCACTTCCTGATGAAGCGCCTAAGGAATGTCGCCGCTGAGATGGCGCTGCATGTTCTCGCTTATAACCTCACACGGGTGATGAACATCGTCGGCAAACCGAACCTGATTGCAGCCATCCGCGCCGCCTCAAGGCCGGAAAGTGCGTCCAAAAGCGCGATAACGCGTCCCTATATCCACCTTGGCCGGCTATCGGACGTTGGAACGCGTGGCCTGCAAGGATTGTCGACCACGGCCGCGTCCGTTTGCACACAACCAAGACCCATAGCCGACTCACGGGAATTGGAAGGCCTCGCGCGAAGTTTCGGGGGCACGTCTGCCGATGACTGCTCGTCAGAACGTTGATCATGCTTCCAAGCATCGGGTGGGGTTCCGGTCGTCTAAAATGGCTTCCTTGGATTATTCCCGCCGCTACTCAGAAATTTTCTGCGAAATCGGGTTGCGACTTCGTCGATCCCAAGTACGCTGGACTGAAAACAAGCAGCGACGGGGTTGGAATGACCAAAGAGAGATCGGGGTGGCGCGCATGGGCCGGATGCGCGGTTGTCGCCATGGGGTTGGCCTTGCAGCCCGCCGCGGCGCAGCAGGCGAAAATCACTAAGATCGATCTGCAGATCGATGCGCTCGATCCCGGCATCAAACTGTTCTTGCGCGAGAAGCTGCCGGAAGCCACGGCCAATGGACAGGACAATGTGGTCTTGTTTCTGCACGGCGCGACGAGCCCGTCGACCTGTGATTTCGACCTGCCCTACAAGGACTATTCCTGGGCCGACTGGCTCGCGAGCCGCGGCTACGCCGTCTACATGGGCGATTACCGCAACTATGGCGGCTCGACCCGAGAGCCGGCCATGGACGAGCCGGCCGCCAAGAACCAGCCCGTGACGCGTTCATTCCTTGCGGTCAGGGACGTCGAGGCGATGGTGAATGCGATCAAGGCACGGCGCGGCGTCAAGCAGGTCACCCCGATCGGCTGGTCCTGGGGCGCGATGATGGCCGGCTATTACGCCTCACTGCATCCCGAACGGGTGCGCAAGCTGGTCCTGTACGCACCGTTGTACAATTTCAACAATCACACCAATCTCGGACCGGGCAGCGCCCTGCAGAACAAGCGTAAGCCCTACGAGTTCAACTTCTCCATGGGAGCGTACCGGCTGGCCTCGGAGGCCGCCAATACCGCCCGGTGGAACGGCGAAATCCCGCTGGAGAACAAGGATGCCTATCGCGACCCGGCGCTGCCCGCCGAGTTCTGGAATGCGTGCCTGGCAAGCGACCCCACCAGCAACTCGCGCTCTCCGGCGAGCCTGCGCGCGCCCAATGGCGTGCTCGAGGACTCCTGCTATCAGGCGACGGGACGGCCGCTCTGGAATGCGGCCAACATCTATTCGCCCACCCCTCGTGATCGGGGGCAATTATGACACTTGGTCCTATCTTGACGATCGTGAAGGCCTGATGCGCGACCTCGTCCATGCGCCGGTGAAGAAGAGCGTGGTCATTCCGGACGCGACGCATTTCGTACTGTTCGAGACCAAGCGGTTCACGTTCTTCGAAGAGGTGCTGAAATTCATGCGCGAGTAACGCCTCGCTGCCATCCAATCATCGCACCTCCGGAGAGACAACATGAACCGCTTATCGTCGTGGACCTGTGCCGCCGCGCTCTGGTCATCCCTTGCGTTGGGCGGATCGGCGCAATCGCCTACCTACGAGCCGCTGCAGGTACCTGCGAAGTCCGTGCCCGTCCCAGCCACTGTAAGCCCGCAGCTCGCCAAGATCATCGGCATGCCCCTGCGCAATGGCTGGGACGTGTTGCCGAAGACCGGCGAGGAATGGGTGCCGATTGTCCAGGCCACCGCTGCAGGCACACTGAAGAACGTGCCTGCGCTCAAGGAGCGTCTCCACGTGAACGTCGAGAAGACTGTCATCGATGGCGTGCGGGCCTATATCTTGACGCCCAGTTCAATTCCGGCGCAGAACCAGAATCGCGTTCTGCTGCACATGCACGGCGGGTGCTACGTTCTCAACCCTGGCGAGGCCGCTCTGCCGGAAGCCATTTTCATGGCAGGGTTTGGGGGCTTCAAGGTCATTTCCGTGGACTACCGGATGCCGCCAGAAGCCTATTTCCCCGCGGCGCTCGATGACGGAATGACGGTGTACAAGGCTCTGCTCAAGACCACCGATCCGAAGAAGATTGCGGTTTTTGGCAGCTCGGCCGGCGGTGCTCTCACGCTTGAGATGATGCTCAAGGCCAAGCAGGATGGCGTGCCGATGCCGGGCGCGATTGCCCCGGGGACCCCTATGTCGGATGTGACCAAGGTCGGCGATAGCTTCGTGACCAATGCCAGGCTGGACAACGTGCTAGTCTCGCCCGACGGCTTCTGCGATGCGGGGACGGTCGTCTACGCCAAGGGCCACGATCTTAAGGATCCGCTGCTCTCGCCCATCTACGGCGACATGGCCGGCTTTCCGCCGACCATCCTGACCAGCGGCACGCGCGACCTCCTGCTCAGCAATACCGTGCGTGTCCATCGCAAGCTGCGGCAAAACCATGTGGAAGCACAGCTGCAGGTCTTCGAGGGACAATCGCACGCGCAATATTACCGCGACGACACCGCGCCGGAATCCAAAGAGGCGTTCGAGGAGATCGCGCTCTTCTTCGACCGCCATCTCGCCAAGTAGCTTCCCACTTTCCCATCGCGAGCAGAAACATGCAGAAACTCGTCACGATGCTGGCCGCCTCGATGTTTTGCTGTGCTCAGGCGATGGCGCACACGCCGCAGCAGCCGCCGCATCAGAGTTTTGGGGAAGGCGACCTTCCGCTCGAAAGCGGGGAGACGATCAAGGACTTCGCCATTTCATACGTCACACATGGCACGCTGAACGATGACAAATCCAATGCCATCCTCATGGTGACGGCGATCTCTGGCAATCACCACCGCATCGACTTTCTGATCGGGCCGGGCAAGGCGCTCGACACCGAGAAGTATTTCATAATCTGCACTGATGCGATCGGAAACGGGCTGACCACATCGCCCAGCAATTCGAAGGCGCAGCCCCGAATGCAATTCCCGAAATTCACCATCCGCGACATGGTGGAGTCCCAGTATCGGCTCGTTAAGCAGAAATTCGGCATCGACCACCTCGTCGCCGTGGTCGGACCTTCGATGGGTGGAATGCAAACGCTGCAGTGGGGCGTTAGTCACCCCGAAGCGATGGATGCGCTGGTCGCCGTGGTGCCACTCACTAAGACGCCCGCATGGACGGTCGCCGTGCTGGAAGCCTCGCGCAAGGCGATCACCGAGGACCCCGCCTGGAAGGACGGCAACTACGAGGCACCACCGGAGAGGGGAGTCCGTCTATGGCGCGACATCCTCAACCTGCTCGCGGCCCGAACGCCCGACATGTATCAGGGCCAGTTCAAGAACGGCATGGATGTGCTGCGATGGATGGAGCAGCAGGAGAGCGCCGCGATGAAAGCGTTCGATGCCAACGACTGGATCTACCAGACCTGGGCCTATGAGCGCCACGATGTCGGAACGACACCCGGCTTCGGCGGGGATACCGCAAGGGCGCTCGGCTCGATCAAGGCTAGAACACTGATTTTGACTGGAACAAAGGATCTGCTCAATCCTGAGTTTGAACCGATCCAAATGGGCAGGAACATCCCGCAGATCAAAATGGTGACAATCAGTCCCGGTACCGTCACCGGGCACGCTTCCGCGGGAGGCGCCGCACCGTCAGACGTCGAATTCCTCAACCGCGAGATCAATGCCTTTCTCGGCAATGCGCAACGCGGCTTCGGGAAGGCGAACTGACCAGCGTCTCACGCAACGGTGAAAGAACAAGAAGGGCCGAGTCTCACCTAAACCGATAAGGACGCCTTCGGGCCACCCGCCCCGGGCTGCGCGCTCTAGAGGCCTGACCCGCTGCTGCTCACTCGAGCCTACGAGGTGGCCGAACAAATACCGGGATGTCCGTTGATGGCCCGGAGCCGTATGTGAGGGCAGCGCAGAGCACGTCTGCTCTGCCCCCCGAAGTCAGACGTCAACTTGTTCTGCTATCGCGAGGGCGTCGTCGACCTCGATGCCGAGATATCGGACGGTACTCTCGATCTTGGTATGCCCCAGAAGGAGCTGTACGGCTCGCAGGTTGCCGGTTCGGCGATAGATCAATGTCGCGTTGGTCCGGCGAAAGGAATGCGTCCCGAACAGGTGTGGGTCCAGTCCGATTTCAGCGATCCAGTAAGATAGGAGTCGGGCATACTGCCGGGTCGTCATATGTCCACTCCGCTGCCGGCCAGTGAACAGGTATTCTCCTGACTTCCTGCCAGTAACCCGCAGGTAGTCATCGATTGCCTGCCGGGTCGATTCCGTCAGTTCAAATTTGACTGGCCGGCCGGTCTTCTTTTGTCGGACGGTCGCGCGGTCGGCCGCATATCCGCCCGTCGCAAGGTCATCGACTTTCAAGGCTACGACGTCGCAGCCGCGCAGCTTGCTGTCGATGGCGATGTTGAACAGCGCCAGGTCGCGCATTCGGCCTTCGACCTGGAGCTTGGTTCGGATTGACCAGACGTGCTTCGGACGGAGCGGCGGCTTTGCGCCGACGATCTTCCCCTTGTTCCAAGGAGCGTGTTTCGAGACGGCAGGGATGGTGCTTGGGATATCGGTCATGTTGACCTCCTCAGCTAGTGAGGCTGGTCATTTTCAGCCCGGAGCCCTTCCAATCCCGCGTCCGCTTTGAGACGATTGGAGACGTACTTGGGTCCAATTTGAACCAAGCGAGGGCCGCCTTTGATCCAGAGCGGACCCTTGACACTGCCCGGTTGAATTAGCGTGTCGTCAGGTCGATTGAAGGCCTGCCGACGATCGGCCACTAGCAGTCTGCTGAAGAACCCCCTCGCCACCGAGGGGGCTTGATGATTCACTTGTCATCTCGAATCGGCGGAGATG
>NZ_JBVBEF010000209.1:0-4927 GCF_055456055.1 Bradyrhizobium sp. LeoB3
AAACGCGGACTTCTCTTGCTTCGGGAATCATCCCGATCTTGAATCACGACTCACGTTCTATGAAAAGTGGGTACTAGTCTGGTGTCAGGCCTATGCCCACCGCTTAGGGAAGTGAGTGGCACGATTCCAAGATGCACGCGGCGGATGACGCTCACGTCGTTATGATTGTGCCTTGCTAGCACGGCGGGACATGTCCGGAAGCCTACGAAGAACGTCGGAAGCAGACGAGGAATAGCGTCGCAAAACCATTTCGCCTTGCGCAAGGCTTGCTTGCGTCTCCTGAAGGCAGGTCACGATGTCGTTCGCTAGAGCGGGATGGGATTAGATTGAATCGATTGAGGATTCCCAAATCAGATCGGTTCTGATTCAACATGCTGGCTGGGAAGGAGGCCGGCATGGATGGGGCGGGCGTATTCGACTGATCTGCGTGAGCGCGTGGTTGACGCCGTTTGCAAGGGCGGCCTGTCGTGCCATCAGGCGGCGGCGCAATTTGGTGTAGGCATCAGCACGGCCATTCTCTGGGTGCAGCGCTTTCGCGCGACCGGCAGCGTCGAGCCGGATCAGATCGGCGGCTACAAGCCGAAGAAGATTTCGGGAAAGCATCGTGATTGGCTGGTGCAACGCTGCCGGACGGCCGATTTCACCTTGCGCGGGCTGGTGGCCGAGCTCGCCGAGCGTGGCCTGAGGGTCGATTACCGGACGGTGTGGGACTTCGTCCACGCCGAGAAGCTCAGTCACAAAAAAAGACGCTGATTGCTGCCGAGCAGGACCGTCCCGATGTTGCCCGTCGGCGGACGCAATGGACCAAATATCGGGAGCGGATCGATCCGTCTCGCCTGGTGTTCATCGACGAGACCTGGACCAAAACCAATATGGCGCCGCTGCGGGGCTGGGCGCCGCGCGGTCAAAGGCTCAAGGCCAAGGTGCCACATGGCCACTGGCAGACCATGACCTTCCTGGCCGCCTTGCGCCACGATCGCGTCACGGCCCCGTGGCTCATCAATGGGCCGATCAATGGCGAAACCTTTCAAACCTACGTCGAGAAGGTTCTCGTCCCGACATTGCCGCCCGGCGACATCGTGATCATGGACAACCTCGGCTCGCACAAGGGCAAGGCCGTACGCCGCATCATCCGTGCCGCCGGTGCACGGTTGTTCTTCCTACCGAAATACTCACCCGATCTGAACCCGATCGAGCAGTTCTTCGCGAAACTCAAACACTGGCTTCGCAAAGCCGCAAAGCGGACCACCGAGGCCGTCTACGATGCCATTGGTCCGATCCTCGACACTGTCACACCCGCCGAGTGCTCAAACTACTTCACCAACGCCGGATATGGTCAAACCTAATCTCATCACGCTCTAGGTCGGAAACACTACTCTACTTTGAAATGGTGCAGCTTGACGCTACGTGCCATTCAAGTCTCTTGAAGGTCGCGGCACGAATATGTACGAACGCTCGGCTTACGGATCTGGTCTTCCTGCGGTTTGTCCAGGATCATACACACTCCTTTCGTATTTGAAATCTGAGCCGCTGGTGGCCTCAGTTTCGCCACGCCGACAAATTCAAGGCATCACCAAGGATGTCGTTGCCGAGCCTTTAGAGAGAAAGATGAAGAAGCACTCTCACGAGGAGATTCTGTCGAAGCTTGCCCGAGCAAATGAGCTTGCACGAGCGGGCAATTCTCAGATGGAGATTTGCAAAGCGCTCGGGGTTAGCGTCATGACCCTTCATCGTTGGCGAAAAATGCCCTTGCATAAGAGTGATGCGACATTCGCGCAATGTGGCACACTTGAGAATGGCGGGTCAGCCAACGCGGGAACGATGGATGACATGCGGGGTATGTTGGAGGATCTTACAGTCGAAAACCAACGCTTTCGAAAGATCGTCGCGGATCTCTTGCTGGAGAAGACGAGGCTGGAAGAAGCTTTAGCTGCAGCCGTCCGCGCTGGTCAGTCGCGGGCCTGAAATTCTGCCACATCTTCGGCCATGGCAGCCTCAAAAGCAGGGCCCATCCGAACGGAGCGGGTTACAGTTGCGCCACCATTAGCCGAGTTGGTGTTTCGTCACATCGAAGACCTAGTCGGCGAATTCGAGTTCCTCAAGTCCGGTAGCCGATGCCGTCTGGCTCACGGTTTAAACACAGCGTGG
Source organism: Bradyrhizobium sp. LeoB3 (assembly GCF_055456055.1). Lineage (NCBI taxonomy): Bacteria > Pseudomonadati > Pseudomonadota > Alphaproteobacteria > Hyphomicrobiales > Nitrobacteraceae > Bradyrhizobium > Bradyrhizobium sp. LeoB3. Next base: position 2,149 of record NZ_JBVBEF010000209.1, read on the forward strand.
CAGTGGAGGTCTCTCCATTGCGATCGATCCTGCCAGGCTCATGGAATCCATTATTCCAAAGTCCGACAGTATCACCTTGCAAGGCCGAGACCGCGGCCGCCGTACGATTAAACAGCCAAACTCGTCAACGCCAGCACGACTATCGAGAAAAAATCGACCTTTGTCCCGATCAGCCTATCGTTACCATGGCGACCGGAAAGGAGACTATCGCTGTGATCTGGAACACGATTTCTGGCTTCAACGGTGAAGTGACCTGAGTGTAGTCGTCTCACCCAGCGCTCACGCGCCGGCGCAAACTGAGGAATCGTTTGTCCAAAACATGGATACCGAGGTCTGCTCGAAGGCTCCGGGGATGTCTCCGCGAGTTGGCGGAATGCTGAGTGAGCACGCCTCGGCAAAGTATGCGCTGTGATACCGATCAGAAGTCAACCTCTTGCGCGGTAGCGCGATGCGCTATCGCTGCCCTCCTTGGGCGTTTCCTCCCTAGACTTGGGCCGCTTGTTCACTACAAGCTGCCTCTTTTTCTTCGGTCACCGCTGTGGCGACACCCGGCTATTCTTTCGGAATTCGGCTTGCGCAGCTGGTTACGCAAGTCCATATCGCTCTCGTCTTCTTCCGCAGTCAGCGTATACGCTAATCGTGTCGCCCGGCGACATAGCTCTTCCCGGTCGAAGGTCCGAAACGATATCTCGGAAATGCTTGCGCCATCGCTGTCACGCCATCATCGGACAGCACTTCCATTCAGGCTCTCAAACGAAGCTTAGAAGATGTCTCTCTCCAGGGGGTTTTCCCGACGTCGCACACGTCTCATGTCCGGCTTCCGACAACCTGTCCATACCTGTCACTGATGTGAGCACCCAATCAAAACGATTGCCAACCAGTGTGCAGCGTCCGCGGAACATTGGCTGAAGATATTGGATCAGCTCGCGATCGTCAGCGTTGGCCCGACCAAACAAGCATGGAAAGCCAATTTCAGGGATGCGATGAAAAGTTTTCAGGCCTCGCTCTCAGGCCTGAGCTGGCGGGCGGGACTGGTTTATGACCTGATCAAGGAGCTTGCGCTCTACGGCCAATATTGGACGGCGGTGTCGATCCGGTCGGCAGCCTAATTACGACGTCCGCAGTAAAGGATTTCAAACTCTACACCAACAACCAGTTTGAGCTCGGTGTAAAGTAGATGTTATGGATGGTGGCGGCGAATGGACGGGCTACTACTAGTACCTCTACACAGAGGTTTTGACTGATTGGTTTGGGATTTCCAAGACGGGGAGCTGTTCAGGAGGGACCAGCACTTCGATGCTGCGCGGCGAGCCGGGCTGGCGCCTGATGATGCCCGCGCGTTCGAGGGTCAACACCATCTGGTGGACGGAAGGCGGGGACACGCCGAAGTGCCGTTGCATCTCCCATTCGGCAGGTGGCCGGCGATGCACGCGCGTGTAGGCGTCGATGAAGGCCAGGTACTGGCCCTGCTTGGGCGTGAAGGCTTTTGCAGAATGACTCACCTTGGCCATCCGATTCAGCTGTTCGTCAGTGCCTCGACAGGCGGAGGCACGGATGAATGTACGCTATCGGGTCGAACTCAGCCAAACCGAGCGCACGGAGCTTCTGAGCGGCGGCAAGCACGCGGCGCGCAAGCTCAAGCGGGCGCAGATATTGCTCGCCGCTGACGCAGGGGTCAGCGACGCGGAGATCGTCCGTAGCGTCGGCGTCGGCGGGTCCACGGTTTATCGCACCAAACGGCGTTTTGTCCTCGGCAATCTGGAGGCGGCGCTCAGCGAGGAGCCGCGGCCCGGGTCGGAACGCAAGCTCACCGGCAAGGAGGAAGCCCTTTTGGTGGCGACCGCCTGCTCAAGCCCTCCGGCAGGCCGCGCCCGTTGGACCCTGGAACTGTTGGCCGAAGCGATCGTCAAGCTGACGCCACACGAGAGCCTGTCGCGCGAGACGGTGCGCCGACGCTTGGCCGAGAGCGATCTCAAGCCGTGGCGCAAGGACATGTGGTGCATCCCTCAGATCGATGCCGACTACGTCGCCCGCATGGAGGACGTGCTCGATCTCTATGCCGAGGCGCCTGATCCGAAGCGGCCGGTGGTCTGCTTCGACGAGAGCCCAATCCAGCTCATCGGCGAAGTGCGCCAGCCGATCCCGGCCACACCGGGACAGATCGAGCGCTACGATTGCGAGTATCGGCGCAATGGCACCGCAAACCTGTTCGTCTTCCTCGACGCGCATCGCTCCTGGCGCAAGGTGAAGGTGACCGAGCGGCGGGCTGCGGAGGACTTTGCGGCCTGCATGCGCGACCTCGTCGACATCCATTATCCCCGAGCCGAGCGCATCCGCCTGGTGCTCGACAATCTCTCAACTCATTCGGCCGGGGCGCTCTACCAGGCCTTTCCGGCCGACGAAGCACGGCGGGTACTGCGCCGACTGGAGTTCCACTACGTCCCAAAGCACGCCAGCTGGCTCAACATGGTCGAGATCGAGATCGGCGTTCTCGCCCGCCAATGCCTCGATCGACGCATCGACGGTTTCGCCCGCCTCGTCGCCGAGACCGCCGCCTGGGAGAAACGGCGCAATGCCGACCGCGCCCGCGTCAAATGGATGTTCACAACCAATAAGGCTCGCGCCAAAATGGCGCGGGCCTATCCAAAACCCATCATCGAATCAGGCCAGGTTCAACGAGTCAAAACCTCTGTGCCGAGGTACTAGTACCCGGAATCAGAGCTGAGTGATACGGCGGCCTTTGAACCGCTTTTGGCGGACTCGTTTCTTCGTCCAGGCG
>NZ_JBVBEF010000210.1:0-4824 GCF_055456055.1 Bradyrhizobium sp. LeoB3
CGACATCGACCAGCTACTGCCCTGGGCCTACCGCGCTCAAGCCCTCAAAGCCGTGGCCTGAGAACGACGCTTACGATCGATCTCATGTACCGCCTCCTCCATTGTCGTGTTGTGGTGAGAACTTCCCGGCGCCCCGCGGGGTTCCTGATCCCAGCAGAGTTGTTATGACCACGCGTTCTGACATTCTTTCATCGCTGATCGGCGAGCCGTGGGCCTGGCAGTCGCGCAATTGCTGGGATTTCGCCTGCCATGTGCAGCGCGAGCTGTTCGGCCGCGCGCTGCTGGTCGGAGCGTTCGGCGCCTGCTTGCGCTCGCGCAGGCGCAGGACGTCTCAAGGCACTCCGCGGTGGTTATCCTGTCCTACCGAGTTGCTGTTTGCGTGATCGAGCGCGGCCGTAGATGCATGAGAGCGGCACCTACGTGGAGGTCACGCCGGAAGGCGCAAAGCTGTTTGCTTAGGCATCGCAGACTCGCATCCCGCACCGTGCACCCCAAGCGCACCTCTTGTGGCCCGTCGGATGCACCGTTGGCGCACCTAAGGCGCACGGGTTGGGGGCTCCACTACAGTGCCGCGCCAGTGCGTCGAAGGGGGCATCAAGGCGTGGCGCAAACACTGCAGAGGCCACCCCACTACACGCACGGGAAGGGCGGAGCCGCTGCAACATGCGTTAAGTGCCAAGCACGAATTGCAGCGACCCATTGCCACTCCTATGCGGGGTGGATGAAGTCCGCTCTGTGCGAGGATGGTGGCTGGGTTTGTGAGAACCACCCGAAGCGATCAGACCGCATTTGTGGCCTGTGCCACGTTCGCCGGGCGCGCGGTTCGTCTTAGCGATGCCCGCAGTCTGCTGCCGCGGGAACTAGCGGCAATTTCAGCGTCGGTTACGATTTTTCGAAGCAAAAGCAAGTCCGACATCTTCCGTGCGAGTATGTCCCTATCTGATGCCAGTTGCTCGCGAAGCTTTTTGGCAGTGCGTATTGAAATTCGCATACGAGCCACCCTCCTCTTGGAAGGAGCGGAACGTGATACGGTCAGGAATGTTTGGCATTTAACTAGTTGTATTTTTATTTAATTTCAAATTTAAGCTGTTTGCCTAGATCGGCGGTCTTAGCCCGGGAGATGTTAGCCACTCAGTGATGTGCGCGGCGGCTTCGTCCTCACGCGCTTTCCGTAACTTCTGGTTCCGTTCACCGCCGGGTGGAAGCGCCTTAGCTTCCTCGCGGAGACACTTCGCCTCTTCGATCAGGCGCTCTTCGAGGGGCTGACGCTGTTTGAAACGATGCCGCCCAAGCATAACGATGCTCCATTGAGTGAGGCGGGAGCGTTGCCCGACGTTCTCATCACCGATAGTTGCCAAGGGCCGTGCGGTGATAGCGGTCAACATTCCAGCAGCATGTAGGTTGCTGGGTTCTCAATGCGGAACCGGGTGAAATTCGGAGATTGCGAAAATGAGGTGCCTCCTTCGCGAGGATAATGAACCACCAAGAAGGCGAGCACGCCTGCGACTGCGGGAGCCGGCGCGCCCTGCCCGGTCTGCAATTGCCCGGAGCCCGGCGAACCCCCGCGCCTTCGAAAGGCTACGAGACAGCCTTCGACAAAAAGGGCTGGCGACACTGATCGGCTCGGGGGTAAGCTACCCCCCGCGAAGATGCTCGTCCTAGGGGCCCGACCCAAAGATTGGGCCCTTACTTTTTGCGTCGTCATCTGGAGTGGAGTTGCGATAGGGCCGATCGAGCGCGGCTGGCTGTGGCTGCACGAAAGCGGCACCTACGCCAATATCACGCCGGAAGGCGCAAAGCTGTTTGTCTGACAATGGCAAACGATTGAGTCAGCCTCCACCGCCAGGCGCGTAAGGCCGAAGCTGCCGCTCGCATACAGGAGTGGCTGTCGTCTCCCGGCCTGCAGCCACCAAAAGGGGTAAAGTCCCCCAGGGTCACATCCGAGGAGCAAAACATGACCCTACAAATCCCCGAGGTAGTTCCCACTAGGATCGACTGGCATGTCTTCGCGATCCTGGGCAACACGATGCCGCCCCGAGATCCTAATGACGACGACGACGAGGACGAAGAGGAAGACGACGACGAAGAAGAAGAGAACCGAACCGAGGAACCGCCGGTCGTGCGCGAGCCGGACGAAGACTAAGCAGGATGCTGTGGGATTGGCATAGCCTGAGCTTCGGAGGGCGTGATCCGCGGCCCACGTGCGGCGCTGCCGCGTCCGGTGGCTTCCAAAGGCCCTTCTAATCCCGAGAGCACCGGCCAGACGTCGAATGGACGACGGTTCTCGGTGGAGCAATTTCTTGGCGTTCACTGGTGCAGGAGCTACTTCGACCGCCGCTCGTGACCCACATCGGAAATGGTCGATAATTCTGCTGTGGTGCGCAGGCAGGGCAGTTCTCGCTTCAAAAGCGCGCTAATTCATCCTCGGCTGAGGACGAATCTCGACGATGGAAATAATTTTAGAGTATCTGATTTCTGCCGGCATAGTCGGCTTTGGCGTTTGGATCCTTGCCGCCGCCAATGCTGGATCGGACTTACACTCCATTTGGATCTCGCTCGGGTTCCTGTCTATCGCGGTTGGGTTGATTAGCCTGTACGGCGTGATCAAGCACTGACCGCTTAAGCCTCTGGCGGCCTCGCCCACGTAATTTTCGATGGCTTCACGTCGCCAACGTCGTTGCAGGGGGACTGACCCAGGCCGTGCCATGCGAAAGCGCCGCCAAGCCCGACTAAAGGGTCCTTCGAGCAAGCTATCTCCTAACCGGGGCGGCTATTCTTCAAATCGCGTCGGACGGAGCGATTACCGCGTTAGTCCGCAAAATTTTTGCGCGTCAAAAGATGCTCGATTGGAGATGCTGCTTGCTGCGGTGCATGAGTCCGGAGATGGCCCATCGCGACATTTCGCTGCTGCGCAGCAGCCGCGTCGCTTTAGGAGCAAAGCGGACATCAGCTTCGGTGCGTCACGCCACCAAAACGCGTCGACCCGAACGTCGTGCGGAGTGACCCCGCGGCCATTTCCGTTGGCTTTGATCGCCGAGCGCATGGCGCCTGTGCTGTCTCGGGTTTTCCACCAAGGCCTGTTGCGACTCCACCGCGGTCGGACCCAGCAAGGTGAAATAGGCGCATCTTTCCTTCCGAGAGTTGTTCGGTCATGAGAGGTCGCGCGCGTGTAATACCTTCCGCCGTAGTTTTCGACCGTGGGTTTGTGCACCATGATTAGTCGCCGAGCAGAGAAGCTGAATGTTTCCAAGGTGCTTTCCAGGCGGGTAGGGAGGATGGACGTTCCGTCATTACTGAAACTCTGGCAGGGGCAGGGGTAAGTCTTTCCCTATGTGCGCAGCCAATCGCGTTTACCGCGTGGCGTACCACGGCGCCGGCTTGCCGCAACTTGGAATCGTCGAGAGGTCGACAGTTGACGCTAACGGACTAAAGCTTCGCCTTTGTTTTGGCTCTCCCGCCGCTTGAGCGAAATCATTCTCTCGATCCCGCGGATCATATCAACCTTTAGAGTCCACTCAGGCAGCGCCTGCACCCAGTCAAAAACAGCTCCCACGTCTCCAAAGAGGAGAACGGGCCGGGATCGTCGATAAACCCGATACACAACGGCAGTTCCTGCTTCATCAAGCACCTTGTTTTTTATCACTCGACCGGCCTTTGAAAGCCGCGTTCGGCGCTGACGCTAGCCGGCTTTCCGCATTCTATTTGCAAGGAATTTCAGCAATGGGAGCTGAGCGCCTTCAGGTGGATTAAGTGGAACGTACTCGGTTCCAACTGTTTGAACCAAGATACGCATCCCGTCGGACCAGCCCAACAATTCGATCATCGTCCGTGGATCGTGTCGGTCGCGTTCTTGGGCCCATCCCTCGAAAAGGTCACTCAGTGACATCAATTCCTCGCCCGATAGAGTATCGAGCAGCGGTGCGGGCGGCGTTGCATAAAAATGGCGGACTGCTTCCGCTTCGGTACTACTAATCGCGCGGCCAAGGGGTTTTCTGTCCCGAACAAAACTCCGAATGTCGGATCCCAAGCGGTTCTCGCGCCGGCATTTCTCCGCTTCGACTTCTAACCTGCCAGATTCAAGCAGGTAGTCCATTTTTTGTTGGAGACGGTGTCGTTCGCGGTCATCGGCGTTCCGGTATTCGGTCAGTGTTGCCGCATACCTTCCTGCGCAAAGCAGAATGTAGTGGTCCGGACCTAAAACTTCGACCATCGCTTGTCCTACTCAATAAGATGGGCACTATGTATTCGGCAATCGATCAATTGACTCCAGACCTAGGGCACTTGTTAGTCTGGAATGATTGGCAACCCTTCCTCTGCTCGCCTCTCAGCCTCCATTGGACTGATCAACCTGCCAGAAAATACTGAAGCAACGATCATGCATGCACTAGCAACGCCTAGGTAAGCTTCTGTAAGCGCAGCAGAGTTATTTGGAATGCCGTCGAGCCAGATGCAAGCCGCGAAAATCAATGACGTAGCTACGCTACCGGAAACAATTGTCGCGAATGATCTCCGACCAAAAATAACTGTGACGAAGTGCGTACCGAGTGCGATCGGCGCGGCAAAGCCTCCTGAAACGATGATCAACATCGGCCAGCTAATCATGGGGCCTACCTTATGGAGTTTCAGCGAAATAATTCTCACGTTGGTCGGAGGCAAACGCCGATCAGACGTGCTCTCGAAGAAATCGTGACCGCTGGGGGGCCGAGGCGGTGTGGGGGGTGAACGCCGCATCCCTGTCAGGCGATTTTAGCACTACTTTGGCAGATTGTTGATTTTGCCGCGTTTTATAGGATTCCCGAATCAATTTTTCAATGATTCATGGGT
>NZ_JBVBEF010000211.1:0-4809 GCF_055456055.1 Bradyrhizobium sp. LeoB3
CAACAGACCTGAACGAAACGAGAATTGTGTTACCCATGTCGTCGGTTTGAACTGTTACCCATGTCGCCGGTTGCTCAGCGGCCCGCCTGCGAAAGCAGATGGCACCTCTACCGCCACTTCGTCAGCCTGCCCATGATCGGCTTGAGTAGTTGCGGCGCAAGATAGATCGGGAATTGCGATAGCGCGAAATAGAGCCAGGTCAGGCCTGGCAGCACGCCATCGGTGGCGGCGACCATCAACCCCATGTTTCGCTGCGACACCATCAAGGCCAGGGCCAGCGCCCGCTCCATGCCGAAGCGGCGAAACACCAGCATGGTGGCGCCGAGCAGCGCGAAGAACACCGCAAAGGCAAGCAACGTCAGCCCGAGCGCCTGCAGCGGTTCATGCCAGAAACTCGGCGCAACCGGTCCCATGACCGCGCACACGAATACCAGGAGGATCAGGATGTTCAGCCCGTCGATCGGCGCCTTGTGGCGCTCGATGGCGGCAAGCCCGAACAACAAACGGATGATCGCGGCGACCGCGAGCGCGCCGGCCAGGATCAGGAACAACTTTGCGCCGAGGGCGACCGGCGACAATGTCAAGGCAGAGCCGAAGAAGAGATAGGCGAACAGCGGCGCGGTGAGCGGCACCAGCGCGGTGCCGGTCACCAGCGTGATCAGCACCAGCGTGGCGTCCAGCCCCATCAGCGCCGCGAGCGAGGGCGAAGCCATCATCGGCGAAGCCACCGCCTGCAGCATCAGGCCCAGGAACAGATCCGGCGACGCCGTGCGCAGGCCCGTCGCAAGCCAGAACATGCCGGTGATGGCCGGGACCGCCAGCAGCGTCCATCCCGTCGCGGTCACGACGACCGCAGGCCGGCGCAAATAGAGTCGCAGCGCGGAGAGGTCCACGCGCATGAAGGAAATGCAGAGCAGGAGAAAGACGGCTTCGGTGACGAAGGGCCGCAAGGCTTCGCCGAGCGGCGGGATCGCGATGCCGATGAACACTAACGCGGCGACGGCGCGTGTACCCTGGCGGCCAAGCCACGCGAGCGGCCCGACGATGGCAGCAATGATAGCAGTCAAGGCAACAGGCATCGGCGTTCTCCTGATAGAGCCGCAGCACGGGGAGACCTGTTGAGACAAGAACATGCGCCCGCCGGACCGCGGCGGCACTCGTTCATGTTTTGCAGATGAGACAAGACGACGTGCCGCTCCTTAAAAGGAGCGCCACCAGCGCGACGCAGTGAAGGTCAGGCAATCGTCCATGGGTCTTGATTGGCATCGTGCGACGCCATTGGCAAGAGGCGCAGTGTCGTCCTGGCGAAAGCCAGGACCCATAACCACAAGCGGTTGTTGTGGCGCGTGCAAGTGGTTGCAGCGGAGCACACTCCAAACACTTGTGGTTATGGGTCCCGGCTCAAGGCCGGGACGACAGCGTCATTGCGGCAACGGAAGTGTTCAACACGGCCGCTTCAAAAACCAAACCGCCCGTCTGCTTTCGCAAACGGGCGGCTCAGGGCCATCAGGTTTTATGGGGGCACATCGCCTGAAGGCTAGCTCTCGATCTTATTCTTGACGCGTTTTCTTCACGCAAACCGGTGCCCACTTCGCTTGAAAACGCTATGGCTTTAGCCCTGCTGCGGCGGGGGCTGGTCGTTCGGCGGAGTCGGACGCTGGCGATGCTGGTTCATGAAGGCGTCGAACTCTTCCTTGTCCTTGGCGTGGCGCAGGCGGCTCAGGAATTCCTTGAATTCCTTCTGCTCCTCTTCGAGACGCTGCAGCGTCTCGGCGCGGTATTCGTCGAAGGCGCGGTTGCCGCTCGAGGGCGGACCAAAGCCCCAGCCGAAGCCGCGGCGCTCCATGCGGTCGCGCATGCGATCCATCTTGTACTGCATCCGCTCCATCTTGTTCTGCCAGCGATCCTGATCGTGGTGACTCCAGCAACCCATTCTTCTGCTCCCGAGTGTGAAAAAGAGGAGGGCGAGCCCGATCGGCCACCAAATGATGAAGCCGAGAATGGTCACGGCAATCCAGCCGGGGTGCCACGGGCTTTCGAACATGCGTGGGCGGTAGGGTTCTTCCACAGGGCCGCGCCATCGATTGACATCTGCGGTGTAGGCCATTTCCCTTCTCCATCACGGCATCACGCCGTTGTGAATGTAAATAACATTTACATACTTGGCCGATCCATTCCGAAAGTCAAGCCGACCCCACGGGGGTGCGACAAAATTATTTCGGCAATTTTATTTCGGTTTGCCCCAGGGACCTGCGGGCTTTTCGTCCACCGGCTCGGGCGTGCGCTCGGTGGGGAAGCCGAGACCGCGCAGATAGATCAGCACTTCGGCTTCCAGCAGTTCTTCCGGCGTCATCGGCAGTTTGCGACGCGCAGCATCGCCACGGCCAAATAACGAAGCGACACCGTGCGACATCGCCCAGATGTGCAGCGCCATCATCATCGCCGGCGGACGCGGCACGCCGGGCGGCGCCAAAGCCGCAAGCCGCTCCGCGGCAGCACGAATGACGGCAAAGGCGCGTTCGCTTGCGGCCATCAGTGCAGGAGTTGTCTCGACCGGAACGCCGGATTCGAACATCGCCGAATAGAACGCGGGCTCCTCGCGCGCGAAGGCGAGATAGGCCTTGCCGACGCGCTCAAACGCGGTGATCGTATCCGGACGGCCGTCGTCCCAGGCCTGCGTCAGGAGCTGCTCGAACTGCTCGAAGCCGCGCTGGGCGATGCTCGACAATAGTTCGTCGCGGTCGCGGAAATGCCGATAGGGCGCGGCGGGGCTGACGCCGGCCATGCGCGCGGCATCGGCGAAGGTGAAGCCGGCCGGCCCCTTCTGCGAAATCAAGTCGAGCGCCGCCTGCAGCAACGCCTCTTTGAGATTGCCGTGATGATAGCCGCGCTCGCCGCGGCGCTGATCCTTGCGCCAGCTCATGTGAAAAGCTCTTACATGAGCCGGATGCAAAGGTCACTAGCGCCGAGGGCGCAACTTCGCGTCATTCCGGGGCGGCTCGCAGAGCCGAACCCGGAATCTCGAGATTCCGGGTTCGATGCTATCGCATCGCTCCGGAATGACGGCGGTTCGTAGCCCGGGTGGAGCCAACGGGTCGCGCGAACGCGCGCCCGATGACAGGCTCCGCGCAACCCGGGACGGCTGTGTCCGCGTTTACGACCGCCCCGGGTTACGCTGGCGCTTCACCCGGGCTACGGGGCCGGCGGCGAGATCAACGGCCCGGGATCGGAAGGACCGGCATGATCTCCACGGAGTCGCCCGGGAAGATCGCGAAATGCGGGTGGTTCTCGAACATTTTGGCGGCGGCCTCCTGCGAGGCGGCACGCACCACGGTGAACCCGGTCAACAGGTTGGTGATGTCGGCGATACCGTTCGCGTCGACCTTCTTGGTCTTGCCGAGCGGGCCGCCCATCTCGACGATCACGCCCTGATGCTTTTCGACCCAGGCGCCCCACGCCGCCATCCCCTGCTGCTCCTTGGCGCGCCGCTCGGCCTCCGGCAGCGCGCGCCAGGCCGTCATTCGCGCGCCGTTCATGCTGCCGAGATAGACGGCGAGGAACGTATCGTTGCTGCTCATGTGCTTCTCCCTTGGCGTTGAATTTGTGATCGGTGCGCGACTTAACGGTGTGCCGAGTCCCGCTGCAGTTCTTCGAAGCCGGCGGCTGCCTTCTGCACCTCCTCCGAGAAATCGCTCATTTCCTGCACCTGGCGGATCTCGATGATCTCGTTCTCGCTGGCCGGGCATCGCTTGGCCCATTCGATCGCCTCCGCACGCGAGGCCACGTTGATCATCCAGTAGCCGCCGAGCACTTCCTTCGATTCGGTGAATGGACCGTCGGTGACCACAGGCTTGCCGGTCGCGAAAGAGACGCGGGCGCCCGCCGACGGCGGATGCAGGCCGTCCAGCGCGATCAGGACGCCGGCGTCCTTCAGCGCCTGGTTGTATTGCATCATCGCTTTGACGCGTTCGGGATCGAGGTCGATCTTCGGCGGCGCGGTCTCGAAGCCGAGCGGGATCATCAGCATCATGAATCGCATGGGTGGTTCCTTGTGGTTTGGGGGATGTCATTCCGGGGCATCGCAACGCGATGAGCCCGGAATCCATTTCTCAGCTTGCGCATGCGGTCCGATGGATTCCGGGCTCGTCCTTCGGACGCCCCGGAATGACGGCGAGGGCTACCTTGTGGCGACCTGGGCGCGCAGGCGCTCTTCCTGCTCGCGCAGTTCGGGGGTCAATGCCTCGCCGAAATCCTCGGTGGAGAACACCTGCCGGATCTCGATCTCGCCGTCCTCGAACGGGGCGCGCTTCATCCAGTCGATCGCTTCATCGAGCGATTTGGTCTCGATCAGCCAGAAGCCGGCGACGAGATCGTTGCTCAAGCTGAACGGTCCGCGGGTGACGCGGGGCTGCCCGCCGCCATAGCTGACCCGCGCGCCCTTCGCGCTCGGATGCAGGCCCTCGCCGGCCTGCATGACGCCGGCCTTGACCATCTCCTCGTTGAAGGCGCCCATCGCAGCCAGAAGTTCCGTCGAGGGCATCACGCCGGCTTCGGTGTCCCGGCTAGCCTTCACTATCACCATGAATCGCATCGTCTCGCGCTCCGTTAGGGGGTCACTTATTGGTCACTTGTCTTCAGGCACTCGCAGATAAGACGAACCGGGTTTTGCCGCACCGACAGGTCCCCGCAAAATTATTCTGGAGGTCATTGCGGCAATTGGGCGCGGGCGGCATGCCCACCCTACGAGACTGTGAATCTTTTTATATCGGGCGCGTGGCAGCTGTGATTCTCTTCGCGGATTGATTTGCA
>NZ_JBVBEF010000212.1:0-4764 GCF_055456055.1 Bradyrhizobium sp. LeoB3
GTCTAGCCCGGCTCTAACAGTTTCCAATCAGATCGCCTGGACATTGTTCCAATTCCGTTGAAGCTGCCTTCAGGAAGCGAATTGCCATCGGGATCCAGGAAATCAGCGGGCACCGGTCGTTTTGGGGTGCTAAACCGTCTCTGGAGAGCGCTACTGCGCCTCCTGGCGCAAAGCTGACCTCAGTCGAGCCGCGCGGTCCATGTCCGCTTAACAGCGCAAAGCCGACATCGAAGCTTACAAACAGCATGTCCGCTAAGGGGTCATTGGACTAAACCGCTCGCGCGGTAGGGCACGACAGCCGGCAGCACGGCTGAGAGGATAGCGCGACGGGGCGTCCTGTCTTGAGATGAGGGGTTCGCAACCTTCACCCAAGACAGGAGCATCCCCATGACCGACGAGGCCATGAGCCCGTTGCGGCGGCGCATGATCGAAGACATGACGATCCGCAAGTTCGCGCCCAAGACCCAACATGACTACGTGCAGAGGGTCAAGAACTTCGCGGTGTTCCTCGGACGATCGCCGGATACGGCCAGCTTCGAGGATGTACGTCGCTACCAACTCCATCTGGCATCGAGCGGCGCCGGCGTGCCGACCATCAACCAGACCGTCTCGACACTGCGGTTCTTCTTCCGGGTCACGCTCAGGCGCCACGAGATCATCGAGCACACGCATGTCGTTCACGAGCCTCGCAAGCTGCCGGTGGTGCTAAGCGCTGAGGAAGTAGCCCGCCTGCTCGATGCCGCCCCCGGGCTCAAATACAAGGCGGCGCTCGGCGTGGCCTATGGCGCCGGCCTGCGTGCCGCCGAGGTCGTCTCGCTCAAGATCTCCGATATCGACAGCAAGCGCATGATCATCCGGGTCGAGCAGGGCAAGGGCGGCAAGGACCGCAACGTCATGCTGTCGCCGAGCCTGCTCGACCTGCTGCGCGCCTGGTGGAAGGCGGCGCGCCCGCAGGGCTGGCTGTTCCCAGGCCGTGATCCGGCGCAGCCGATGACGACGCGCCAGCTCAATCGTGCCTGTCATGCCGCCGCCCAGATGGCAGACATCAACAAGCGCGTATCGCTGCATACCCTGAGGCACAGCTTCGCCACCCATCTGCTCGAGCAGAACATCGACGTACGCGTGATCCAGGTGCTGCTCGGTCACGCCAAGCTCGATACGACCGCGCTCTATACCAGGGTCGCCACCAAGACGATCAGCGAGGTCATGAGCCCGCTGGAACACATCGCGATCAAGCTCAAGGAGGCCCGGCCGCCCGGCTGACGCAGGACGGTCATGTCTCGTCCGTCTCTGGAGGTTGCGGATATCTTCCGCGACCGTGGTCCGGCATGGCGGCAGGCCCATGCCGGCCACGTCAGCCTCGACCAGTTGAAGGTGATGTCGGCGATCGAGAGCTGCCGCACGGCAGCCCTCGGCGGCCATGTCGCCCGCTGTGAGGACTGCGCCTACACGTCCATCGCCTACAACTCCTGCCGCAATCGGCACTGCCCGAAGTGCCAGGGCGCCGCGGCGAAGCAGTGGCTCACCGATCGCGAAGCCGAGCTGCTGCCGGTGCCATATTATCACGTCGTGTTCACGCTGCCGGCTCGGATCGCCGACATCGGCTACCACAACAGGGCCGTCGTCTACGATCTGCTGTTCAAGGTCTCGGCCGAGACGATGCTGACGATCGCCGCAGACCCGAAGCATCTGGGCGCCAGGATCGGCATCACGTCCGTGCTGCATACTTGGGGCTCGGCCATGACCCATCACCCGCATGTCCACATGATCGTGCCGGGCGGCGGCATCTCGCCCGACGGCCGGCGCTGGGTGTCCTGCCGGCCGGGGTTCTTCCTGCCGGTGCGGGTGCTCTCACGCCTGTTCCGGCGGCTGTTCCTGGAGCGCCTCGCCGCCCTCCACCAGGCCGGGCGCCTGAGCTTCTTCGGCAACGACGCTCATCTTGCCGGAGCACAATCATTCGCCGCATTGCTTGCAGCGTCGCGCAAGACGGAATGGGTCGTCTATGCCAAGCGTCCGTTCGGCGGCCCCGAGGCCGTGCTGTCCTATCTGTCACGCTATACTCACCGCGTCGCCATCGCCAACAGCCGCCTGATCGCCCTCGACCAGCACGGCGTCACCTTCAGGTGGAAGGATTACCGCGTCGAAGGCCGCGACCGCCAGAAACGGATGACGCTCGCCACCTTCGAGTTCATTCGCCGCTTCCTCATCCATGTCCTGCCAAAGGGCTTCCACCGCATCCGCCATTACGGCTTGCTGGCGCGGGGCGCCTGCGCCGACAACATCGCATGCGCACGCGAGCTGCTCGTCGTCAAGGAGCGTGAGGATGAGCCGACCGAGACCATCGTCGACACCGGCAAGCCGCCCTGTCCATGCTGCGGCGGCCGCATGATCGTCATCGAGCTCTTTGAACGAGGCGCAACGCCGCACCGTCAACCGACCGCGCCAACCAGCGCCATCAGGATCGACACCTCATGACCGCGCAACCGCCATTCAGCAAAGCTGCTCGTCGTGCCCGCCGCTCATCGACCGGCCATGACGGAATGCGCCCAAACGTCCATCTGTCGTCGTCAATCCGCCGACAATTGATCGCTGGCCACGCCATCCACCGCTCATTCACCCGCCGCGCCATCATCGCTAAGCTCGCTGCACCACTTGGAACTCAACCTGCCAGCTCGCTCGCAGCGCTCAAATCCCCATAGAGCCTGCCGCACCAGTCCTGCCCACCACGCGCGGTTTCCTCCCTTGGAGGCTTTCGGACGCCGGCCGCCCGAATATGCCGCGCTGTCACGGCTGCGGCGGGCATCCGAAACCCTTCACACAAGCGGCATTTGGCCCCGCCTTGGGCAGCGTCCGGTCTACCCCGGTGAGCTGACGTGGCGATCTTTCAATCCGGTTTCGGCTGATGGGGTCAAAAGCACCGTCTGGAAGGTCGGCCAGTCACGTCCGGTCTCGCCCGATAAGCGGACCGTTTCAAAGTCCGCTCGCAGTTCGCATCAGGGCCAGAGGACTTGTATGGGGCGATTGGTGTCAAGGCTTTTCGTTATTGGCCATCTCCTTGTTGGGCCGGGCTGCGACATCTCCTCGTCCCGACCTGCTTTTTGCTAGGCTGCTGCGCGGAGCGGCGGTCAAGGGTGGCCGAAGGCCATCGCGGAGCGACTTGCCCTTGACGGCTGCGAGCACAGCAGCAGACTGGCGCGCTCGGGTTGGCAGCTGAGACGATACCGAGGGGAGCTCGCCATCGTGCGCGCAGCTCGCGCGCCACGAACTTGTATTCGGCCGACCCGAGAGGGTCGCAACCATGATGCAGTCATGCGCATCGGCGGCGAAGCTCCGAGACGGCGGGCCCATTCTAAACCGCGGTACAGGGACCATAGTCCAACATCGGGTTGCCGCCACCTCGGCTCATCAGCTGCAGCTCGGCATCGATAAGATGCTAGGCTGCAGCAACTCAATTGACCTTATGCGACCGGGCGCAGCAGCAGACCGGCCGGCGTCTCGCCGGTTGTCACGAGCCGCCACAGCGCAATGAGAAGCTTGCGCGCGAGCGCTACGATCATTGTCTTGCGCGTACCGCCGCGAGCATCGGAAGTTCGCTTCCGATACCACGCGGTCAATGCGCTGGCCTTCTGATGCACCAGATGTCCCCAGGCGAGCTCGATCATACCGCGGCGAACGCGGGCATTGCCCGCTTTGGCAAGTCCTCGCTCGCGTCGTTTTTTACCACTCTCGTCGGGCGCACCAGTGAGGCCGGCATAGCGCGCGAGGGCCTTACGATCCCGGATGTTGCGCGAGAACACCTCCTGTGCGAGCATGTCCGCTGTCTCAGCACCGACACCGACGACCCGCGCAAGCAGCCGCACCATCGCATGGCCTTGCTCGTTGGGGGCTTCCGCCAAGCGCTTGGCGCGGGTTGTCTCGATTTCCTTGATCTGTTGCTTTACGAATCGAAGACGGTCCATGTCGCGCCGCAGCTCGGCCAGCGTGTTCACCGGAACGGCCGTCCCCTCCGGCGTGCGTAAGGCCTCCAGCCGGCTCGATGCCTGGGCCAGGTTAGGCCGGAAGTCGCGAATGCCGAGGCGGGCGAGATTAGCCTTCACGCGGTTGATGATGCGTGTGCGCTCCCCGACCAAGCTCTGGCGCTCGCGGCCCGGCCGTTTCGTATCCTCCTCCGCGAGGGTGGGGATCGCTGCCATGCTGCAATGCTTCGGTTCGCCGCGCAGCCAACCGAGAAAGGCGCGTTTGAGCAGTTCAGTGTCGAGCCGATCTGTCTTCGCCCGCCGGTGCTCACGCGACACCGGGACGCTCGACGGGTGGATCACGTAGGCCTCGATCTCTCGCGCTCGCAGGCAGCGTGCTAACCAGAAGCCATCGCGGCCGGCCTCATAGGCGACCACGATCCGTTTGATCGCGCGTCCAGCCTGCACCGCTTCCTTCTGCCAGCGATGCAGAAGCTGCAGGAGCTTATCGGGGTCCGGGCTGACCTTCTTCAACGGATTGCGTTCAAGTCCCGGCACAATACCGGCCACCAGCCAACTTGATTGGCCCATCTCGATCACGGCGATCACTGTCGCGTCTTGCTCAAGGGTGACAAGGCATCTGCTCAGGTCGTTCTGCTTCGCCATGGGGCGCTCCATCGCTTTGTTGCCGCGACGATGGTGCCATTGTCTCGCCGGGTAGCCCATAGCATCTAAACCGCTCGCGCGGTAGGCCGCTGCGGCAAACAGGGTGGCCAAGCCGATAGCGCCAAGGGGCGTCCTGTCTTGA
>NZ_JBVBEF010000213.1:0-4660 GCF_055456055.1 Bradyrhizobium sp. LeoB3
GCCTGATTGCAGCCATCCGCGCCGCCTGAAGGCCGAAAAGTGCGTCCAAAAGCGCGATAACGCGTCCCTATATCCACGTTGGCCGGCTATCGGACGTTGGAACGCGTGGCCTGCAACGATTGTCGACCGCGGCCGCGTCCGTTTGCACACAACCAAGACCCACAGCGGACGTTCCGACGGCGTCGGGCGCATGCGATGGCAATCGCATCCCACCATCACTCTGCGCGTCGGCGACGCCGAGCTGCAGATGACACTTGATGAGATGATCGACCGAAGTGCGTCAAGCCTTGGAGTGCAGGAGACCACCAGCTATCCCGTTACGCAAGCGGTGAGCTGCATCAGGCCAGCTGGTCGAGCAACGCCTTAGCGTCCCGCAGGACAGGCATGTGGAAGCCTTCGGTGAACGAGCCGTACACCGGCGCGAGGAGGTCGCGAGCTTCCGTGCACTTGCCCTGGTTGCGCCACAGGCGGGCGAGGCTGGTCGCAGCGCGAAGCGCAAACGTCTTCGCGCTCTGGCGCTCCGCCACCGCGAGTGCCCGGTGATAATTCTGCTCCGTAGCAACTTGGTCGCCTCGGGCGTTCATCATGTCGCCTCGAAGTCGATGCAGCTCGACCTCACCGCACCGCTCGCTGGTCGTCTCGATCAGTTGTGCAGCCTCGACGAGGCAATTCTGCCCCTCCTGCAGATGGCCGACCTTGACGTGAGCCTCGGCGAGAAAGCAGAGCGCGCGCGGCGTGTGCACGACGGCTCCGGCAGTACGAAGCACCGAGAGTCCCCTCGCGAGCAGCGCGAGGCCGTCATGCACCTGTCCAAGTGCCGTCAATGAACGACCATGCTGAAGAAGTCCGACGCCCAACCAGAGCGGAAAACCGTGCTCGTTCGAAAGGGCCGCGAGCTCCTCGGCGTGCCGCCGTGCGTCATGCAGCAAGCCGGCGGCCGCCTCCACCGCACACACCTTGCTCAGCACAAAGGCCACCGTGAACGGATGGTCGAGCCGGCGGGCTTCCAACAATGCCTCGTCCGCGCGCGCACATCCCTGATCGATCTGGCCTAGGAGCGCCAGTGTCAGCGCCAAGTGTCCGAGGCTTGCCGCGTGCGGATCGGCCACTGCGATCGCGGCGCAAGTCGCGCGAGCGGTCGGATCTCTCAAGCCATCACACCGCTCGAGAAGGGCGCGCGCTGTCACAAACTCCCCGCGAAAGTAGCAACTGGCGCCGTGAATATAGTGACCCAGCAGCAAAGTGACTTGATCTTTTCTCGTATCGCCTAATTTCTCCAACTGTTCGGCAAGGGACGCTGCCAGCTCGTGCTCGGCCCGAACCATGTGGAAACCCCATTGGGAATAGAGTAACGGAGCGAGACAATCCGGTCGATCGAACCGCTCAGCGAGCGCTCGTGCCCTGGCGAGGGTGTCGGCCACCACCGGCGCCGAATACCCACGGGTTGCCATCAGGGCTCGGCCGAGAGCGATCTGCAGGTCGAGCTCGTGCTTCACGGGCCGGGACTCCTCGGGCATGTTCGCCAGCAATTCCAGTCCCTTCTGCAACTGCGACACAGCTTCGGTCATCGCCGATCGTGCGACCGCCTGCTGGCCGGACTTGAGCCGGTAGCCGACCGCCTTCTCGTTGAAACCGGCCTGGGCACAATGGTGGGCCATGAGTTCGGGCTGAGCGGCTACGATTTCAGGAAACTGGCTCTCAAGCGTCGTCGCAATGCGGGCGTGAATCTGTCGGCGTCGACCGCGCAGCAATGTGCTATAGGCTGCGTCCTGCACGAGCGCGTGCTTGAAGGTGTACTCTGCACCGGGCGGGGTGCCCCGCTGGAAGACCAATTCGGCGTGTACGAGCTGCGCCAAGGCCCCGTCTACCTTCTGCTGCGGCATGGCCGCGACGGCGCTGATCAGCTCATGCGAGAACGACCGGCCGAGTGCCGCTCCAATCTGCGCCACCTCGCGCACGGGCGCCAGGCGATCGAGCCGTGCCAGCAGCGAGCCTTGGAGCGAGGTAGGGATGGCAAGCGGAGGCACGGGCCCTCTCGCATCAAAGCGGTCGCCAGCCTCGGTCAGCATGCCACTCTCGATCACCGCCTTGGTCACTTCCTCGATGAACAGCGGTACGCCATCGGTCCGATCGATGATATGTTCGGCGATCTCCTGGGGCAACGCCTTGCCGCCGGTCACCCGCATGATCATCTCGGCGCGCTGTCGACGCGGCAAACGATTGAGGCTGATCAATGTCACGTGCGAGCGTCCAATCCACGCCGGCGCGAATTCTGGCCGGAAAGTGATGATCAGCAAGGCCCGGAGGGTTGCAACCCGCTCGACGATGAGGTCCAACAGGTCGAGCGAGGTGGGGTCGATCCAGTGCACATCCTCGAACACCATCAGCACGGGGCGGCGCGCCGCCAGTCCCTCGAGCTGGGCCAGCAGGACCCTAAGCGTCTCCTCCTTGCGCTTCTGCGGGGTGAGGCTGAGCGGTGGATAGCGATTGCCGATCGGCACGGATAGCAGGTCCGCGATCACAGGGACGGCCTGGCTGAGGTCGGCGTTTGCCTCCGCGAGCAACGCCTCGAGCTTGTCCAATCGTTGCTGGTGCGTATCGTCTCGCCGGAATCCCGCTGCCCGTTCGAGCTGCGAGATGGTCGGGAAAAGCGCGCTGTCCTGGTGGTGCGGCGAGCAGAAACGGCGCAGGCGGATGGGTGGATCATCGCTCAGCCGCTCCGCCACGGTCTCGGCGAGGCGCGACTTGCCGATGCCTGCCTCACCCGATATCAGCACGACCGAGCCATCGCCGCGTTTTATCTGCTGCCATCGGTGCATCAACAGCTCGATCTCCTCGTCGCGGCCGAGCAGGGGCGTCCTCACAACGCGCAAGGCCTCGAAGCGGCTATCGATCGCGCTCGCACCGATCACTCGCCAGACCGGCACCGCTGCGCTGAAGCCTGTGATGGACACGCTCCCGAGAGCGACATACTCGAAGAGTCCACCGACGAGGCGGCGGGTGCTGCCGTCGATGACCACCGTCTGTGGCTCGGCCAGCGCCTGAAGCCGCGAGGCCAGATTCGGGGTCTCACCGACGACTTCGTGCTCCTGCGACGCGCCCTCTCCTATGATCACCAGACCGGTGGCAATGCCAACTCGCACTCGCAATGTTACCTCCGGACCGGCATCGAGCCCTTGCACGGCCGCGACCAATGCCAGCCCGGCGCATACCGCGCGCTCAGCATCGTCTTCATCCGCCCGCGGGTAACCGAAATATGCGAGCACGCCGTCGCCCATGTATCTGGCAACGAACCCGCCGAATTTCTCGATTTGCTCGGCACAGCAGCGGTGGTACGCGCTAATGATTTCCCTCAAGTCCTCAGGGTCGAGCCTTGTCGAGAGAGCTGTCGAACCAACAAGATCAGCGAACATCACTGTGAGCTGACGTCTCTCCGGCTCGGTCCGAGGAGTAGATCTCGGTCTGATCGCATCGAGCTCCGCAATCGCGCGCAATATCTTCCTGCGATGGCCGAGCGAGACACCGATTTTCTCGAGGTCTTGGTCGGTGAGATCACGCAGAACGCTCGGATCGATGTCGTGCTCGGCAAAGCGCTGCGCGTATTGCCCCAAGCCTAGTGTGTTGAGCCAGTCCGCAATCTGCTGCATTGGCCCTATCGACTCTCTGATTGGCGGCCAGCCGAAATTTGGACTACAGCGAAGAAACGTTATCCCGATCTTCG
The DNA here is from genome assembly GCF_055456055.1 of Bradyrhizobium sp. LeoB3. NCBI lineage: Bacteria > Pseudomonadati > Pseudomonadota > Alphaproteobacteria > Hyphomicrobiales > Nitrobacteraceae > Bradyrhizobium > Bradyrhizobium sp. LeoB3. The sequence goes on from NZ_JBVBEF010000213.1 coordinate 3,722, forward strand.
CAGCATAGCATGCTTTGGTTTGCGGCATTCGGCCGCAGCAAGCTCTCGATCTTTGCCAAAATGGTGCATGAGTACAGATGCTCGCTATCTAGCCGGGCGTCGCGCGATGAAGACAACTGGATTGCGGCATGCGCCGGATTTCGGGACCGAGGAGCGCCGCGCACGACCGATAGCTGCGCCCACCAACTAAGTGGGTCCATGGGCCGGCGAAAAAAACTGCGCGGCGTCCCGCTATGGCCCCAGAGCCGCCTAGGCGTAACATCGCCTGTACGTCGATTCCCAGGGGTGAAGCAGACCAATTGTGCTCGCTGTGAGTTCTCGCGTTTTGACCCATCTGCGACATGGGCAGGTTCAGCCGACCAGCTGGCAGCGCCCGCTGACGACAGTACCGTCGCGTTTATGCGCCTTAAGCGTGCCGTCGACGCGGTTGATGAAACCTTGCCAGACAGCGGTCGGGTCGAACAGATGTTGCCAAATGTTGCTGAGCGTAAGCGCCGTCTCAAAGAACAAGTGCGGATCTGTGACGTGGACGGCCAAATTGCTTCCGAATGTCGGAGAGTGCATCGTCCCCTCGTCCAGATTAACGGTGACCTGTTCCCCGTTTATGTAGACCGAGTTGCGCTGGCCACCCGTAAGGCCCCGCGCCCAGCATTTCAGATGGATCGTCTCGGCATGTGCAGCCGTTGCAGCTAGCAGCGCTGCGACGATGATGGTTGCTTTCAGTTTCACAGTTATCCCGTCGCTTTGTGACGGCCCTGCCGGGGGGCGGACACGGCAGGACATTCGATGACTTTGCCGGATTTCGGCAAATTTGGCCATGTCCGAGTCTGTGAAGGGTTTCGGATGCCGGCCGCTTGAGGGCGGGCGCGGCGTATTCGGCGGCCGGCGTCCGAAAGCCTCCAAGGGAGGAAACCGCGCGTGAGAAACGTAAGGCGGTGC
>NZ_JBVBEF010000214.1:0-4641 GCF_055456055.1 Bradyrhizobium sp. LeoB3
GGTCCATCCAGGCAACCCTCGTCGCAACATTGAGGGTGAGTCGCCTCATTTTGTGGAGGGGACATACAGTCTAGCCGACGTTTCGACCAGATGGCGAGCACAGTAAGGACAGCCGCCGCCGAGAACGGACCGGTTTCACCCCCAAAACCTGCAACCTCACACCGCCGGCATCTGGCCGGCGGGCCTTGCGCGAGCGGTCTCGTCCGATTCTGGAGGTAGGGTGAACTGAAACACCGCGCCGCGAGGTTTATTGGCGCTCGCCCACATCCGTCCCCCGTGAGCGGCGATGATCGACCGGCAGATGGCGAGGCCCATGCCCATACCCTCCGGCTTGGTCGTGAAGAAGGCTTCGAACACGCGCTCCGCATCGTTCGGGTCCAGCCCCATGCCGGAATCGCGCACGGTGACGAGCACGCCGCCCGCGGCATCCGCCTCCGTGCTGATCAGCACCTCCCGTGCTCCCTCGTCGGTGCCTCTCACGGCGTCGACCGCATTGAGGATCAGGTTGAGGATAACCTGCTGGAGTTGGATGCGGTCGCCGTCCACGGCCGCGAGGCCGTTCGCGAGCCCGGTCTGCAGCGAGACGCCATGCTTTAGAAATTCGCTGCGGGCCAGCGCGATGACCTCGAGGATGGCTTCGTTGAGGTCGAACCGACTCTTGCGCGGCGGCGCCTTCTTGATGAGGGCGCCGATCCGGCCGATGACCTGGCCGGCTCGGTTGCCGTCATCAGCGATTTGGCCGAGGATCTCCCGGACCTGGTCCAGGTTGGGCGGCTCAGCGCCGAGCCAGTTCAAGGCGGCGCCGGCGTTGGTGACCACCGCGGCGATCGGCTGACTGACCTCATGGGCGATCGAGGCCGTCAGTTGGCCCATCGCCGTGACGCGATTGACATGCGCGAGCTCCGCCTGCGCCGCGCGCAAGGCTTCGGAGGCCAGCATGTGGTCCGTGAGGTCGTGAACGATCGAGAGCGCAGCCTCGACCCCCTCTGAATGCAGCCGCAGAGGCGAATAGGTCACGACCCGGTAGCGCCGGCCGACAGGATAGGCAAACCAACCCTCGAAGCCGACGTCCTCTCCTGCGAAGCAGCGGTCCAAATACGGTTTGATCTCCTGCTCAAAAACCTTGGTACCCAGCAGATCCCCAACGTGCTGGCCGACGAATCTGTCGGCCGGTATTTGCCAAATCCGCTCGTACACCGGGTTGACGCGTTGGAACCGACAATCGCGTCCAATGACACAGATCCCATCGGGTGAATTCTCGAACACCTGGCCGGTCAGATCCTCCACCCGCTTGCGTTCGGTGATGTCGTTATTGGTCTCCAAGGTCGCGACCGGATGGCCCCGCGCGTCCCGTTGCAGAGACCACCTGCTCGCCACGATTGCCGGCGTGCCGTCTTTCTTCGTGTGGACGAGTTCCCCTTGCCAGCGGCCCGTGCGGAGCAACCCTGCCGTGATCTCTTCGAGCGGCACGGGGAAGACCGTCTGCAGGAGCTGGTGAGTGACCTTGCCGACGGCTTCCGCTTTCTTCCATCCATACAGCTCCTCGGCGCCACGATTCCAGTAGACGATGGTGTCGTTCATGTCGCGCACGAAGATGGTGTCGTGGGTGAGGTCGAGGAGGCCGGCCTGCTCGCGCAGCACCAGTTCTCTCGATTGGCTTTGCACGGCGAGGAAACTCGCAACGCCGATCGTCGCAAGGCTGAGAAGGCGGTTTGCAACGGCGATGCTTAGCGATACCTGGTGCGGCGACAGAACATGGCTTAGCACCGTCAGCGCCATGCATGCCAATGTCGCGAGTACAACACCGCGCCACTGAAGAAACCTGGCCGCTAGCAGCACAACGCTGACGTACAGCACGCCGAAGGCGAACTCTGCGGGGGTAGTTGTGTCAGCGACGAAGATCCCGATAGCGATGGCAGCGCAAATAACCGGGAGAAAAGGCGACGTCGGTATCGTCGCCGAATTTAGATTGGTTTGCACTTGCTCCGTCCGCGCGTTAGGCCTCGCCAGGGACATGCGGGGGCTCCCAGTGCCGCCACTGGGTCGGTCCCTTTCGTTCGGCCAATCGGGCAAGCTGACGCTCCCATCTCCAGAGCGATGGAGCAAAGCCGCTGGCTCGCACCGCCAGTCACCCATTTGCGGCATCAGTCTGTCCCAATCCACCTTGCGGGTAAAGCGGCAGCCGCGGAGCGCTGGCGACACCGAACAGCGCGGCGCAGGCCGAGGGAGACCACCGGCGGCCGACCTTCGATGGCCGTTCGCCCGCTCAAGCCGTCCAGCGTGCCAAGTTGCGGCTGGGCGAACGTCGGGTGGTAAGCACGCTGCCGATAGAGATGCCCGCTCGACCGGTCGCAATCGGAGGTGAACCGGAAGACATATGTCCGTTCCGAGCTTTACCGCTTCTGGCCCCAAGCCGCAGTTGGGGGATGTCTGCTATTCCGCCGCTGTCAGGGGATAAGCAGACATCCGGCGAATGGGTCAAAAATGACGCGACTGGACCCATTCCGGACTTCAGGCCCAAGAACACCCTCCCGGAACGGCAGGCTACCGTTCACGACGTCGGGGTTGCGAGAACGAGTGCAATTTTGCGTTTACACTCTCACCCGACAGGCAGGATACATTGAAGGGCTGTACCCGGGCCGGCCGTACGAGAGGCCCATATTCGTCCCCCATGAGCTTCGACGATCGAGCGGCAGATCGATAGTCCCATGCCCATGCCACCGGGCTTGGTGGTGTAGAATGCGTCGAACAGGCGGGCAAAACTCTCCGGGTTCAGTCCCGGGCCCGAATCCCGCACGGCGACAAGCACCCCGCCCGATGCATCTTTCTCGGTGCTAATTAGCAACTCTCGCGCCCCTTCACTGACCGCGCTCATCGCTTCGACGGCGTTGATGATCAAGTTGAGGATCACTTGTTGCAGTTGGACTCGATCTCCTTGAATGAGCGGCAAGCCCTCCGCGAGTTGGGTCTGCACCGAGACGCCGTTCTTCACTATTTCGCCACGGGTCAGGGCAATGACCTCAAGGATTGCACCGTTGATCTCAAAGGCATCCTTCCGTGGGGGCGCCTTCTTGTTTAGGGCACGGATCCGCTCGATGACGTCGATGGTTCGGTTGCCTTCCTTGATGGTGTCACCAAGCACCCGCCGGGCCACCTCCAGATTGGGCCGCTGGGCGTTTAGAAAGCGCAAGGCAGCTTGGGCATTGGTAACTGTCGCCGTGATTGGCTGCATGACTTCATGGGCAATCGAGGCCGAGAGCTCTCCCATCGTTGTGACGCGATTGACGTGCGCGAGCTGCGTCTGCGCCTCACGCAACGCTTCCGACGCTAGCATCAGCTGGTTGGTCCGTTCTACGACACGTTGTTCGAGTTCCTCATTGAGCCCCTTGATTTCGGCCTTGGCTCGCTTGAGCGCGGCGGTTTCGACAATGTCCCAATTCCCGTGTCGCCTTGCGAGGACAAACTGGTGTGTACGCACCACATCCAGGATTTCGGGAGCTCCGCACGTCGCAAGCGGGTACGTGCACAGCACGGCAAGGCTCTGATTGCCGATAACCTCGTTGAGACCATCTTCATAGTCGCAAAAGTGTCCCCAGTCCTTCTTTGCTAGCCAGGTGGTATCCCCGGTCACTCTCATGCCGGCGTAACCTCTGGCCGATACGCGAGCGAGCTTCTCATACCAAGCGTCTGTCAGTCTCTTGCCGTCAAACGTGCCGTCCTGGAGAAACCAATCGCGGGCCGACACAATCTCCATCCTGGAGTCCGCCAGGTGTCGATCAAGGTCAGGCACCGCGGCTTTCAACGCAGCTGTGGCTTCTTCGATCGTCAAAGGCTCGGCAACAATCCACAGGCAGTACTCCTCCCTTGCCAAACCCGACTTGCAGTATGCGATCAACGAGTCGAGGAGATCCTCTTTCGTCTCATAGAAGAGGCAAAAGTGGGCACCCCAGGCCACCATGTCGCCAACGACGTCGATTCCGGTCTTCCGCATCTCTGTTGTCATTGGGGTCACCTCCAATTTCCAACGTTCCGGTTGCGCAAACCAAAGTTCTACTGCGGCCGTAGCAGCAGTAGCGATTGGCGTTTTGATCATAATGGTGATCTAGCTCAGTATCGCATTTCGACCCGAGCGGTCAGGAAGACTAAGCGGATTTCTTGTGGTCGGCCATGAATTTCCTCCTCGGGATCGAGAGCGCCAGGAGCTTTTTTTGCTGAGGGCACGTCAGTGATGCTGACAGTTGATCCATCCTCTGAGACGCATCGGGGGCTTTACCACAGGGCGCATCCTCGTCGGCTAAGGTCGTGGGTTGCTCATCCACCGACGACATCCGCGTGTGGCCCAAATGCGAAGTCCAGCGCGGCTTCAAACCGTCAGCTTCCAAGGGTAAAGTGGAAGCAGCGGGCCGACCGCCGGAACGCCGCTTGTGACCCTTCTGCGACAAGGGCAACTGGATTTACCGTGATGCAAAACCACGCTTCCCTTCAGGGGATACGCGCTTCATCCGGCACGGCCAATGAGATAGGTCGGGCCGTATTCATCGCGAAGATCTTCTCGAATTCGAGACGCATATTGCCGTGGCATTCGCACGCCGCGGCCGCGAGCCGCAACCGGTCGATCTCGATTTGGCCTCGTCGATCAGA